>DATFQY010000146.1:0-8846 GCA_035263845.1 Thermoanaerobaculia bacterium | reverse complement strand
CTCTTTTGGGACTCTCGCCGGGAAAGAGCGGAACGGAGTACCTCGCCTCGCTCCACGCGGGGCCGCTGCTTCTCTGCGCCGCGGCCGGGGCATTCACCGAGGGGCAGCGGCGAAGGCTCGCCGTCATCCTGGGACTCGTGGCGCTCGCCGGCGTCGTGTTTGCCGCGGCCGGTCCGCCCGGATCGTGGCTGCGCTCGATCCCGCCGCTCGACCGGATCCGCTATCCGGCCAAGGCGCTGGCCTTGACGTTCTTCTCGCTGCCGATCCTGGCGGGCATCGGCGCGGACAGCTTCCGCTTCGCCCGCGGCCGCGGGGACCTCCTGCCGCTCGCCGCCATTGCCGCGGCCGGATTCGCGCTGCTTCTTCTGCCGGGCCGCTCCGCCGCGGCGCGGCTTCTCGACGCGGCGGGGATCGCCGCGCTTATCGCGGCGGCGGTCATTGCTTCGCCCAAGCCGCTGCCGACGCCCGACTACCGCGGCGCAGTTCTTTCGGCCGTGGCGGCCCTCGCCCTGGCGGCTTCGCTCGCGCTCTCCTCCCGGGGCATTTTCCGCTACGCTTCCGAGGGAGAGATCCGGCGCGTTCCGCCCGCGATCCCCTTCCTCGCCCGGATCGCGGGACGCGTCGTGACGCCGCCCGTGTCCACGCTCTCCGGGTGGGCGATCGGGGACGGGAGATACGACGCCGCGGCGCTGCGCCGCCAGAGGCAGTCGCTTCTGGGCTACACCAACCTCCTCGCGGGAATCTCGACGGTGCGCACCGCCGCCGCGCTCTCCGCGAAAGGGGAAAGGCAGATCGCCGACTCGATGGACTCTTCCCCGGACCCCACGCTCCCCGCGGGCGCCGCCGGCGGGCGCGTGCTCTGGACGCCCTTCCAGCCGGCGGACCTGGGCTCACGCAAGGTGGACGACTTCTTCCGCGCGCCGATCAACCCGTACCGCCCCAGGCTCTCCTTCGTGCCGGCCTGGCGCGTGGAGGCGGACCCGTCGCGCGCGTGGAGCCGCGCGGCCCGCGCCGAAGCGGAGTGGACGCGCGAAGTCACGCTCGACCGCGAGCCGGACGCCGATGTGAAGCCCGGTGGCAGACGAACCTACGTCGTCGCGAGGATCGCGCAGGACCTTCCCGAGAAAGTAGCCGCCGACGTGGACTCCGACGCGGCCGGGATCCTCGTGCTGGCCGACCTCTTCTATCCCGGATGGAAGGCGTCGGTGGACGGGAAGCCGCGCCCGATTCTCCGCGCCGACGGCTGGCTGCGCGCGGTGGCGCTGCCGCCCGGCCCGCACCGGGTCGAGCTCGTTTACCGCCCGGTCTCCTTCTACGCCGGCTCCGCCGTCTCGGCGGCGGCTCTCCTCGCCACGGCCGTCCTCCTCCTGCGCTCGAGGCCCGTTTGAAGGCCACGCCGTTCGAGGAATTCGGGCTCTTCGGGTGCGTCTCGGCCGGGCTCTTCGGCCTCATCGTGGGGAGCTTCGCCAACGTTCTCATCCACCGGCTGCCGCGCGGCGAATCGGTCGTCACGCCGGGCTCGCACTGCCCGGCCTGCGGCGCCCCGATCCGGTGGTTCGACAACATCCCTGTCCTGTCCTGGCTTCTGCTGCGGGGGAAGTGCCGCGTCTGCCGCGCGGCCATCTCGCCGCGTTACCCGCTGATCGAGCTCGTCAACGGGGCGCTCTGGGCGCTCCTCTTCCTGCGCGCGCGGGAGTGGCCGGAGCTTCTCGGGGGCGTTTTCTTCGCCTCCGCGTGCGTCGCGCTGGCGGCCATCGACGGGGAGTTCCAGATCCTCCCCGACAAGATCACGCTGACGGGGCTCGTGCTGGGGCTCCTCCTGTCGTTCTTCTCGAAGACCATGGGGCCCTGGGAAGCGTTCCTCGGAGCGGCGGTCGGGGGAGGCGGCCTCTTCCTGATCGCGTTCCTTTACGAAAAGATCGCGGGGCACGAGGGGATGGGGCTGGGAGACGTCAAGATGCTGGCCATGATCGGAGCATTCCTGGGCCCCGCGGGAGTCCTCGTGTCGGTCCTCCTCGGGTCCCTGGCGGGAAGCCTCGTGGGGATCGCGGCGATCGCCACGGGCCGCGGGGACCGCAAGATGCGGCTTCCCTTCGGCGTCTTCCTCGCCGCCGGCGGCCTCGCAGCCCTCTTCTTCGGAAACGCCATGATCTCCCGTTACCGCGCGCTCTTCCCGTGACGGAGACCTCGCAGGTTCCCCGGTCCTTTCGGAGGGAGTCGCGGCTCTTCCTCTGGGTCGCGGTGCTGCTGGTGCTGTTCCTGAACTTCGCGACGCTCCTGTTCTTTCGCGAGAGCGTGGACTGGGGCAGCCGCGCCACGGAGCGGCGGTCCGTCGAGATCCTCAGGAGGGTCGCCGCGGCGGCGGACCCGGGTGAAGGGCTCGCTCGCGCGGCCGCGGAGCCGGACGTCTTCTACGCGGCCGCTTACGACCTCGACGGAAGGCGGACGCGCACGACCAGCCGCGGTCTCGAGGCTCCCATGACGATGCCCGGCGGGAATCCCGGGCCCGGCGGCGCGCTGACGGACTGGCGCGGGAATCCGCCCCATGTCGTCTCCATCCTTTCGACGCCCTCCGGCTACTACGCGCTGGCTCTCGATCCGGGCGCGGGCGCGGCGCTGAGGTCGCAGGCGCGCTGGCTGACGGTCTTCGTGCCGGCGACGGGGGTGGCCCTGGTGGTGCTTGCCGCGCTCTACCTGCGCTCGCTGCTTCGCCCCTACGACCGGCTGCTGGCAGCCGCCGGCGCGGCGCCGCGCGAGGAGCTTGCCGTGGCGGCGGTCGACGAGCGGGACTTCCTGATCGCGAGTTTCGAGTCCACCATCGCGGCGCTCTCGGAGAAGGAGAGGGAGCTCCAGAGGCTGGCGCGCGCCGAGAAGGAGCGGGCCGACGACCTGGAGATCGCGGCCCACACGCTCGCGCGAAACCTCCCGACGGGCCTCCTGTCGGTGGACCGCGAAGGGCGCGTCATTGAGCTCAATCAGGCCGGCGTCGAGATCCTGGGCCTCGACGCTCCCCCCCGGGGCGAGCCGTTCGAGTCGAGCCTCTCGGGAGTCCCGGAGCTCAGCGAGCTGCTCCAGGGCGTCCTCTCGGAGCGCTCGGCGGCGACCCGGCGCGAGATCCGGTGGCGCCGCGGCGGAGAAGAACGGGTGCTCGGCGTCACCGCCGTTCCGGCGCGCGGCGCCGACGACCGGTTCCTCGGAGTCCTGGCGCTCTTCACGGACGTCTCCGAAGTGCGGCGCCTCGAGGCTCGGGTCGCCCTCGTCCGGCACCTGGCTGACCTGGGCAACGTCTCGGCCGGCGCCGCTCACGAGTTCCGCAACGCGGCCGCCGCGATCGACGGGTTCGCGGACCTCGCTCTGCGCTATCCCGACCGCGCCCCGGACCACTTGAAGGCGATCCGGCGCGAGGCGCAGGAGATGAGCCGCGTGACGAGCGACTTTCTCCTCTTCGCGCGGCCGGAGGGCTTCCCCCCCGAGCGCGTGAACCTCGCGGCGGTCGCGGACTCGGCGTGCGAGGAGACGGAGAGGGCTTTTCCGGGACTTCGCGTGCGGCGCGGCGGGGACTTCCCGGAGATCTCCGGCTCCTCGGTCCTGTTGCGCCGCGCCGTCGTCAACCTCCTGCGAAACGCGGTCGAGGCGACGCCGGCCGGGCGACGCGCCGAAGAGGACGCGGTCTCGCTGACCGGCGAAACCGGCGGCGGCGAAGTGATGCTCGCCGTCGGCGACCGCGGTCCGGGGGTCGAGAAGGCGGAACGGGAGAAGATCTTTTTGCCCTTCTACTCGACAAAACCCGAAGGTGTCGGCTTCGGCCTGGCGATCGTGGCGCGCATCGCGGAGCTCCATGGCGGAACCGTCGAAGTCGGCGCGCGATCTGGCGGCGGGTCGCTCTTCACTCTCCACGTTCCGGGGGAGATGCGCTCAGACCCCTGAAGGACAGCTGGACCCTGACCTTTGTTCCGACAACAAGTCTCATTGGGACAGGGTCTTGGACATGCACGGTGACGTTACCGAAGGTAACACTTTTTCCATGGGACATGCCTTCCGGACCGCGTGCTATTATCCGCATCCTACTTCAGCAGAAAGGCTTACGGCGATCGGGGCTTGGGGGCACAGGAATCGCTATACGTCTCCCCGCATGTCGCGTGCGAATGGAGTTTTTGTATCTCGAGGCTTCAGTACCATCGAGGTGCTGGTCGTCATCCTCATCCTGCTGCTGCTCGCGGCAGTCTCCATTCCTTTCTACGGGAAGCTTCGGCGCAGGAGCGAGCTGCGCGCCGTCGCGATGGAGATCGGCACCACGCTGATCGCCGCCCGGATGAAGGCGGTCCGGTACAACTCAACCGTCCGCGTCATCGCGAGCCCGCCCGGCTCGAGCGACCCCGGGCCGACGCTCACATCTTTCCGCGGCAACCCTCTGCCCACGCCGGTGCCCAACTCCCTGAACACCGTCCGCATGCCGGGCAAGGCGATGCGGTTCGTGACGACTCCGACGGGAGGGTGGATCGACTTCGACGGCAACGGCCGGCGGGTCGCGCCGACGGGGACCAACGACGGCACGATCGTCATCGAGGGGCCCCTCGGCTCGACCGCGAAGAACCAGATCACGATCGACGTCTCGACCGGTGGCCGGGTGCGGATCGTGACTCCGACGGTGTGGCAATGACCGCCAACCCGCGGCGCCCGGAAAGCGGGCTGACCGTCGTCGAGATGCTCCTGGCGGTGGCGCTGCTGGGTTTCGTGCTGCTCGGCATCACGCCGCTCTTCGTGGCCAGCGTCAAGTCCAACTACTCGGGCAACGAGTACACCAGCATCAACATGCTCGCCCGCGACCGGCTCGAGAGGCTGATGAACATGCCTTTCAGCCACGCCGACCTCTCCGCCGGCGATCACTGCGTGAGCGACCTCTCGGCGACCCTGCCGGACCCGAAGACGGGGCTGCCGGGATCCCTTCCCAATCCCTTTCGCCTGACCTACACGGTCCTGCAGTACCAGATCCCCGGCGCCTGCCCGACCTGCGGGCCGGCCGTCGCCGCCAACGCTGCCTTCACGCCCACGCTCGTGACCGCGGCGGGGGCCACCTTCCAGTACAAGCGAATCGACGTCACCGTGACCTCGGGCACAGGTCTCCTCGGGATCGGAAGGCGCGCCTCGCGGGTCAGCGGGGTCGTCTCCAACCCCGCCCCCGAGTCGATCCTCTCGCAGGATCCGGTGACCTGCCCGTAGTGGCGGAGATGAGCGCGGCGAGGATGGTCCGGGAAGAGTCGGGCTTCACCCTGGTGGAGATGATCGTCGTCGTCTTCCTGCTCGCGCTGGCGATGATCGGCATCCTCTCCGTCTTCGACGCGAGCGCTCGCCTGAACAAGAGCGAGCAGGACGTGGCCGACGCGCAGGGCGCCGTGCGCTACGGCATCTACTCGATGACCCGGGCCATCCGGATGGCCGGCTCCGGAGGGCTGCCGGTGACCCAGGCGATCCTGAACCACTCCAACGCGAACCTCCCGGGGATCGCCGGGGGTAGCGCGATCTCCTACGACAACGTCCCGGCGGGCACGACCGTCACCTCGTTGAACGGGGACATCCCGGTCCGGCCCGGGACGGACATGATCGAGGTCCGCGGCGTCATCAACTCCCCGCTGATCGGGTTCGACCTCGAGACGGGCTGCCAGCCCTGCGACCCGCAGGGAGGCTGCTCCCCCTGCACGGCCGCGGACAAGGCCGTCGTCGCCTCGGCGACCACGAACTTCGCCCACGTCAACGACGACACGACCAACCGGCCTCAGTTCTCCCAGGTGGACGCCTACACCGCGGGAGTGACGGCAGCCAACCCGATGCTCGTGCTCGTCGCGTTCAACGACGACGTCCACACGGGCTGCAGCCAGATCAGCAACGGGCAGGAACAGCCCCTCTACCCGCAGCCCCCGTACAACGTCGGGGTCATCTCCGCGCCGACCACGCTCGCCTCCAACGGTTCCTTCGGCGCGGTCAACTTCACCAGCTCGATCGCCAAGCAGTTCAACCAGGAGCTCCCCACCGACTCGGGGGCGGACCCGGCCTCCCTGCGCAACATCCGCAACGCCGGCATCCTCGATGACCTGGTCTTCTTCATCGACAACACCAACGACCTCCATCCGGCGCTCGCCCAGGGGATTCGCCGGGGCAACGCGTTCGACGTCGTGGCGCTCGCCGACGACGTCGAGGACATGCAGGTCGCTTACGGCGTGGACCTCGACGGCAACAACGCGGTCAACATCCGCACGGGAGCGGCCTCCTTCGACTCCAACGTCTCCTCCGATAAGGACGGGGACGAGTGGGTGCCCAACGTGGCGGGTGAGACTCCTCTGACCGCGGCCGATTTCCGGATGGCCGCCGGCTTCTGCCCCCGGCTGCACGCGGTGATGATCTCGCTCGTCGCCAAGTCCCACGACCCGGACCTGACCTACAAGGCCCCGTCGGCGACCGGATTCCTGACGATGAACTCGCCGACGAGCTCTCCCAACCCGCGCGAGTACCCGAGCCTGTCGGTGAAGAGCTTCCGCCGGAGGACGCAGACGCTGAAGATCAACCTGCGCAACTACGCCTACGAGGGCGGCTAGGTCCATGAAGGCGCAGCGGCGCATTCGGCAGGCCAGGGCGGGGCGGGGCGGCGAGCGCGGCGCGGCGCTGGTTCTCGCGATCCTCGTCCTCTCGATCCTCACGGTCATCGGGATCGCCCTGATGCTCGTGACGAGCACGGAGTCCCGGATCGCGGCCAACGAGTGGTCGGTCAACCGCGCCTTCTACGCCTCTGACGCCGGCATCCGCTGGGGAACGGTTGAGATGAGCAACCCGCAGGACTTCCTGCGGCGCCCCGAGTTCAACGGCAACGCCTTCGGGACGGTGTTCTTCCAGCTGCCGAGCCATCGGAGCACGGCGGCGAGCCTCTTCACGGCCGAGGGGACGAACCCGGACATCGCCGTTCGCCTCCAGGCGCCGAGCCTGATGGGCCGGCGGCACGCCCTCGGCGGCCGCATCAACGAGGGGGATGAGCGGGCGCAGTTCTACTACTCCTGGGAGTTGCGCAGCGCTTCGAGCGACCAGGCCTTCGCCCAGTACGCCAAGGCCCTCGTCGCGCAGGTGGACGTCGGGCCGTTGCCCGCGAGGCTGCCGTTTTGAGCGGGCACGGGGTCTTCTCGCGGCGCCGGGGGATGGCCGGATGGGTCGCGCGGCACCGCGCCGCCGTCTCGATCATCCTGATCTTCATGACCGCGAAGCAGGGCTTTCCCGACGACCGGCAGCTGCTGCGGCTGGGAGGCGCCACCAACATCCTCGTCATCCTCGACTCCTCGACGTCGATGATGCGCGACTTCACCGACCACTTCGACCTGCCGGCGTACATGGACGACTTCGTCTACCCCGAGGGAACGGGGCCGGCGCAGGGCTCCAAGTTCGGAGTGGCCAAGAGCGTTCTGCGCCAGGTCATCACGCAATCGAGCGGCGTCAACTGGGGGTTCGCGTCCTACCAGAACCCCAACCCGACCTTCGGCGCCTCGCAGCAGGATCCCGCCTCCGGCTCGGCGGTCTGCGATCCCGCGCCCTGCCCCCAGCACAAGGGAGACCTGCTCCAGAACGGCGGCGTGGAATGGCTCTACATCGCCGACTCGATCGACCCCAGCTCGCCCGGCCTGCCGGGCGGGGCCCAGATCGGCGACGTCTTCCCTTGCGTCAAGGTGGCGTTTGCCCGCCGGTTCGACTGCTACTCCGACATCCAGCAGGGCAAGTTCCTCCAGTTCGGCCACAAGGTCACGCACCCCTACGACCGCGAGGACACGGGCGAGCTGGCGGACACGCTGTATCCCTACACGTCCTCGGCCACACGCAACCCGCCTCCGGCCGGTGTCCCGAACCCGGCGGATGAGCCTCCGCCCGGGTACTTCCGCGGAGCGTTCGGGCCCAACCCGCGCGTGCCTTCCGGGACGACGGTGGACGGCAACCCCAACTCCGGGCTCGTCATCTACCGCAACCCGAGCAAGACCGGGCGCGAGATCCGGATGCGGGTCGTCGCCGGGAACTACGGGGACGAGTCGTTGCTCGTCAGCGTCGAGGAGTGGAAGCTCCCGCCGGCGACGCCGACGGCCACGCCGACGATCACCGACACCGAGACGCCGACGCCGACGGAGACGATCACCGGGACCCAGACCCCCAGCAACACGCCGACGTCCACGAAGACGCCGACCAACTCGCCGACGCCCACCAACACCAGGACGTTCACCCCGACCAGGACCAACACGGCCACGCGGACGGAGACGCCGACAATCACGCCCACGTTCACCACGACCAACACGCCGACGACCACGCCGACCAAGACGGACACGCCGACGAGGACGCCGACGAACACCCAGACGTCCACCAAGACGCCGACCAGCACCCCGACCGTCACCCCGACGAAGACCAACACGTCGACGGTCACGCCGACCAACACGGTCACCCAGACGTTCACGGTCACCCAGACGTTCACGGGGACGAACACGCCGACGCAGACTCCGACCAGCACGGACACGCCGACGAAGACCCCGACGAACACCCCGACGTCCACCAAGACGCCGACGAACACGCCGACGCAGACGTTCACGAGGACGTTCACCAACACGCCGACCGACACGCCGACGGCGACGTCGACCAAGACGCCGACGGTCACGCCGACGCCGTCGGACACACCGACGTTCACGCCCTCGAGGACGTCGACCAACACGCCGACGGTCACGCAGACGCCGTCGGACACGCCGACGCAGACCCCGACGCGGACGGCTACCAACACGCCGACGATCACGGCGACGGCGACGGACACGCCGACGGCCACTCCGACGAAGACG
>DATFQY010000145.1:0-26056 GCA_035263845.1 Thermoanaerobaculia bacterium | reverse complement strand
GCGGCCGCCTGAATTCTTCGCCGCCGAGATCTCCCTCAAGGCTCCCGTTTTCGGCGTTGCGCTCACTGCCGCCGCCGGCCGGCAGCTCGCGCGATACCTTGGCGAGCTCGACACCTGGCGGCGCAGGACGAACCTGACCGGCCCCTTCGAGTCCTCGGAGCTCGTCGGCCATGCCCTGGAATCCGTTCTCGGACAGAACCTAATTCCTCATGGCATACGACTTATTGACATCGGGTCCGGGGCGGGCTTTCCGGGCCTGCCCCTGGCGATCGCACGGCCGGATCTGCGAGTTACGCTCCTCGAACCCCGAAAGAAGCGCGTCGAGTTCCTCCAACACGTCACGACCGCCCTTGCCCTCTCGAGCGTGGAGATCCTTCAGAAGCGCATTCAGTCCTTGAAATCGCCCAATTTCGATGTCGCCGCCATGCGGGCCGTGGGAGATCCATCCGCGACCGTTGGAGAGGCGCCGTTTCTCGCGAAGGGTGGGTTGCTGCTCGTCTGGACCACGGATTCCTCGACCTCGCGGTCCGCCCTCGAGGAGCGCTTTTCCGCGGGCTCAATCTTGCGGATTCCGGGATCTCAGAAGCGGCGGATCGCCGTCTACGAGAAGCGGTGACGGCGAAGTTTCCCCGTGGAAACCTCGCGAAAAAAGCCGGCCGGGACGCTTTTTCCGGACGCGGCATAATCGCCCGCCAGTGGGCCGGATCATCGCCATCGCGAATCAGAAGGGGGGCGTCGGAAAGACGACCACCGCTATCAACCTGGGCGCTTCGCTGGCCGCGCTCGACCGGAAGGTCCTCCTCGTGGACATGGACGCGCAGGCCAACGCCACGTCGGGTCTGGGCTTTCCGCGCGGCGAGGGCTCAAACGCCTACGACGTGCTCCTCGGCAACCAGGCCTCCGCGGCGATCCGCCCGACCCCGTTCCCGAACCTCTCACTGCTGCCGTCCGGGCGGGACCTGGTCGGCGCCGAAGTCGAACTCGTCAATCGGGTGGGCAGGGAGAGCCATCTGCGAACCGCCCTCGAATCGGTCCGTGACGACTACGAGTTCCTCTTCGTGGACTGCCCGCCGGCGCTGTCGCTGCTGACCGTCAACGCCCTGACGGCGGCCGATTCCGTGCTGGTGCCGATCCAGACGGAGTACTTCGCCCTCGAGGGGTTGACGGAGCTGATGGAGACGATCAGCCGCGTCCGCATGGGCTTCAACCCGCACCTGACCGTGGAGGGCTTCGTCTTGACGATGTTTGACGACCGCACTAACCTCGGCCGCCAGGTCAGCGACGATCTACGAAAACATTTCGGGGGCGAGGTGTACAGGACGGTGATTCCGCGCAACGTCCGGCTGGGAGAGGCCCCTTCCTTCGGCAAGCCCGTACTTGCGTACGACGTCAAATCGCGCGGTGCTGAGGCCTACCTTTCGCTCGCCCGCGAGTTTCTGAAGCGCCAAGGAGGCTCCGGTTGAAAGGAAAGCCAGTCCTCGGGCGTGGTCTTTCCGCGCTTCTGCCGGGGCGGGAAGAGGGGCAGTTTCCCCGGGGAAACTTCGCCCAGGAGGTCGAGATCGACCGGCTCGTTCCCAGCCGTTTTCAGCCTCGCCGGGACTTCCCGGCGGCCGCTCTGGAGGAGCTCGCCGCCTCGATCCGGGAGCACGGGATCGTGCAGCCGATCGTCGTCACTGCGCGAAGCGACGGGAAGTTCGAAATCGTCGCGGGGGAGCGCCGGTGGCGAGCCGCGGCACAGGCCGGCCTTGCCCGGGTACCCGTCGCGATTCGGGAAAGACGGTCGGACAAGGAGATGCTGGAGCTCGCCCTGGTCGAAAACCTCCAGCGGGAGGACTTGAACCCCCTCGAGGCGGCGGCCGGCTATGCCCGCCTGAAGGAGGAGTTCCACCTCACGCAGGACGAGGTTGCGCGCCGCGTCGGCAAGGACAAGACGACCGTTTCCAATTCCCTTCGGCTGCTGAAGCTCCCCGCGCCGGTGCGCGACCGGATCCGCGACGGAACGCTCTCGGCCGGCCACGCCAAGGCGATCGCGTCGCTTTCGTCCCCCGACGACCAGGAAAAGCTCGCGGAGGAGGTTGTTCGCCGCGCGCTGTCGGTGCGTCAGACGGAGAAGCGAGCGGCGTCTTTCGGAACGGAGGGGCGGATCCTCCGCGAGCGGCGGTCGGACCCGTTCACGCGGGACGCGGAGGAGAAGCTCTCGCGCCGGCTGAAGACGCGGGTGAAGATCGCGCGGCGCCGGCGGGGAGGGAGAATCGAAATCGCATTCGGATCCGAGGAAGAATTGATACGGTTATACGACCGGCTGAGCGGCAAGGAATAGGCGAACAAACGAGAGAGGGAGAGGCGCCAATGACGACGCGAAGCAATGGCGGATCGTTCAACGGGTTCATCGACAAGGGGAGCCAGGTGCGCGGCGATCTGACCTTCGAGGACGCCTTCCGCATCGATGGCCACTTCGAGGGGAAGATCCGCTCGATCGGCGAGCTCGTCATCGGTGAGGCCGCGGAGGTCTCGGCCGACATCGACGTCGCGAAGCTCTCGATCAACGGCAGCCTGAGAGGCAGCGTGAGGGCCGGCGAGCGGGTCGAGCTCCTCGCGAAGGCAAAGGTCTTCGCCGACGTCATCACACCGGTGCTGAAGATCGAGGAGGGGGCGATGTTCCAGGGCTCCTGCCAGATGGGCGAAGAACCCGTGTCCAACTTGATCGAGCTCCCCTTCCCGAGACAGTCGTAAATAGCTGTAAACAAAAGGCTTATATACTAATTGACGATTGAAGATTGTTGATTGATGATTGCGGGCTCCCAAGCGCCCGGCAATCGGAAATCGGCAATCGGAAGTCGTCACTGAAACCATGATCAAAGCGCCCGACGTCACGTTTCTCTACGTCCTCGTCGCGTTCACGATCGCCTACGCGATCCTGCGCAAGTTCCTCTTCGTTCCGCTCGGCGGCATCCTCGAGGCGCGCGCGACGGAGGAAGCGACGGCCGCGAAGGTGCACGCCGAGAGCCTCGAGCGTCTCGCAGCGGAGGTGGCCCGCGCGGAAGCGGAGCTCGCCCGGGCGCGCCACGAGTCGCTGAAAGAGCGCGAGGCCCTGCGCGCCGAAGGCCGCGAGCAGCTCGAGAAGAAGCTTGCCCAGGCCCGCGCGAGCGCGACCGAGGTCCTCGAGCAGGCCAGCCGCGAGATCGAGGCGCAGGCGGCGCGTTCCTCGAGCGAACTGCCCGGCCGCGTTCGGCAGCTCGCCAACGCCCTCGCCGAAAAAGTCCTCGGTCGAAAGCTGGCCGCGTGAGCCTTCTCTTTTCCCTGGCCGTTGCGCTCCGCGCCGCGGAGCACGAAGCCGAGACCTTTCTCGGGCTCCCGATCTGGATCTGGCAGCTCGTCAACCTCGTGGCATTCCTGGGAGTGCTCGGCTACTTCGTCGCGCGTCCTCTCGCCAACGCGTTCCGCAGCCGGCAGGACGCGGTCGAGGAGCGCATCCGCCAGGCCCAAAAGCAGCGCGAGGAAGCCGCGCGCCTGGAGACGGAAATCCACGAGCGCATGGCCAGGCTCGACCGGGAGCTCGCGGACGTGCGGGCCCGCGGAGTTACCGAGGGCGAGGCCGCTCGCGCCGAGCTTCTCGAACGCGCCGACGTCGAGGCGGAGCGGGTCCGGCGCGAGGCCGAGCAGGAGATCGCCCGACGCCTGGCTTTCGCCACGCAGGAGCTGCGCCGCACGGCAGCCGACCTGACGGCCGCCGCGGCGATCGAGAAGGTCTCCTCCGAGATCACCGAGGAGGACCGCCGGCGCCTGCTGACGGAGTCCCTGGGCACCCTGGCGAGGAACCCGTGAGCGTCTACCAGCGCAGCTACGCCCAGGCGTTTCTCGGGGCGGCTCCCGCCGGCTACGACCTCGAGCGTTTTCTCGAGTCGGCGCGCGCCCTGTCCCGAGCGATTACCGAGGACCCCCGGTTGAAGCCCTTCTTCCTGTCCCCGGCCGTCCCGGCGCCGGCCAAGAAGGCGGCGCTCGCGGCGCTCGCCGGAAAGGCGGGCGTGGACGGATTCGGCTTGCGCCTCCTGGAGCTGATCCTGGAGAGGGGACGCATCCTCGCGCTGTCCGGGATCCTCGACGCGGTCCGGACGCAGTTCGACCACGACAGCGGCGTCGTGGCGGCGAGGGTCACGGTCGCCGCGCCGGTCGGCGAGGAAGAGCGCCGCCGGATCGCGGAGGCGCTCGGGCGCAAGTTGAACCGCAAGGTCCGGCTCGACGTGGGAGTCGACGAGAAGATCCTGGGAGGTTTCGTGGCGCAGGTCGGCAGCGAGGTCCTCGACGCCTCGGTGCGGCATGCCATCGAACGTTTTCAGAAGCAGACGAAAGAATTAGCGGAAACAGCGGGGGCTTGACGATGCAGATCAAAGCGGACGAGATCACCGAGATCCTGAAAAGGCAGCTCGAGGGTTACGAGAAGACCATCGACGTGGCCGAGGTCGGCACCGTGCTGTCGGTCGGCGACGGGATCGCTCGCGCCTACGGCCTGGACAAGGCGATGGCCGGCGAGCTGATCGACTTCGGGCACGACCTCTACGGCCTGGCGTTGAACCTGGAAGAGGACAACGTCGGCATCGTGCTCCTGGGCGAATCGTACGAGGTCAAGGAGGGCCAGGAGGTCCGCCGGACCGGCCGGATCATCCAGGTTCCTGTCGGGCCGGAGATGGTCGGGCGCGTCGTGGACGCGCTGGGCCGCCCGCTCGACGGCAAGGGCCCGATCAACACCAAGGAGTCCTATCCACTGGAGAGGATCGCGCCGGGCGTCATCGATCGCCAGCCGGTCCAGGAGCCGGTCCAGACGGGCTTGAAGGCCATCGACGCGATGATCCCGATCGGCCGCGGACAGCGCGAGTTGATCATCGGCGACCGGCAGACGGGCAAGACCGCGGTCGCGATCGACACGATCATCAACCAGAAGGGGAAGGGCGTCATCTGCGTCTACGTCGCGATCGGGCAGAAGAAGTCCACCGCGGCGCAGGTCGTCAAGACGCTCGAAGAGCACGGCGCGATGGGGCACACGATCGTCGTTTCCGCTTCGGCGGCCGACCCCGCGCCGATGCAGTACGTCGCGCCCTACGCGGGCTGCGCGATGGCGGAGTACTTCCTCTACAACAAGAAACACGCGCTGACGATCTACGACGACCTCTCCAAGCACGCGGCGGCCTACCGGGAGATCTCGCTGCTGCTGCGGCGCCCGCCCGGGCGCGAGGCTTATCCCGGCGACGTCTTCTACCTGCACTCGCGCCTGCTCGAGCGCGCCGCCAAGCTCTCCGAAAAGAACGGAGGGGGATCCCTGACTTCGCTTCCGATCATCGAGACGCAGGCCGGCGACGTGTCGGCGTACATCCCGACCAACGTCATCTCGATCACCGACGGCCAGATCTACCTCGAGTCCGACCTCTTCTATTCGGGCGTGCGGCCCGCCGTGAACGTCGGCCTCTCGGTGTCGCGCGTCGGCGGAAACGCCCAGATCAAGGCGATGAAGCAGGTCGCCGGCTCGCTGAGGCTGGATCTCGCGCAGTACCGCGAGCTCGCGGCCTTCGCCCAGTTCGGCTCGGACCTCGACAAGGTGACGCAGGCGCAGTTGAACCGCGGCCAGCGCCTTGTCGAGCTCCTCAAGCAGCCGCAGTTCGCGCCGATGGAAGTCGAGATGCAGGTCGCCTCTCTCTTCGCCGGCACCCGCGGATACCTGGATTCCCTCAAGGTCAGCGCGGTTCGCGAGTTCGAGGCGGGCCTGCTCGAGTTCTTCAAGAGCGAGCGCAAGGAGCTCCTCTCCGCCATCGCCTCGACCGGGAAGATCGAGAAAGCGACGGAAGAAGGGCTGACCGCCGCGATCAAGGAGTTCAAGGACCGTTTCCTCAAGGAGAACGCGGCAGCGGCAGCTTAAGAGCTGACAGCTGAAAGCTGATGGCTTCTTTAATCGATCTCCGGCGGCGGCTGCGGTCCGTCAAGAACACGCAGCAGATCACCCGCGCCATGAAGATGGTGGCGGCGGCGAAGCTGCGACGGGCGCAGGATCGCGCGATCGCCTCCCGGCCGTACGCGAAGGCCCTTCGGGACGTGCTGGCGTCGGTCTCGTCGAGAGTGACCGACGCGAAGCATCCGCTGCTCGCCTCCCGCGAGGAGAAGCGGGTCGTGCTTCTCGTGGTCGCGGGCGACAAGGGGCTCGCGGGAGCCTTCAACACGAACGTCCAGCGGGCGGCCGTCGCGTTGCTCGCCGAGAAGAAGGGGTGGGAGGAGGTCACGCTCCTTCCCGTCGGCAGGAAGGCCGTGGACTACTGGAAGCGGCGCGGCAGGAAGCTCGCCTCGTCGAGCTACGCCGGCATCTTCGCGAAAGTCGAGTATGCGCAGGCGAAAGAGATCGCCGCATACCTCGCCGAGGAGTTCACGCAGGACCGCATCGACGCGGTCTACTCCATCTCCAACGAGTTCAAGTCCGTCATCGCGCAGGTCGTCCGGGTCGTGAAGATCCTGCCGATCGCGAGGGCCGAGATGGCGGTCTCGGAGGCTCCGAAAACCGGCGCCGTCGAGTACATCTATGAGCCCGACCCGGCGGCGATCCTCGCGGCCCTTCTCCCCCGTTATCTCCAGTTCGCCATCTACCGGATCCTCCTGGAGTCCGCCGCGGCCGAGCACGCTGCCCGGATGACCGCGATGGACTCGGCGACCAAGAACGCCGGCGACCTGATCGACGCCCTGACCCTGACCTACAACCGCGCCCGGCAGGCGCGGATCACCAAGGAGCTCATCGAGATCGTGTCCGGGGCCGCAGCCCTGAAGTAAGACGTCCTGAAAGGAAGAGTCATGGCAGAGCAGAACGTTGGCAAGGTGGTTCAGGTCATCGGGCCCGTGATTGACGTGGAGTTCGCCGAGGGCAAGCTTCCGGCCATCTACAACGCGGTCGAGGTCAAGGAAGAGGGGAAGCAGACCGGCGTCCCCATCGACGTCATCACCGAGGTCGCGCAGCACCTGGGCGAAAACCGCGTGCGGTGCATCGCGATGAAGCCGACCGACGGCATGGTCCGCGGCATGAAGGCGGTGGACCTCGGCGTCCCCATCTCCGTCCCGGTCGGCGAGCAGACGCTCGGCAGGATCTTAAACGTCGTCGGCGAGCCCGTCGACGAGAAGGGGCCGGTCAACTCGAAGGAGCGCTGGCCGATCCACCGCGAGCCGCCGAGCTACGAGGACCAGTCCACCGAAGTCGAGATGTTTGAGACCGGGATCAAGGTCGTGGACCTGCTCGAGCCGTACTCCAAGGGAGGCAAGACCGGCCTCTTCGGGGGCGCCGGCGTCGGCAAGACGGTCATCGTCATGGAGCTCATCAACAACGTCGCCATGCACCACGGCGGCTACTCGGTTTTCTCCGGCGTGGGCGAGAGGACGCGCGAGGGCAACGACTTGTACCGTGAGATGAGCGAATCGGGCGTCATCACTCCCGGAGACCCGTCCAAGTCCAAGGCTTCCCTGATCTACGGCCAGATGACCGAGCCGCCCGGCGCGCGCCTGCGGGTCGGGCTGACCGGGCTGACGGTCGCCGAGTACTTCCGCGACACCGAGGGAAAGGATGTTCTCCTCTTCATCGACAACATCTTCCGGTTCACGCAGGCAGGCTCGGAAGTCTCGGCCCTTCTCGGCCGCATGCCGTCCGCCGTCGGATACCAGCCGAACCTCGCGACGGAGATGGGAGAGCTCCAGGAGCGCATCACCTCGACGAAGAAGGGATCGATCACGTCGGTGCAGGCGATCTACGTTCCCGCCGACGACCTGACCGACCCGGCCCCGGCGACGGCCTTCGCGCACCTCGACGCGACGACGGTTCTTTCGCGGCAGATCGTCGAGCTCGGCATCTACCCGGCCGTGGATCCCCTGGCCTCGACGTCGAAGATCCTCGACCCGCGGATCGTCGGGGAAGAGCACTACGCCGTCGCCCGCCAGGTCCAGGCGATTCTCCAGAAGTACAAGGACCTCCAGGACATCATCGCGATCCTCGGGATCGACGAGCTGTCCGAGGACGACAAGTTGACGGTCTCCCGCGCCCGCAAGATCCAGAAGTTCCTCTCGCAGCCGTTCTTCGTCGCGTCGCAGTTCACCGGGCGCGAGGGGCGGTTCGTCAAGATCGCCGACACGATCAAGGGCTTCAAGGAGATCGCGGAAGGCAAGTGCGACGACATGCCCGAGCAGGCCTTCTACATGATGGGCACGCTCGACGAGGCCCGCGAGGAAGCGGAGAAGATCGCGAAGGCGGCAGCATAGAGAAGGAGTCCGTAGTCCTTAGTCCGGAGTCCGTAGTCGGAGTCCTGAAACTGAGGACCATGGACCGGGACTGAGGACCAAGGACTAAGGACTTCGGAATGGATCTGGGAATCCACGGCCGCGTCGCGATGGTCGCGGCGGCCAGCAAGGGGATCGGCTTCGCGGTGGCCTCGGCGCTGGCGAAGGAGGGATGCCGCGTCTCCATCTGCGCGCGCCATTCCGAAAGCGTGGAGGCCGCGCGCCGCAAGCTCTTGGAAGAGGCGCCCGGAGCGGCCATTTCGGCGGGCGTGTGCGACGTCAGCAAGCCCGCGGACCTCGAGCGCTGGCACCGCTCGACGGTTTCCAACTACGGCGACGTGGACATCCTCGTGACCAACACGGGAGGCCCGCCGGCGGCGACGTTTCTGAATCTCTCCGAGGAGCAGTGGCGGACCGGGATCGACCTGACGCTCATGAACGTCGTGCGTCTGTCCCGCCTGGTCCTGCCGGGAATGCGCGCACGCAAACGAGGGCGGATCATCCACCTGACGTCCCTCGCCGCGAAGATGCCGATCGCGTTGCTGACGATCTCGAGCACGCTGCGAGCCGGCCTCTCCGCGCTGACCAAGACGATGTCCAACGAGTTCTCCAAAGACGGCGTCCTCGTCAACGCGGTCCTGCCCGGCCACGTCCTGACGGACCGGCAGATCGAGTTGAACGAGATCCGCTCCAAGCAGGAAGGCGTCTCGATGGAGGAGTACGAGGGGCGGACGGTCAGGTCGATCCCGATGGGCCGGTACGGCGAGCCGCGGGAGATCGGCGAAGTCGTCGCGTTCCTGGCGAGCGACCGCGCCAGCTACCTGACCGGCGCGAGCATCCCGGTGGACGGGGGAATCATCTCCTCCACCTTCTGAGGACAGGGGGCGTTATGGCGTTGAAACTGGTTGTCGTGACTCCGGAGAAAAAGGTCGTCGAGACGGAGACGGACCAGGTCGAGGTCCCGGGAGAGCTGGGGTACCTCGGGATCCTGCCGGGCCACGCGCCGCTGATCAGCCTCCTCAAGACCGGCGTGCTCAAGTACCGCGACAGGGGCGGCGACAAGCCGCTGGCGATCTCGGCCGGCTTCATGGAAGTCTCCAACGACACCGTCTCGGTCCTGGCCGACCTTGCCGAAGAGCCCTCCGACATCGACGCTTCCGCCGCGGAGAAGGACCGCGCCAAGGCGGAAGAGGAACTGAAGACCGCCTCCCGCGAGACCCTCGAGGAGATTCGCACCCGCCTGGAGCTCGCCGAGGCCCGCCTCGCCGTCGCCGGCAAGGCTTAAATCGCTTAGCGTAGGGCGATGGCAGAGTCGCCTGGCGAGCCCCGCAAGACCGGGCTCGTTCAGCTTCCTCCTCCGGAGGAGCCCGAGGAGAGGGTCTTTCTCGAGGGACCGCGGTCGCGGGGGAGCGAGCTCTGGTCGGCCCTGAAGATCTTCTGGGAGATCATCCAGGGGTTCCGCGTGCTTCACTTCGTCGGGCCGTGCGTGACGGTCTTCGGCTCGGCGAGGTTCAAGCCGGATCACACCTACTACGATCTCGCGAGGACGGTGGGGCAGCGCCTGGCCAAGATGGGCTTCACGGTCATGACCGGAGGCGGCCCGGGGATCATGGAGGCGGCCAACCGGGGCGCGAAGGATGTCGGCGGCTACTCGGTGGGCTGCAACATCGCCCTGCCCCACGAGCAGAAGATCAACGCGTACCTGGACCGCTGGGTGACCTTCAAGCACTTCTACGTGCGCAAGGTCATGCTGGTGAAGTACTCCTACGCCTTCGTCGTCATGCCCGGGGGGCTCGGCACGATGGACGAGCTCTTCGAAGCGGCGGTCCTGATCCAGACGGGAAAGATCCAGAGCTTCCCCGTCGTCCTCTTCTGCAAGGACTACTGGCACCCCTTGGTCGACTTCCTCCACCAGATGATCGAGGTCGGCACGATCGACGCCTCTGACATGGACCTGCTTCTTTTCACCGATTCCGTGGACGATGCGATGGCCCACATCCAGAAGCACGCCGTCGAGAAGTTCGGCCTCGTGCAGCGCCGGCTCCAGCGGCGCTCGCGGGCCCTCGGCGAATAGTCCTAGCCGGAAGCCCTTCGAGCGACCAGGGCCGGGATTCCTCCGGCCACGAAGCCCGCGACGAGCGACGCGAATCCCATCGCGCCGGCCGGCAGGCAACCCAGCGCCGCGGCGAAGCCGAGCGTTCCGAAGGCGGAGGCCCAGTAGGGGAGACCCGCGGATGTGCTTCCGCGCAGCGCGAGCAGGACGCCGGCCCCCAGGCCGCCAAGGACGCAGGGCCATGGGATTCCGCCGCGCATCGCCGCGTCGCAGAGGCTGGGGTCGAGGCTTTGGATCAGGGCCGGGATCAGGCACGGCACGACTCCGGCGATCGCTCCGGCCTTCGTTCCCTCCTCGTAAGCCTGCCCGCGCATCCGTCCCGCCGCGACCGCGAGCGCGAACCCGGCCACGAAGACGCCGGCGAGAGGGGTCTGATTGCAGACCAGGAACCCCGGGAGCGCGAACAACGCGGCGACGGCCCCGCGCAGGAGCGCGCCCTGGAGCCGGCCCAGCTCGTAGGAGCGCCGGGCCGCCAGGCGCAGGTTCGTCTCGGCGATTTCAGAAATGGTCATGGCGAATCCTCCAGACGGAGCGCAGCCGGGAAAGGGCCCGCTCGACCCGCTTGCGAAAGGTCGGGCCGGGCAGGTCGGGACGCTCGCCGCGCGCATAGGCGAGCAGGGTCTCGGCGTCGCGTGACGGCAGCTCGGCCAGCGCCCGGTCGAGAGCGGCCGAGAGTTCCCGCGCCGACGCGAGGTCCTCGGGCGAGGCCGCGGGGTCCACGCGCTCCGGGATCGTTTCTCCGGCATCCTCGCGCCGGCGCCGCCTCCGGGTGCGCTGCGTTCGCGCCTGCCAGGCCGCGATCCCCAGCGCCCAGGCGAGGGCGTCTCGGGACGAATCGAACTCGCTTGCCCGGTGAAAGATCCGAAGCAGCGCCTCCTGCGCGGCGTCGTCGGCATCGTGCTCGGGGAGAACGCGCCGCGCGAAGCCGCGCAGGAGTGGCCAGAGGCGGCGGAAGGCCGGATCGAACGCTCCGCGGTCGCCGCGGGAGAGCGCCGTCAACTCCTCCTGGAGCGCTGACCGTCCTTCTGGATTCACCCGCTTCCGATCGACCTCAGTTCGGGCAGATCGAGGCGCAGCACGCCGGATCGTCGCAGGGCGGCGGGCAGCAGGCGCGGCTCTCCGCGTACGCCGTCCCCAGGGAAAGGGCCCCGATCGCCAGGATCACCAGCCAGCTCCAACGCTTCATCGCTCGTTTCCTCCGGTTCAAGTCCCCGGCGCCATTGCCGGCGCTTGCACACGGGATAGGCGCGAGCGGGGCAAGGCGTGACAGGGGTTGCCGGGATCGACCCGAACCGGTCATTAGAATCCGCGGTCGGCCATGCCGGATTCCCTCCAGGACCTTCGGCGCTTTGCCGTCGCGAGAAGCCTGTTTGCGCCAACGACGCTGAAACGCGCGCTGGACAGGCTCGGGTTCGTCCAGGCGGACCCGATCCGGGCGCCGGCTCGGGCGCAGGACCTGATCCTCCGTCAACGCGTGCGCGATTACCGGGCCGGAGACCTGGAACGGCGATACGTGGAACTGGACCTCGAGGAAGACTTCTTCCTTCCTTACGGCTTCGTCACGAGGCCGGTCCACGCGCTGATGCATCCGCGGTCCGAGACCAGGGTTCCGGCCGACAACCCCTCGCCATGGCCGGTCGATTGGAGGCGGCGCTCGAAGGTCCTCCTCGATTTCGTCCGCCAGCGTGGAACCGCGCATCCCCGGGAGGTCAATCGGCACTTCGCGCACGGCAAAGTTCGCAACTGGTGGGGCGGCTCCTCCAACTCCACCACGTTTCTTCTCGACGCGATGCATTACCGCGGGATGCTGCGCGTGGCCCGCCGCGAGGCAGGCATCCGCGTCTACGAGGCGCGCGAGCATGGCCGGATCCCGGCCAGCCCGCAAGAGCGCCGCGCTCGTCTCGACGCTCTCGTGGACATCGCCGTCGGGATCTACGCGCCGCTGCCCGAGGCGAGCCTGCGTGTCTGCGTGCGCGGCCTTCGTTTTGCCGTACCGCAATGGCGAGAAGAGCTCGCGAGCGCCTTCGAGCGCGCGAAGGCGCGGCTGGCGCACGTGCGCGTCGAAGGCGTGGACTGGTACTGGCCGGCGGGCGAAAAGCCCGGCGGGACTCCGCCGCCGATCGTGCGCCTGCTGACGCCCTTCGATCCGGTCGTGAGAGACCGCGACCGCTTCGAGCTTCTGTGGGGATGGGTGTACCGGTTCGAGGCCTACACGCCGGCGCGAAAGCGAAAGCTCGGCTACTACGCTCTGCCGCTTCTCTGGGAGGATCGGGTCATCGGGTGGGGAAACGTCTCGGTCCGGGATGGAAGGCTCGTGTCGAATGTGGGCTACGTCCACTCCCCGCCGCGCGGCCGCGCCTTCCGCCGCGAACTCGAAGGGGAGCTCGACCGGATGCGGGCGTTCCTGGGTCTTGCCGGATGAGGCGGATCCGGCCCTGGTCTCTGATCCTGGCGGCCGCGATCCTTGTCTTCCTCTGCCGCCGGCCGTTGACCCTCGCGATGCTTCGCCATGAGACCACGTCGCGGCCCGCGGTCGAGACGGAGCCGATCCAGACGGCGGACGACCGGAAACCCTTCGAGCACGTCGCCCGGGGTCGACGCTACCGGATCGTGCCGCGCTTCCGGTGGGACGAATCCGCGCGGGTCCTGAGCGAGGAGCCTTATTGGATGGGCGCGGCGGGAGCCCTGATCCCGGAGGACTGGACTCTCGGCTGGGGACCGGTTCTCGCCCCTCCGTACGCCGGGCACATCCACTACACGCAGGTCTCGCGCTTCTACATGTGGGGAACCCGCGACCTGCGCCTCGATCGCGGCACGATCGTCACGCACACGGCCAACACGCACGTCATTCCGGGATCGGCGCGCCTCCGCCGCGCCGCGGCTTCAGTGCGAAAAGGAGACGACGTGCGCCTGGAGGGATGGCTCGTGGACGTGGACGGGATCGACGATCCGGACTTCCACTGGAAGACGAGCGTCTCGCGCTCCGACGAAGGCCCCGGCGGCTGCGAGACGGTCTATCTCAATCGCCTGACGGTCAATACCCGCGCCTATCGTTAGCGGGTAGACTCGGCAGCTTCGAAAGGAGAGTCTTCGATGGCCGATTCAAGGACGATTCTCGTGACCGGCGCGACGGGACACCAGGGAGGCGCGGTCGCGCACGAGCTGCTCGCACACGGACACAAGGTGCGCGCGATGACACGCAAGCCCGAGGGCGACGCGGCGAAAGCACTGGCGAAGGCGGGCGCCGAGATCGTAGCCGGCGACTTGAACGACGAGGCTTCGATCGAGAGGGCGCTCTCCGGCGCGTGGGGAACCTTCGCCGTGCAGAACACGTGGGAAGCCGGCGTCGAGGGGGAAGAGGAGCAGGGCAAGAGGTTCGCGAAGGCGGCGAAGAAGGCGGGCGTCAAGCACTACGTCTACACTTCGGTCGCGTCGGCCGACCGCAAGACCGGCATCCCGCACTTCGATAACAAGTACCGGGTCGAAGAAACCGTGCGAAGCCTCGGTTTCCCCTCGCACGTCATCCTTCGCCCTGTCTTCTTCATGGAGAACTGGATTTCGCCCTGGTTCAAGTCGGGCATCGACGCCGGCAGCGTTGCCATGGCGGTCCAGCCGGGCACGGCGCTCCAGCAGATCGCCGTGGCCGACATCGGCAAGTACGGGGCGTGGGCCTTCCAGAACCCGGAGAAGCTGAACCGCCGCGAGATCGACATCGCCGGCGACTCCCTGACGATCCCGCAGACGGCGAAGGCGATCGGCGACGCTGCCCGGCGCAAGGTGGAGTTCGTCCAGGTCCCCATCGAAGAGGTCCGCAAGGGGAGCGCGGACTTCGCGGCGATGCTCGAGTGGTTCGACCGGGTCGGCTACGACGCCGACATCCCGGCGACTTCGAAGGAATCCGGCATCCGACCGACGACCTTCCGGGAGTGGGCGGGAAAGACGGACTGGTAATGACCTTGGACTTGGTCTCAGATCAGGGAACGGTCCAAGGTCCCAAGTCCAAGGTCAGTCAAAAGTCGAAGGTCTCAAGTCGGGCCCGGACCGTCTCAGCCCATCCGCTCGACGTCGCCGCGGTAGAGGTCGTATGCCTTCGAGTACTCCATGACGCGCGCCACTTCGGCGCAGAAGCTCTCGGTGTAGCCGGCGCGGCGCAGGAGGTGGAAGCCCATCTCCATCCCGGACGCGATCCCGCCGGCCGTCACGATCCGCCCGGCGTCCACGACCCGCGCGCGGCTGATCCGGCAGGCCGGGGCGATCTTTGCGAGCCGGTCGATCGGGACCATGCCCGCCGGCGATGCCTCGACGCGGTCCGGCTCCTTGCGGTTGGTCGCGGGAAGGCCGTCTAAGAGTCCCATCGTTCCGTAGATCCACGAGCCCGTGCAGACGCTCGTCAGCATCGTCCTCTCCGGAAGCCCGCGGATGAACTCGTGGAGGCGGCGGTTGTGGAGCTCCTGCCGGGTGCCGAATCCGCCCGGGATCAGGAACGCGTCCATCGCCGGCGACTCCAGAAACGAGTAGTTCGGCAGCACGGTGAACCCGGCCTGCGTCTGGACGGGGCGCATCGCGTCGGCGACGAAGAACGCCTCGAGGTCGGGGTCAAACCGACGTGCCACCGAGAAAACCCCGTAAGGAGCGGCGAAGTCCACGATCTCGGCGTCCTTGAAGACGTAGATGCCGAGGCGGAACCCCGGGATCTTCGGCGTTTCGGGCATGGCGGCCTCCTCGCTTCGACTCTACTTGATCCCGCGTCGGACTCGATTCCGGGCCAGGTCTTAAGAAACGCTTTAGTTCCGGAACGCCGTGGCAGTTCGATTGCTTGCGAACTTCGTGGCGGAAGACCGGCCGCAGAACCCGGTTCGGCCCCGAACTTCCGTTCAGGGATGGCTCGTGGTGTTGAAGCCCTTCGTCTCTTTCACGTTTGGAATCGGGTGAACAGGAGGAAACCGTGAGCAGGATTCTTCGAATCGGGGCTCTTGCTGCGCTTCTGGCGGCATCTCTTTTCGTCACGAGGGCGTCGGCTTCGGGAGGCGGCTATGTCGAGCATGACTTGGTGGTCAACCAGAAGGTGGGCACGACGCCGCAGCTGACCGACGGCAACGGCATCGTCCACGTGGCGGACTTCTTCGACGCGAACCTCGTCAACCCGTGGGGCATCGCGGAATCGTCGTCGTCGTTCTTCTGGATCTCCGACAACGGCAGCTCCCTCTCCACGACCTACAACACCGCCGGCATGCCGCAGTCCTTCATCGTGACCATCCCGACGCCCGGCGACCCGCTCGGGGCCTCGGGGACGCCGACGGGCGCCGCCTTCAACATCACCATCGGAACCGCGACGCCGCAGTTCAACATCTCGGGCTTCGACAGCGGCGGTCTCCCGACGACGCAGCCCGCCCTCTTTCTCTTCGTGACGGAAGACGGCACGATCGTGGGCTGGAATCCCAACGTGAATCCCCCGGGTACGGTGGCCCCCTTCGGAACGCACGCGATCATCGCCGTGAACCACTCCGGAAGCGCAATCTACAAGGGACTGGCGATCTCGGTCGACAGTAGCGGGAACGCCCTTCTCTACGCTACGAACTTCGGGGGAGGCGCGGTCGAGGTCTATGACGGCAACTTCAACAAGGCCTCCGGGCTTCCGGATGGCGCGTTCGTCGATCCGAAGCTTCCCAAGAACTACGCTCCGTTTAACGTCGCGCTGATCTCGGGGGAGGTCTTCGTCACCTACGCGATGAAGGAGCCGGGCGGGCACGACGACGTCTCGGGCCAGGGCCACGGTGTCGTGAACACCTTCGATCTCCAGGGAAATCTGCTCTCGCGGTTCACCCAGCATGGCCAGCTCGACTCTCCATGGGGTATGGCACTGGCGCCCATGACGTTTGGAGAGCTCGGAGGGAAGCTCCTGATCGGCAACTTCGGCGACGGTCAGATCAACGCGTTCGATTTGGGATCCGGCCAGCTCGTTGGCAAGGTTCGCGACGCCAACGGCCAGGTGATCGTCATCGAGGGGCTGTGGGGGCTGAAGTTCGGCAACAACATGAACGGCGGCGACCCCAACAAGCTCTACTTCACGGCGGGGCCCAACGGCGAGGCCGACGGCCTCTTCGGAAATCTCTCCGTGGCTCCTTGATCAGAACCGTTCCTTGATCAGAACCGTTCCGTGATCAGAACCGCGCGAGCTGGCCCGAGGAGACGAAGGTGATCCAGAAACTGATGCCGTCGCTGCACACGCCGGCCGGGTAGGTCGAGCCGCCGGTCGGGACCGCTCCGTGTCGTTTGCCGGTTTTACATGCCGGGGTCGTCGCCCGAGGGACCGTAGATCGAGGGGACCTTGGCGCCCATGGGCCGCAGGTAGGTCGAGAGCTGGCCGCGGTGGTGGATCGCGTCGAAAAGGAATCCCCACAGCATCTCGCCCAGGGTCGTTTCCCAGGCGACGTTGCCGTCCACGACGAACTTGGCGTTCTTTCCCCAGGCCGCGTCGTCGAGCTTGGCCAGCCGCTTCTCGAGCTCGCCGGCGTTGCGCTCGTACGCCGCGACGGCCTGCCCGACGGGGGGCTCCGGCGGCATGACGAAGTCGACCTTGCCGTGGTCCACGACCTTGCAGGCGTCGGAAAGCTCGCTCGCGAGCAGCCACACCAGGCCGCCTGCGGAAGCGGATTTCTCGTGAGGCCGGTAGCCTGCCTTGTCCGCGGGAACGGCCCTCAGGACGCGAACGAACCGCGGCTTCTCGTCCTGGAAACATTTCACGAAGTGCTCTCGGGTACTCATGCCTTACTCCCTTCTTTGGCAGCGGTCTTATACCCCGGCCCGCGCAAGGCCTTGCCGGGTTTTTTTCCGGTCAGCTTTCCGCCGTCGATGACGAGGACCCCGTTGACCGCGACGTAGCGGAAGCCGTCGCTGTAGCGGTTCGGCGTCTCGAACGTCGCGTTGGAGCGGACGGTCTGCGGGTCGAACAGGACGAGGTCCGCCGCGAAGCCCGGCTTGACGACGCCGCGTCCCTGGAGGCCCGCTGCCTCCGCCGCGAAGGACGTCATCTTCCGGATCGCCTCCTCCAGTCGCAGGACCTTCTCCTCGCGGACGTAGTAGCCCAGGATCCGCGCCGCGGAGCCCCAGCCGCGCGGGTGCGAGGTCTCGTGCGAGAGCGGCCCGTCGGTCGCCTTGGCCTGCGAGTCCGTTCCGAAGGAGACGAGCGGGCTCGCCAGCGCGGCCCGGACGTCCTTCTCGTCCATGATCGAGATGATGCAGGCCGCGTTGGCCCGGTCGGCCAGCACAATGTCGATGACGACGTCGCGCGGGTCCTTCTTCTCCTCGGCCGCGATCGCGGAGATCATCCGCCCTTCGTACTTCTTGAGCGACGGGTCGAGGACCTCCGCCACCATCACTCCTTCCGCCCCGCCCGAGCCGAGCCACTGGTTCTCCCACTCGGTGCTTTCCTTCGCCATGTCGGCCTTCACGCGCTCGCGCGTCGATGGGTCGGCCAGACGTTTCAGGAGAGCGTCGCGCCCCCCTTCCCTCACCCATGGCGGCAGGCAGGCATCGAGGCCGTTGGAGGCGCGGTTCCACGGGTACTGGTTCGCGGCGACGTCGATTCCCTGCGCGCGAGCGTCCTCGATCCTCTTCAGGATCTCCGGCATCCGGCCGAAGTTCGGCTTGTAGGCGGTCTTCAGGTGCCAGATCTGGGCCCGGATCTTCGCGTCCCTCGCGATCGTGAAGACCTCGTCGAGAGACGCGTCGATCCGGCCGGACTCCGAGCGCTGGTGCGTGAAGTAAGCGCCGCCGTGCTTCGCGGCGACCTTCGCAAGATTCGTGAGCTCCTCTGTCGTCGAGTAGATGTTGGGGATGTACTGGAGGGAGGAAGAGACGCCGAGCGCTCCTTCCCGCATCGCCTGGTCCACCAGCTCCTCCATGCGGCGCATTTCCTGGGGCGTCGCCGGCCTCTTCTCGCGGCCGACGACCATCGCGCGAATGCTTCCCGATCCCACGAAGGTCCCCAGGTTGATGCCGATGCCGCGCTGTTCGAGCGACTTGAGGTACCCGTCCATCGTGCGCCAGTCGGGCCGCACGCCGTACTTCTTGTACGTGTCCTCGTTCTCGGCGATCAGCTTCTCGTCCAGGGGGGCGATCGAGTCGCCTTCGCCCGTGACCTCGGTCGTGATGCCCTGCGTGATCTTCGAGGCGGCGCGCGGATCGACGAGCACGTTGTACTCGGACTGGCCGAGCAGGTCGATGAACCCCGGCGCGAGGACCAGGCCCGTCGCGTCGAGGACACGCGCGGCGGAGGAAGGATCGAGCCTGCCGACGGCCGCGATCTTGCCGCCCGAGACGGCCACGTCCGCGGCGAACCACGGCGCCCCGGTGCCGTCCACGACCCGGGCGTTGGTGAAGAGAAGGTCCCAGGGCTTCTTCGAGGGCGCCGGCGCGGCCGCGCAGAGTCCGATGGCGAGGAGGCTCACGAGAAGTCGTCTCATGGGCGCCAGTCTATGATCGTTTCGCTTGACGATCGACGACGCGGCACGGGCGATCCGACTGCTGGAAGAGCTCGTGGTCATTCCGTCGGTCACCGGCGCGGAAGGGCCCGTGCTCGACTTCCTCGCGGGACGTTTCCAGGCGCGGGGGATGACGGTGGATTCGCAGGAGGTCTCGCCAGGCCGGCGCAACCTCTTCATCCATCGCTCCGGCGCGCAGGTCGTGTTCATGACCCACGCCGACACCGTGCCCCCGTTTTTCACTCCTCGAAGGAGCGGCGGCGGCCTGGCGGCTCGCGGCGCCTGCGACGCCAAGGGGAGCCTCGCCGCTCAGGCGATCGCCTTCGAGGACCTCGCCGCCGAGGGAAAGCCGGTCGCCCTCCTCGTCCTCGTCGGGGAAGAGCGCGGCTCCGACGGCGCGCTCGCTGCCAACCGCGAGCCCCGCGGCAGCCGGTTCCTGGTGTGCGGAGAGCCGACGGGCAACCGCTTCGTCGCCGGATCGAAGGGATGCCTGCGGGTCCGGGCGGAGACCCGCGGCCTGGCCGGCCACTCCTCGATCGCGGGGAGCGGGCGGTCCGCGGTCCCGCCCCTCCTGGATTTCCTGGACGGCCTGCGGCGGGCGGATTTCCCATCCGACCGGGTCTTCGGCGAGACCACGATGAACATCGGGGTGCTCGAGGCCGGAACCGCTCCCAACGTCATCGCCGACCGCGCCCGCGCCGAGGTCCTCTTCCGAACCGGGCTGCCGATGGAGGAACTTCTCTCTCGTGTCCGCGCCGGCTCCAAAGGCGTCCAGATCGAGGTTCCGTACCGCTCCGAGCCGATCTTGTTCCGGGTCCCGGTCAACCAACCCGAAGGGGAGATCGTCTCCTTCGCGTGCGACCTGCCGCTCCTGCCCGCCTGGGGAGAGCCGATCCTCGTGGGACCCGGCTCGATCCTGGAGGCCCACACCGCCGAGGAGAAGGTGGACCTGGCGCAGATCGAAGAGGCGGTCCGCGTCTATCGGACGCTGGCTCAAGGACTTCTCGCCGAAGGGGAAAGTTTCCTGAGACCGATCGGCTAGGGCCTGTTCACGCTCCGTTCACTCGCCCGGCCATATCGTCCCCCTGGAAAGAGAGGGCCTCTTGATCAGATTAGGGATGGTGTCCCTGCTCGCGCTGGCCCTGGCGGGCCCGGCGAGCGATCCTCCCGGAAAACCAAAGACCCACGGATATGCGCTGACCGGCACGATCGGCTCGGTGGACGAGGCGCGGAAGACATTCGTGGTGAAGAACGCGGCGGGCAAGGAGACGACGCTGGTCTGGACGGCGGCGACTTCCGTCGTCGGCGGGAAGCTGAAGTCCGGCGAGAAGGTCACGCTGCGGTACATGGACAAGGACGGAAAGCACATCGCGACGACGGTCTCGGTCGGCGAAGGGCCGGCTCCCAAGGCGACCCCCGCACCCGCGAAGTAGCGAAGGCGGTCCTTAGTCCTTAGTCCTTAGTCCTTAGTCGATCAGGGACTAGGGACAACAGGCTGAGTACTCTTCGTTTCTAAGGAGGGAATGGTGGCGCGGAAGATGGCGCCGCCGCCCGGGCGGTCGAGGATCTGAACCCGGCCCTGGTGAGCGGCGGCGACCTGCTCGACGATCGCGAGCCCGAGACCGGAGCCTTCGGGATTGCGCGATCGGGCCGGCTCGAGCCGGACGAACCGGTCGAAGACCCGCGCGCGCTCTTCCGGCACGATGCCCGGGCCGCGGTCGCGGACCTCGAGATACGCCTGCCCGTTTCGCGATCCCGCCTCGACTTCGACCGTCGTGCCCGGGTCCGTGTAGAGGACCCCGTTGGAGACGAGGTTCGACGCCAGCCGCAGGAGCCCCTCGCGGTCGCCGAGGACCCAGGCCGGACCGTCCTGCGTGAAGACGCAGCGGACCTTCCGGGCGGTGCCCAGCGGCTCGGCACCCGCGACCGCCTCAGCCGCGACCTCCGCCAGGTCCGCGGCGGCGCGGCCCGGAGGCCGTTCGCCGTCGCCCCGGGCGAGGTGAAGCAGGCTGTCCACTTCGCGGGCGAGCCCGCGGGAGACCTTTTCCAGGGTTTCGAGGGATTCGCGCCGCTGCTCCGGAGAGGCGTCCGGGCGCAGAGCTTCCTGCGCTTCACCGACGAGCACGGCGGTCGGGGTCTTCAGCTCGTGCGCGGCGTCGGCGACCAGGCGCTTCTGCGCCCGGAAGGCCTTCTCCAGCCGTTCCAGGAGCGAATTGATGACGGCCGTCAGGCGGCGGAACTCCTCCCCACCCGAAGCCACCTGAACGCGCCGCGAGAGATCGGTCGCCTCGACCTGCTCCGCCAGGCTCGTGACTTCTTCGACCGGCTTCAATGCCCGCGACATCACGCCCGCGAGGATCGCCGCGGTTCCCAGGAAACCCAGCAGGACGAAAGCGATCAACGCGTCGTCCAGCCGGGCGAGCGACCGCAGGTTCGGCCCGATCCAGCGGAAGAGGACGAGTGTCGAGCCCTTCGCCTTCTGCTGGAGGTGCGTGACGAGGAACCGGCACGTCCGGCGCTGCCCGCTGTATGGCTCGATCGCTGTGTAAGGAACTTCCGGCCGGTCCTTGTAGGGAAGGATCCCACCGGGCAGGGCCTCTTTCAGCAGCGACCCCGTCGCCGCGACCGGCACGTCGCCGCGAAAGAGGATCGCCGTGTGGTTGGCGAGGCGAAACTCGAACGCGTTGGCTTCCAGCCCCGCCTTGAGCGTGTCGCGCTTGGATTCCTCCAGGCCCTCCAGCTCGAAGCTCGATCCCAGCGCGACCGACAGCGTGTAGAGCTCCTCGTCGATGTCGCGGAAGGCGATGCTCCGGATGATCGACCGGGTCGCCAGGGCGAGCAGCGCGAGGAGCAGCGCGCAGAGGAGCGCGCCGGAGAGCGCCAGCCGCGTGCGCGCTTTCCGGGGGCGGGGGAACCGGAACGGGCGGCCGACCTCCCTGCTCATCGGAGCCGGTAGCCCATGCCGCGCACCGCTTCGATGCGGGTCGGCTGACCGGGCGTGTCGAGCTTGCGGCGCAGCCGGCCGATCAGGACGTCGATCGTGTTGGACATGGGCTCTTCCCGCTCGCCCCAGGCTTCCTCGAGGATCTCCTCGCGCGACGTGACGCCGCCCGGGCGATTCAACAGCGCTTCGAGGATCGCGAACTCCCGGGCCGTCAGCTCGAGCTCCCGCCCGTCCCGCCAGGCGAGGCGGCGGCCCGGGTCGAGCTTCAGGTTGCCGCACTTCATTTCCCGCGGCGACCGGCGCTCGTTGCGCCGCAGGAGCGCCCTGGCCCGCGCGGCAAGGACGGCGATGTCGAACGGCTTGCCCAGGTAGTCGTCCGCGCCCTCCGACAACCCCTCGACGGTGGACTCGGGGTCGTCGCGGGCCGTCAGGACGAGGATCGAGTTGGCGAAACCGGCCTTCCGGGCGCGGCGGCAGACGTCCAGGCCGTCGCCGTCGGGCAGCCGGCGGTCGAGCACCAGCAGGTCGTACTGGTGGAGGTCGAGCAGCTCCTCCGCCTCGTCCCGACGCGACGCCTCGTCGCAGGTCAGGCCCACCCGCGTCAGCGTCCGGACCACCAGCGACCGCAGCCGCACGTCATCTTCTAGGACCAGGGCGCGCACGCGAAGATTTTACGGCTCGCCCCCGCCAGGGGGCTCGGGGGACCACAGGGCCCCCCGCTGAGATTAGATCAGAAGACGAACATCCCCACCGCCGCGGCGAGCATCAGCAGTGTCGCCAGGGCGACGACGGTGCGGGAGAGCCACGAGCTCGGCTGACCCACCATGATCTTCCGGTCGCAGGCGACGACGAGGATGCCGACCATCAGGAACGGCGCGAGCAGCCCGTTGATCACGGCGCTCCAGTAGAGCGCGCGGACCGGGTTGACGTCGAAGAAGTCGAGCGCGATGCCGGCGGCGGTCGAGAGGATGACGACGCCGTAGAAGTAGCGGGCCCCGGCGAGCTTGCGGTCGAGCCCCTGCCGCCAGCCGAAGGTCTCCGCGAAGCAATAGGCAGCCGAGCCGGAGAGGGTCGGGATCGCGAGCAGGCCAACCCCGAGGAGGCCGACGGTGTAGAGGAGCTCCGCGAACCTGCCCGCGAGCGGCTTCAACGCCTCGGCGACCTGCCGGGAGGTCTCGAGGTGCGTGTCCCCGTGGCGGTGAAGGGTCAGGGCGGTCGTCAGGATGATGAAGAACATGACGAGGTTGGAGAAGAACGTCCCGACGCCGACGTCGATGCGGCGGTCCACGAGCTCCCTCGAGGTCGCCCCCAGGCGGCTTCGGAGCATCCGGCGCCCCATCGCCTTCTCCTCCTCGACCTCCTGCGACGCCTGCCAGAAGAAGAGGTAGGGAGAGATGGTCGTGCCGAGGATCGCGACGAGCGTTCCCCAAGCCTGCCTGCCCGGGAGGCGCGGGACGAGCGCATCGCGAAGCAGCGTGCTCCAGTCCGGGCCGACGTAGATCGCCGTGATGACGTAAGCGAAGAGGATCAGGGCCAGCCACTTGAGCACTCCCGCGATCTGGTAGTAGCGCAGCCGGATCGTCACCCAGGCGATCCCGACCCCGAAGAGGACGACGAAGTAGCGGGAGTCGAGCCCCGAGAGCATCTCGGCGGCGTCGGCCATCCCGGAGAGGTCCGCGGCGATGTTGACCGTGTTGGCGAGGAGCAGCGCGATCGAGACGACGACCAGGGTCCAGCGCGGGAACTTCTGTTTCAGGGCGCCGGCGAGGCCGCGGCCGGTGACCATTCCGATGCGTGCGCACATCATCTGGACGGCGGCCATCAGCGGCCAGGTCAGCCACGCCGTCCAGAGCAGGGCGGTTCCCAGCTGCGCGCCCGCGATCGAGTACGTGGCGATGCCGGAAGGATCGTCGTCGGCCGCGCCCGTGACGAGCCCCGGCCCCAGGACGGAGATGAACCGGCGCACCAGGCCCGGTTTCTTCGGGGCGTCGGTGCCCGTCTTGGCGGGGGTCGCGTTGCTCATCGTTCTGGATCGCTCAGCAGGGTCCGTGCCGGAGATCCCCGGAAGAAACCGGGCCGGATCAAGTTATATTCAAGCGAGGGCGGAGGGTGATGCGAATTCTCAAGTGGGCCGCGTTGATCGTGGGGATTCTTCTCGTCGCCGCAGTGGCGCTGGGGACCTGGATGATGGGAGGCCCCCGCAACCTGATCGGGTTCTTTCGCTACGGCACGCAGCGGACGGAAGGAAAGCTCAAGGTCGGAGACCGCGCGCCCGACGTCTCGCTCGTCGCCCTCGACGGCAAGGGGAGCGTGAGCCTCGCGGGGGGAACCGCCGGCAAGCCCCTGGTCCTCGTCTTCGGCAGCTACACCTGACCCCCCTTCCGGCGCGCGGTCGAGCGCGTCCAGAAGATGTACGAGCGGTACGGCGACCGGGCCGCCTTCCTGACTGTGTACGTCAAGGAGGCGCATCCCGAGGACGAGTGGCAGATGACCTCCAACGAGAAGGAGAGCGTCTGTTACAAGCAGCCGAAGAATCTCGAAGACCGCGTCGCGATCGCCAACGATTTCGTCAAGCGGTTCCAGTACCGCGTGCCGCTGGCCGTCGACCCCATCGACAACCCCGCCAACGGGACCTACGCCGCCTGGCCCGAGCGCCTCTACATCGTGGACGAGAACGGGATCATCGTCTACAAGGGCAAGCCGGGCCCCTTCGGGTACCACCCCGAGGAGGTCGAGGACTGGCTCGCCCGCCGCTTCCCGGGCGAAAAAACGGAGAAAAGCGCGCAGCTTCGCTGACCCCGCGGAACCTCCGGACTAGAATTTCCCCACTTCCGTGAGTCTTGCGGCGGGCACGCGTCTAGGCGCCTACGAGGTGATGTCTCCCCTCGGAGCGGGAGGGATGGGGGAGGTCTATCGCGCGCGAGACTCACGCCTTTCCCGCGAAGTCGCCCTCAAGGTCCTGCCCGCCGAAGTCTCGGCGGACCGGGACCGCATCGCGCGGTTCGAGCAGGAGGCGCGGGCCGCCTCCGCTCTGAACCATCCCAACATCGTCACGGTGTACGAGATCGGCCAGTCGGAGGGGACTTCCTTCATCGCGATGGAGCTCGTCGAGGGAAAGACGCTCCGCGAGTTGATCGTCGCCGGTCCGCTCGCGTTTCGGCGGGTGGTCTCGATCGCCGCCCAGGCCGCCGAGGGGCTCGCCAAGGCGCACGGCTCGGGGATCGTCCACCGGGACCTGAAGCCCGAGAACCTCATGGTCTCGAAGGACGGCTACGTCAAGATCCTGGACTTCGGCCTTTCCAAGCTCGCCGCGCCCGAATCCGGGGAGGTTTCCGCGATGCCCACGCTCGCGCGGCCAGAGACGCACCCGGGGACCGTGCTGGGTACCGTCGCGTACATGTCGCCGGAGCAGGCGAGCGGCGAACCGGTCGACTACCGCTCCGATCAGTTCTCGCTGGGCTCGATCCTCTACGAGGCGCTGACCGGCGAGAAGGCGTTTTCGAAAAAGACGGCGGCGGAGACGATGTCGGCGATCATCCGCGGGGAGCCGGAGCTTCTGGGCAAGCAACGCCCTGACGTGCCCCCGCCGCTGCGCTGGATCGTGGAGCGATGCCTCGCCAAGGACCCGGAAGAGCGTTACACCTCGACGCGGGATCTGGCGCGCGACCTCGCGGGCGTGCGAGACCACATCTCGGAAGTCACCAGCGGCACGCAGGCCGCCGCCGAGGCGCCCGCGCGGGGCAAGGGCCGCCTGTGGTTGGCCGCCGCCGGGGCGGCTCTCCTCGCTCTCGGGGCGCTCGCTCACGCCCTCATCGCGGGCCGTGCCGGCGGCCGGTCCGCCGCGGCGCCGGTCTTCCGCCGGCTGACGTTTCGCAACGGAGAGATCCAGAACGCCCGGTTCAGTCCCGACGGCCAGACGGTCTTCTACGGAGCGACGTGGGAAGGCGAGATCCCCCGGCTCTACTCCACGCGTCCCGGCAGCCCCGAGTCCGCGACGTTCGACTTCGGCTCCGACCGGGCCGACATCCTCTCGGTGTCTCCCTCCGGAGAGCTGGCCATCCTGGTCAACCAGAATCTCGGCGGCGGGGTCCTGGCGCGCGTTCCCATGGCCGGCGGGATTCCGCGGCGCGTCCTCGAAGACGTCTTCTATGCCAGCGGCGACTGGGCCCCCGACGGCAAGGACCTCGTCGTTTCCCATCACGTCGGGAACCTGCGGAAGCTCGA
>DATFQY010000144.1:0-34194 GCA_035263845.1 Thermoanaerobaculia bacterium | reverse complement strand
GCGAACGCCGTTTCTCTCTTCAAGGCGGCCGACTTGAGCACACTCGGGTCGGTTTCGATCGCCGGCGGGCCTTGGGGCACCTGCAGCGACGGAACTGGCTTCTGGATCACTTTGAACCCCGTTGGCAACCTCGCCCGGTTCTGACGGAAGGAGCGTTCCTGGGACGAAGGGTTCAGATTCAGTTCGTCCCGTCGGAGGACAACGCGAAGGCGACGTCGTTCTTCGTGGACTCGGTCCAACTGGCCGTGAACTAGCCCCGATTCAGGACTGACCCTAGAGCGCCTTTCGCGGTCTGTTCTGAGCGCCGAGAAAGCGCTGTCCTGGGCGCATACTTTGGAAATACTCGTCGGGAACGTCGAACGCTCAAGGGTTTAGCGGGACGGTGTAGGTACGTGACCTACACCCGGCAGGCAGCGTGCTCGTCGTTGTCCTCATCCGGAAGACGACTCTCCGATGTAAGGGCCACCGGTTTTCCCGCATCCAGCCCTTTGCCGTTTTGCCCTTAATGGTTGCAACGATCGCGGCTTTGCTGATAAACCTGACAGCCGCATCGTCAGGTGCTGCTGGTGGACACGGGGAATCCCGAAATCGACCTTCCGGCGGTTCAGGCCGGCGTCAATACGAACGAAATCGTTCGCCTCCAGAGCAGGGATGCCATGAACACCCTTCTATCCAAAGGTGGGCTGCTGCTGGCCACGGCAACCCTCTCCATCTTCGGTCTTGCTCAACCCGGAGTCGGTCAGACACTGACCGAGTTCCCGCTCGCGAGAGCCGGGAGTAGTCCCATCGGCGTCGCGGTCGGCCCGGGAGGAGATCTGTGGTTCACCGAGGCGTCGGGAGCGATCGGCCGGATCTCGAAGGAAGGCGTCCTCTCCGAGGTGTCGGTTCCAACGCCGTACGCCGAGCCCACCGGTATTGCTGCGGGTCCGGACGGGAACATCTGGTTCACTGGGGCCGACTACGATACCGGAACGGTCTCGCTGATCGGCCGGATCACGCCGGCGGGCGTCATCAAGGAATTCCAGCTGTCCGGGTTGAGCATACCGTGCGAAATCACCGCGGGCTTCGAGGGGGACCTCTGGTTCACAGAGTGCAACATCAACTCGAACGCGATCGGCCGGATCACGCCCGAGGGCGTGGTCACCGAGTTCGGGCTCCCCACGAGCGGTCTTGGCTACTACCCGTCAGGCATCGCTTCCGGGCCCGACGGCAACATCTGGTTCACGGAGCCTATCGGCCGGATCGGGCGGATCACGCCCGAGGGCGTGATCACGGAGTTCCAGGTCCCGACCAGTCCGAGCGGGCCCACCTTGATCACGGCCGGTCCGGACGGAAACCTCTGGTTCACGGAGGAAAGCGGCCGGATCGGCCGGATCACGACTGAGGGCGCGATCACGGAGTTCGAGATCCCGACCCCCAAGAGCTACCCGTACGGCATCGCGTCCGGTCCCGATGGAAACCTTTGGTTCACGGAGCGCTACGGAAACAAGATTGGGCACATCACCACGGACGGCGCGGTCACGGAGATCCCGATAACCGTGAGCGCGCCGGCCGGGATCGCCACCGCGCCCGACGGCACGATCTGGTTTGCCGAGCTCGGCGGAAATCGGATCGGGAGAATCCAGCTTGCGCCGATCGGCCCCGAGCCGCCGACCCGGGTGGAGGGAACGCGGGGACAACCCATCACGGTCGGCCCGCGCAAGACCGGGAGCTGAAAAAAGAATTAGTTCGCGGCTCAGATGGTCCTCGCCCCCTGAACCTGGAACCGATTAAACCGCGAACCCGCTTCGGGTCCCGCGCCCCGCTACTGGACTCATCTGTCATATCGACTTCGAAGTCTGCGCCCAAGTATGCGCTCCCTGGCGCCCCGAGTGCCCAATTGAGAGGGGCTGAGGGCTGGAATTTCAGGCGTTCGGGGCGGAAGAGGCCCAATCCCGTAGGTTCGAGTCCTACACGGCTCAGCACACCGTCGCTCCGCGCTTCCGTGTGATCTGCGCCTGCGGCGCACCGGCGCCCGGCTCGCCTGTTGGCTCGACCGCGCGCTTGATCACACGAAAGCGCTCCGCCAAGGCACCACTGGCGTCGCTTCGCGACGCGCAGTTCACCGCGATTGATAGAACCTGCCTGGCGGCCGAGGAGTGGGTGCTTCGATCGGGGTTACTCCGGCTTGATGGGGCTTCTTGCCGACGGGAAAAGGAGGATGAAATTCGGTTTCCCGCTGGCGTGGTAGTTGGCCTCGACGTAGTAGTGGGTGACGCCGTGCTCGGGATCCTCGGTCGCCCCCGCGGGAAGGACGGCGGCATAACTGAAAACGTAGCGAACTGAACCCCCCGCGGTGTTCTGCCAGGTTGACCTCCACTCGAGGCGGCTATCGGATCCGCGCGACGCTCCAAAGTTCCAACCCGGTTTGTGGGATTTCGCCCAGTCGCTTTCCGGCCGCCATGGCGGCGGCGGCTCGCTCACCGATGTCCAGCCCAGCTTCTCCAGCCGTTCGCCGAGCGCCGCCATGACCTCGGACGGCGGACGCGGCGCCAAGAGATCGTAGCCAAGGCGCTGCTCGTCCTTGAATCGCCAGGCCGTGGTGTCCCCGGCGCCGTCCAGCACGATGAGCGCCTCGGGGAGACCTTCCAGGCGGAGCAAGAGGTTTCTGGAAAGCGTCGCTTCGACATGGAGCGAGTCGTTGTCCGGCTTCGCCGGCTGACTTTCAGGGCTCACGGTCTTGGTCCGATACGTCAAAGTGAAGGCGACGACGTCCCCAGCCGAGTTGCGCCAAAGCGCGTTCCAGGCGAACGATCGGGTCTCCTCGTCGGTTCCCCGGAACGCGCTGATGTGCGTTCTCCATCCCACGCGAAGGGATGACGGATGGATCGCACCGAGCGATTCGCGCGGGAGCGGTCTCCAGCCGGCGCTCTCGAGTTTCCCCCGGATTTCCCCGAGCACGGCGGAGGCCGGATATGACGCCGTCACCTCATAAGAGACGGAGACCGGGTCGAGCTCTTCCTTCGGAAGATTGCGTACGACGTCACGTGCCCCCTCGACGACGACCAGGGCGGGAGGCAGGTCGCCTGCCCCTTCCGCGGCGTCCAGGCGGCCACGCGCGCTCGGGAGCAGCCACGATGACGCGACATAGGATGCGAGGCACAAGAAAAGGATCCGGACGCGACGCATGTGCTCCCTCCGCGCATTATGCGCCCTTCCGCGCTCCATGCGCTTGAACCCGGCGTCGTTCGTTTGCGGGAGAATCTGCGCGAAGGGAGGACTCCCATGGCATTCGTTCGAAAGTCTCGGGCAATTCTTCCCGCATTTGTGTTCGCGCTGGCGGCTCTCCTCAGTGGAGCGGGCGGCGTACTCCTGGGCCTGTGCGGGCCCTTCACGGACGTCGCCGCGGACGCCTTCTGTCCTTTCGTGCTGGAGATCTTCTACCTGAGTATCACGACCGGGACGACGGCCACGACATACGATCCGACCTCGAGCGTCACACGCCTCCAGATGGCGGCGTTCCTGTCGCGCACGGTGGATCGGACCCTGCAGCGCGGCAGTCACCGTGCGGCGCTGAACCAGTTCTGGACGACCGAGCAGAACGCCGGCCTCGCGGTGACGACGGTCGGCTCGTCGCAGGGCCTTCCCGTCTCCGATGGAGAGGACGTCTGGCTGGCGGCTAGTGGCGCGGTCTGGCGCGTCCATGGGAGCGACGGCAAGCTCCTCCAGACGTGGACGGGGGCGACCGCCGCATTCGGGACACTTTCGGCGATGGGGCGAATCTTCGCGACAGGCTCGCTCAGCCCCGGAGCCCTCTACCAGATCGACCCGAGCCAACCGGCGGGTGTCGTTACGACGGTCGCGACCAATCTGGGGAGCACCCCCAGGAGCATCGCCTACGACGGTTCCCGGATCTGGACGGCGAATTTCGGCGGCTCGGTGTCGATCGTCATCCCGGGCGCGGTGCCTCCCTGGACCGTGACCACGGTTGCGGTCGGCGCCGAGCTCGCTGGAGCCCTGTTCGACGGTTCGAACATCTGGGTCACCGACTTTTCGTCGAACACCCTTTTGAAGCTCAATGGGAGTGGCGCCGTCCTTCAGACCGTGACGGTCGGTGGGACTCCCCAGTTCCCGGCTTTCGACGGCTCCAACATCTGGGTGCCCAACCTCAACGGAGGAGACTCCGTGACCGTTGTGCACGCCTCGAGCGGCGCGATCCTCGCGACGCTGACGGGGAACGGTCTGAAAGCGCCCTCCGGCGCGGCCTTCGACGGGCAACACGTTCTCGTGACCAGCAGGGGCGACCCTGGCGACGCCGTCTCGCTCTGGAAGGCCGCGGACCTTACACCGATCGGCTCGGTCCCGATGCCGGGAGGAACATCGCCCTACGGCGCCTGCAGCGACGGCGTTCACTTCTGGATCTCGATGCTGTTCGGCAACGTGATCGCGCGGTTCTGACCGTCGCTCGGCGTTTCCGAGGGGTGTGCGCCTTGCCGCGCACCGGCGAGCGGCTCCTCGCCACTGGCGCCTGGAACCAGGCCCCGCCGCTCCTCTCAGAAGCGGGCGAGGCGTCCGGGGCCGGACAATGCGACCCAGAACTGGATGCCGTCGCTGCAGGCGCCAAAGGGGTCGCTTCCGGCGCCGGTGGAAACGGAGCCGAGGGGCGTCAGGTCCGCGGCCTTGAACAGCGAGACACTGTCGGAGTTCTGGTTCGCGATCAGGACCCTCTGGCCGTCGAAGGCGGCCGACGTCGCAAGGCCGAGGCCGTTGCCGGTGATCGTCTGGAGGAGGGCGCCGCTCGAAGCCCGGACAACGGACACCGACGCCGAGGCGAAGTTGGGAACCCAGATGTTGGAGCCGTCGTAGATCGGGAACCGAGGCGAGCCTCCGACGGTCACGGTCAGCAGGATCACTCCGGCCGGGTCGAGCCGCAGGAGAGTTCCGGCCGCGAAGTCGGTCACCCAGACGTTCGTTCCGTCGAAGAGAGCGCCCTGGGGAGCGGTGAAGCCGGTCGTGATCGTCGTCACGGTCCAGGGAATGGAAGCGCCCGGGGTGACGATGGAGACCGATCCCCCGGCCGTCGTCCCGTTGGCCGTCCAGACGCGCGCGCCGTCGAACGCGATCCCTCGAGGATCGGTCGGCAGGTTGCTCGCGACAGCCGTCGCGGCCCCGGCGGCCTGCGTCGGATCGATCGAGTAGAGCTGCCCGGGGCTGACCTTCCCCGTGACGAGGATTCGTCCCATCGCCGGCAGCACGCCGAAGGGGATGGACATCCCGGTCCACGTCTCCAGGAGACGGCCGTCGCTCGCGCGGACCCGCGAGACCGAGCTTCCTCCGAAATTCGCCACCCAGACATCGGCGCCGTCCGACTTCGCGAGCACCGGGCTCGTTCCGACGGTCGTCAGGCCGAGGACGGTTGCGTTCTGTGACGTCCAGAACTGGTCAAGCGACGCGCGGCGGCTGCCTCGCTTCAGGGCGCCGTCCACCGTCCGGGAGAGAAACGCCGCCATCTGCAGCCGGCTGACGTTCGAGGTGGGATCGTAAGTCGTCGCCGTCGTCCCGGTCGTGATCCCCAGGTAGAAGATCTCGAGAACGAAGGGACAAAAGACATCCGCGGCGACGTCCGTGAACGGGCCGCAGTTTCCCAGGAGTCCCCGGACGCCTCCGCCGAGGACGGCGAGAATGGAAAGAACCGTCACCAGGCCGGTCGTTCCGACACGGTTTCTCATGTCTCCTCCCTGTTTGTGGAAACAGTCTAGACCCGCGGGGCCAGGACTGGCGGATGATTCTTCCGGCCGGTGGCGGCACGTTCTCGTGCGAACCTAGGCGGCGTGCGTCGCCTCGTTCTGATTCCGGCGATTCTGGCGCTCGGCCTCCTCGCGCTCGTGGGCTTCGGCCTGATGGACGTGAGAGGGTCGCGCTGGCCGGTCAAGACACTGCGGGACCGGGACCGGGGGCTCGTGAGGTTCGACCCGGTCGATGCGACGATCGCGGAGCTCGGACGGCTGCCCCGACCCGCCGAGTCGGCGCTGAAGGGGCGTTCGCGGGTCCCGCCGGAGGAGACGACCGTCTATCGCGTTCAGGGCCGGCTGCGGTACACCCTCCGGGGCCTCGACCAGGACATCCACCTCATTGTGGAAGACCTCGAGGACCCGCGCCGGGTGATGATCGCGGAGATCCCGCTTCCGCTCTTCGCCCTGGGAAGCGGATTTGGGGACGCGTTCCGGGCCGAGCGCGTGGAAGTGCGGAGGCACCGGGGCGGGCGCCGGGAGATCGTCGAGGTCACCGGCGTGGGCTTCTTCGACACACACCTGCGCCGGCTCGAGGGCCGCTCCACCAACGGCTTCGAGCTGCACCCGGCCTTGAGCTTGCGGTTCCTGGCCGATCGGTAATCGGGGCGCGGCTCCACGGTCTCGACCTGGGGCATGATTCCTCCAGTCAGAAAAGGAGGATTTCATGGGGTTCTCGCGCTCTCGTGTCGCCCTCAGCCTCTTCTCGATCGCCCTCCTCGCTCTCGCGGCTGGAGTCGCGCAGGGGAGCCTGCCCTGCGGCCCCTTCACGGACCTGAGCGGCTCGGACCCGTTCTGCGCGTTCGTGCTGGAGATCTTCACCCTGGGAATCACGACCGGGACGACGCCGACGACCTACGATCCGACGAGCAACGTCACGCGCGTCCAGATGGCGGCGTTCCTCTCGCGGTCGGTGGACGGGGTCTTGAAGCGCGGCGGCCGGCGCGCCGCGCTCCGGCAATACTGGACGACGCAGAGCGCCGCAGTCCTCGGCATCACGACGGTTGGAGCCAATCCCAATTTCGTCGAGTCCGATGGATCGGACCTGTGGGTGTGCAACTTCAACAGCGACTCCGTCTCTCGCGTGCGGGGAAGCGACGGAACGCTGCTCGCGACCTGGACGGGAGCTGCGGAAGCGTCCGGAGTCGTCGTGGTCAATGGCCGCATCGTCGTCGGCGGCGGCACGACGGGCAAGCTCTACGGCATCGATCCGACCCAGGCGGCGGGCGCCGTGGCCACGGTCGCGACCAACGTGGACGGCATCATCTTCGGCCTCGCCTTCGACGGAGCCCGTGTCTGGACGGCCAACAGCACCTCCGTTTCGAAGGTGACGGTGGGCGCGACGACTCCCTGGACGGTCACGACGGTCTCGACGGGGTTCCTCGGTCCGAAAGGCGTGCTGGCGGACGGACTGGACGTCTGGGTGACGGACTCTTTGGCCGGCACGCTTCTGAGGATCGACGAGACCGGAGCCATCCTCCAGACAGTGACGGTGGGCGCGGGCCCGTCTTATCCCGTCTTCGACGGCCAGAACATCTGGGTTCCCAACAATGTCGGCAATTCGATCTCCGTCGTTCGAGCCTCGACCGGCGTCGTCCTGCAGACGCTCACCGGCAACAACATGAATGGCCCGTGGGTGGCCGCATTCGACGGGCAGAGGGTGCTGGTCACCAACCACGGCGGGAACAACAGTGTCTCGCTTTGGAAGGCTGCCGACCTGACGATCGCCGGGGCTTTCCCGACGGGCGGCGGAACGGATCCCTACGGGGCCTGCAGCGACGGCGTCAACTTCTGGATCACCTTGAATACAGTGGGCAAGCTCGCGCGGTTCTAAGAAATCTTGCTCCTTTCTCGCCCTGGAGGTTCGGCGGTCAGAACCGGGCGAGCTGGCTGGAACCGAGGAACGTCACCCAGAAGCTGACGCCGTCACTGCACGCGCCCACCGGGTAAGTGCCGGCTCCCGTGGCAATCGAGCCGAGCGGCGTCAGGTCCGCGGCCTTCCAGAGGGAGACATGGTTGCCGGTGTAGTTGGTGACCAGGATGCGCTCGCCGTCGAAGGCGGCGCTGTTGGGAAGGGAGAGCCCGTTGCCCGTCAGCGTGGCCAGGACGGCGCCCGACGAAGCCCGAACGACCGCGACGGAGACCGCGCCGTTGCGGGGCACCCAGATGTTGGCACCGTCGTAGGCCGGGAAGGCAGGCCCTCCGCCGAGGGTGACCGTCGAGAGGATCGCCGCGCTGGAGGCGAGCTTCAGGAGCGTTCCCGCGCCGTAGTCCGTGACCCAGATGTTCGAGCCGTCGGTCAGGATTCCGGTAGGGACCTGAAACCCCGCGGTGACCGTCGTGACGGTCCAGGGCGGCACGCCGGTGTTGGTCACGATGGAGACGGACGAGGCCTGGTTGGCGGTCCAGATCCGGGTGCCGTCGAAGGTGATTCCGTCGGAAGAGCCGCCCAGGTTCGTCGCCAGCGTCGTGACCACGCCCGCGGGCTGCGTCGGATCGATGGAGTAGAGGTTCCCGGGGGTGGAGTAGCTGTTGACGAAGACCTGCCCCAGCGCCAGTACCGCGTCGTTAGCTGCCCCCGCGCCGGTCCAGGTGTCCAGCAGCCTTCCGTCGCTCGCATGGACCCGCGACACGGTCCCCGAGCGGCTGGCCACCCACAGGTCGCTGCCGTCGGAGCGGACGTTGTTGGGGCTCGCGCCGACCGTCGTCAGGCCGAGGACGATGCTCTTCGGCGTCCAGAAACGGTTCATCGCCGCGCGCCGGCCGCCGCGCAGCAGGGCGCCGTCCACTGTGCGAGAGAGAAACGCCGCCATCTGCAGGCGTGTGACGGAGCTCGTCGGATCGTAGGTTGTGGCAGTCGTCCCGGTCGTGATCCCGAGGGTGAGGATCTCCAGGACGAACGGGCAGAAGCTCGCGTCCGAGACGTCGGTGAAGGGGCCGCAGAGCCCGAGGATCGCGCTGGCGGCGCCCGAGAGAACGGAGGCGAGCAGCGCGGATGATGTTCCGATCCAGAGCCGGCGGCCGAAGAGGCGTCTCATGCTTCCTCCTCCGGGATTCTCAGAACCTCGCGAGCTCATAGCTGCCTCCGAACGTGACCCAGAAATCCACGCCGTCGCTGCAAACGAATTGAGGAGGGTCGAAGCCCGTCGAGATGCTGCCGAGAGGCGACAGGTCCGCAGCCTTGAAGAGCGAAAGGCTGCCGGCCGTGGTGCCGAGGCTGATGACCATGACCCGCTGGCCGTCGAAGGCGGCTCCCTGAGGCTCGTCCACGCCGTTGCCCGTGAGCGTTGCGAGGACGGCGCCTGTCGACGCCCGGACGGCGAGCACGAAGGAATTGCCGAGCTCGAAGGCGGGGACCCAGAGGTTCGTTCCGTCGAATGCGGGCAGGCCGCACGCCCCTCCGCACGTCACCGTCTGGAGGATCGCGCCATTGGCGTCGAGCCTGACCAGGCGTCCGGGGTTCAACTCCGCGATCCAGACGTTCGAACCGTCGTAAATGGCGCCCGACGGAACGCTGAATCCGGCCGTAACCGTCGTGACGGTCCACGGCAGTGTCGCGCCCGGAGTCACGATCGACACCGATCCACCCTGGTTCGCCGTCCAGATCCGCGTTCCGTCGAACGTGAGCTCGTAGGGCGAGTCGCCGAGCGCGGTCGAGAGCGTGGTCACGGTGCCCGCCGGCTGGCTCGGGTCGAGGCGATAAAGACTGCCCGGTTTGGTCCAGCCGCCGACGAAGATCTGCCCGAGCGCCACGAGCACGCCGGTTCCTCCGGCGTCCCCGTCCCAGGTCTCCAGGACCCGGCCGTCGCTCGCACGCACCCGCGAGACGAGCCCGTAAGAGGCGACCCAGAGGTCCGAACCGTCGGACTTGACGTCGCCCCCGTACCAGGCCAGCGTCGTGACCGCGAGCCCCTGCGAGCCCTGCGACGGCCAGAACCGGCCCCGCGCCGCCCGGGCACTCCCTCTCGTCAGGACTCCGTCCACCGTCCGCGAGAGGAACGCCGCCATCTGGAGGCGCGTCACGTTGGACGACGGATCGTACGTGGTCGGCATCGTCCCCGTTGTGATTCCCAGCGTGAAGATCTCCAGGACGAACGGGCAAAAGGCAACGTCGGACACGTCGGTGAAGGGGCCGCAGGTGCCGAGGAGCGTGTGTGCGGCGCCGGCGGTGAGACACGCGAAGAGCGCACCGGCGAGTCCGAGAGCGGCCTTCTTCCTCATCCAAGCACCTTCCTGACTAGAACCGAAGGACCGTGTCCGGCGTGAGGTTCGTTCCGTAAGCGGTCACCCAGAAGGAGGCGCCGTCGCTGCAGGCCGCGAAGGGGCTGTTGAAGATCCCCGGGTTGAAGCTCTCGATCGCCGTCAGGTCGGCGGCCTTGAAAAGCGAAACTTGCCGCGGGTTGAAAGACGTGACGAGGACGCGCTGGCCGTCGAAGGCGGCCGCTCTGGGATCCAGTAGTTCGTTTCCCGTAAGCGTTGCGAGGACCGCGCCCGTCTTCGCCCGGACGACCAGGACCGAGGAGACCGCGCCGTCGGTCGGAACCCAGAGGTTCTCGCCATCGAACGCAGGATGGCCCGGAGAGCCTTCGGTCGTGATCGTCTGGAGGATCGTCCCCCCGCCGTCGAGCTTGAAGAGGAGACCGGAGGCGTTGTCCGTGACCCAGACGTTTGCCCCGTCGTAGAGCGCTCCGAGCGGCCCGGTGAAGCCGGCGGTGACCGTCGTGACCGTCCACGGAGTCGTCGCCCCCGGCGTCGCGATCGAGACGGAGCCACTGGTGTTGGCGGTCCAGATCCGGGAGCCGTCGAACGTGATTCCCGAGGCGCCGATGCCGAGCGTCGAGACGAGATCCACGACACCGGCCGGCTTGGCCGGATCAATCCGCCACAGCACCCCCGGCGTCGTGTCCCCATCGACGATGACTTGCCCCAGGGCTACCAGCACGCCGTAGGCGCCGTTGGCCCCGGTCCATGTCTCCAGGAGCGTCCCGTCGCTGCCGCGGACTCGAGCCACGGCGTTGCGGGCATGGAGAGCGACCCACACGTCCGAGCCGTCGGAGCGAAGAAGCGCCGGGGATGCCGCCTTGTTGAAGGAGGCTCCTCCCGCGCTGGACCTCGCGGGCCAGATCTGGCCGAGGACCGTTCTCAGGCTGGCGCGTTGGAGGACGGCATCGACCGTTCGCGAGAGGAACACCGCCATCTGCAGGCGCGTCACGGCCGCGGCGGGATCGTAAGTCGTCGGAGTCGTGCCCGTCGTGATCCCCAGCGTGAGGATCTCCAGGACGAACGGGCAGAACGCGGCGTCCGACACGTCGGTGAACGGGCCGCAGAGGGCGAGAAGCGGGCCGCCGGCGCCCGAGAGGATCGCTGCGGCCAGGCAGAGCCCGGCGAGGGCCCGGAGCCGCGGCGCAGCGGAACGAACGTTCTCCATGGCGCCTCAGAAACGCGCGAGCTGGCCGATCGTGCTCAGCGTGACCCAGAAGTGGATGCCGTCGCTGCAGGCGCCGAATGGAGTGCTGCCGGCCACCGTCGTGATGAACCCGAGAGGCGTCAGGTCCGCGGCCTTCCAGAGCGACACCCGGGCGACTCCCGAGTCGGCGACGAGGATCCGCTCACCGTCGAACGCTGCCGAGCTCGGGGTGCTCAATCCGTTTCCCGTCAGGGTCGCGAGGACCGCGCCGCTCGACGCGCGGACGACGGTGACGGAGTTGTCGCCCTGGTTGGGGACCCAGATGCCTGCTCCGTCGAAGACGGCAAACGCCGGAAGAAGGCCGACCGTGACGCTCTGCAGGATCGCGCCGCTGGCGTCGAGCTTGCGGAGCGCGGCGGCGCCGTAGTCCGTCACCCAGACGTTCGATCCGTCGTAAAGCGCCCCGACGGGATGCGTGAAGCCGGTGGAGACGGTCGTGACGGTCCACGGAGCCGAGACCGCCGGCGTCACGATCGATACCGAGCCGACGTTGGCCGTCCAGATTCGGCCTCCGTCGAAGGCAGGGCCGTTGGACTGGTCGCCGAGGTTGGTGGCGACGGTCGCGACGGCCCCCGCCGGCCGGCTCGGATCGATCCAATAAAGCTTGCCCGGACTCGTCTGTGCGGTCAGGAGAACCTGTCCCATCGCGGAGACCACGCCGTCGGCGCTCGCGGCGCCGGTCCACGTCTCAAGGAGCCTGCCGTCGCTGGCCCGCACCCTCGAGACCGTGCCGAAGTTGGAGACCCACAGGTCCTCGCCGTCGAACTGGACGCCGCCGGGAGAGATGCCGACCGTCGTCACGGAGAGCGCCACCTCCTCCGACGGCCAGGTTTGCCCGAGCGCCGTCCTCCGGCCGCCGCGCTTGAGAACCGCGTCCACGGTGCGCGAGAGGAACGCCGCCATCTGGAGTCGGATGACCGGATCGGAGGGGTCATAGGTCGTGGGTGTGGTTCCGGTGGTGATGCCGGCGTAGAAGATCTCCAGGACGGAGGAGCAGAACGCCGGGTCGGTGAAGTCGTTGAAGGGGCCGCAGGAGCCGAGCAGCGCGCTGCCCGTTCCCAGCGCCGCGGCGGCGGTCAGCGACGCGAAGAGCACCGGCAGACGAGGACCCGAAGGGGACCATTTCATGAGCACCTCCCCGCCGGAGGAGAAGACGCTGCAGAGCCCGGTTCTGTTGCGGCCCGCCGGGCGCGAAGGCCTAGCTTGCGGCCTTGAGCTTGCGGAGGTGCTCGGCGCCGTTGGTGTTGCCGGCGTTCAACTCGAGGGACTTTTCGTAGCTGGCGATCGCCTTGTCGCGCTGGCCGGCTTCGGCGTACGCCTCGCCCAGGCTGTCATGGACGTTCCAGGACGACGGGAAGTCGGCAACGTTCATCTCGAAGACGGCGATCGCCTCGGGGATTTTCTTCTGCCCGAGCAGCCAGTAGCCGACGCGGTTGACCTGGGGCTCCTTCAGCGCGGAGGAAGGGTCCGAGCGCTTCTTCTCGCGGTAGGCGGCGATCGCCGGCTCCCCGCGCGCCGCGACGTCGTGAAAGAAGGCCCGGGCCGGCGAGTCCCAGCGTTCGTAGTCGAGCCACGCGATCGCAGGATGGCGGCCGCCGATCGCCGCCGTGACGATGTCGGGGATGATGCCGTGCCCGCCGACGCTGTTGGTGAAGACCACGACGCCCAGGCGGCGCTTCGGGTACCCGACGACGTAGCAGTGGAAGCCGCTCCCGCCGTTGTCGCCCCAGTGCCAGATCGCCGTTCCGTCCTCGGTCTCCTCCAGCCCCCAGCCGAGCCCCCACCCGATCTCCTTCGACAGGCGCCCGGAGGGCTTGCTCGTGACGCAGTTCTGGCAGGCCTCGTCCACGTGGACCTGCGCCCGGATCATCTCGGCCGCCGTCTCCTTGCGCAGGCCGGCGCCGACGAGCGCGGCCGCGAGGAACCGGGCGTAGTCGCCCGCCGTCGTGTGGAGGCTCGCCGCGGCGTTCGCCTCGGCGGGCCGGCGAAGCGGCCGCGGAGTGCCGACGGCGTCGTGCCCGGTCGCTTTGCGCCCCTCGAAGCGCTCCTGCCAGGAGTAGCTGCTGTCTTTCATCCCAAGCGGCTCGAACACGAGGCGGCGCACGAGCGCGTCGAGCGTCTGGCCGGTCGCGTTCTCGACGGCTTTCTGGAGGTAGACGAAGCCCTCGCCCGAGTAGCTGAACCTCTCTCCCGGATCGAAGGCGATCTTCAGGCGCTGTCCGTCCGGGCGCCAGTTGGGGAAGCCGGTGCTGTGCGACATCACGATCCGCGCCGTGATGGCCTTGATGCGGGGGTCCTCGACGTAGTCGCCGGGCAGGTACTTCGTCAGAGGGGCGTCGAGGTCGATCTTCCCCGCGTCGGCGAGCTTGAGGACCGCGTACGCGAAGACCGGCTTGGAGAGGGAGGCCGCCTCGAAGATCGTGTTCTCGTCCACGGGGGAGGACCCGGCCGCGTCGCGGACGCCGAACGATTCCTGCCAGTCGATCCGGCCGTCCCGGACCACCGCGATGGCCAACCCCGGAACGCCGCCGTCCTTCATCAGGGCGGGGATGCGATTCTCGAGGGGCGGGGGGGCGGCCGCCGGAGCGAATCCCGCTGCCGCCAGGAGAAGGGCGGTCAACCCCGCCCGGGCGCGAGCTGTCATCGTCTCCTGTTACGCCGCCAACCGGACGGGGTTTCGAGGTTTCCCCGGTTTACTTCTTCGCTTTCGCCTTCTCCATCTCCTGCATCATCGAGGCGAGGAACTTCTCGTAGTCCTCGCTCGTCACGTTGAAGGTGGCGTACATGTAGTTCGAGTTCGCCCAGTCCCACTTCTGGCCGGAGTCGGTGTAGGTCTGCCTCGTCGTGCGCCCCTGGCTGTACTCCTTGTGGATCGGGTCGGCCCCTGGCGAGTTGGCGAGCTTCGGCGCGGCGGCCCCCATCCCGCCGGGCATCAGGTGGCCTGAGAAGCTGCCGAAGCTCCCCATCGTGACGACGTGTTCGGAGCCCTCGATCTTCCGGGTGATCGGGAGGTAGGCGATCCGGGTCTTCTCGGGCGGAGCCGCCGGAGGCATCGTGGCCTTCGCGATCTCCTCGAGCGCCTTGCGCTGGGCGGGGTTGGCCTTCTCGTCGATGTAGATGTTGACGAAGTTCCAGTTTCCCATCGAGCCCATCATCGACTGGCCGTCCGGGCTCTGGCCCATGAACGCGACCGCGAGGCCGTCCAACGGAACCTTCCCGTAGGTCCCCTTCTCGATGAAGAAGACCTGGCCCCCGCTGCAGTTCATTTTCGTCGGCTTCGAGTCGAACCAGCAGGGGCAGGCGGCGTCGCAGGAGCAGGCTTCCTCGAGTTGTCCGGTCATCTTCCAGGGGGTCTTCTTCTCCTCGGCGGCGGCGGATGAAGCGACCGTAACGAGGACCGTGATTGCCAGGAAAAACCTCGAGACCTTCATGCTTCCTCCTTGTGCGGCAGACCGGAGAAAAGGATAACTCAGCGGTGGCGCCGCGGCATGTGTCTTGCTCCCTCGAAAGACGAGATGGCGAAGGATTCCGACCGAAAGGCCCGCCCCCACGATGCCGAAGACACGCTCCGGCGCGGCATGACCACCGAGGCCGCCGCCGAAGACGACGCCGAGACCATGGCCTCCACCGGAAACGAAGACGGATCGTTCCGCCAGATCGTTACAGGCACCGCGACCGGGCTGGGGATCGATCGCGGCGAGGCGATCGGGACCGGCGGGCTAGCCGCCGGCGAGGACCTCGACGAGACCGCGGAAGGCGACTACTGGCGGGAGCACTTCGAGAGGCGCCCCTGGTACCAGCCAGGCCGCCCCTACGAGCACTACGAGCCCGGCTTCCGGCTGGGCTGGCAGAGCGCCGCAGGCATCGGCGACGAGGCGACCGAATTCGAGGACGTCGAAATGGAGCTCGAGCGGCGCTGGACGTACGAGCTCTCCTCCGGCGAAATGGACTGGGAGGACGTGCGCGAGGCCGTCCGCGACGCCTGGAACCACGCCCGCGATCGCGGCTGAATTCTCCGACAACGAAAAGGGAGGGGCGAGTCCCTCCCGGTCGATTACCGAACGGTCAGTCCGAGGCCGAGCCCGAAGTTACGGGCCCCTGCGCACCAGGCCGAGAATCAGAACGATGACGGCGACGACGAGGACCAGGTGAATGAAGCCGCTGGTGACGTGGAAGGCGAAGAATCCGAGCAGCCAGAGAACCAGGAGAACCACGAATATCGTCCAGAGCACTTTCCCCCTCCTTTTTCCCCCGGCTCTCTCCCCGCGGCAGCCGGGAACTCAAGGGTGATATTGCGAGAATTAAGCCAAGCGAAACCATCTCCGGTCATTGTCGACTGTTGACCGTCGACCGTCGACTCTTTCTCAGATCCCGGCCGCGCGGCAGAGTTGGTCGAAGTTTTCGGGCAGCGGTGCGGTTTGCGCGCGCACCGCGGGCGGACGCCTTGCCGGATCCTCGCCCGGAAGCAGCCGCGGATGGCCGAAGCCGGTCCAGCCTGCTTTCACCAGAAAGGAGACCGCGCCGAGCGCGACGACGAGCGCGACTCCGATCCCGACGCCTCCCAGGATCCCTTCCTTTCTCTTCATCGAATCCACTCCTCTCATCTCCTAGGCGGCCCCGCGCCTCGCCGTTGCGCTTCGCTTCGGCTTCGCGCGGCCGCCCTTCTCTCCAATCGATCGGCGCAGCGCCTCCATGAGGTCCACGACCTCCGCCTCCTTCTTCTTTCCGCGTGGCGCCTCGGGCGCGACGGCGAACTTGCGCTTGGAGGCGAGCAGCTTCTGCAGGGCCTTGCGGTACTCGTTGGGATAGTGGGTCGGGTCCCATTCCTCCGACATCTGGTCGATGAGCGTCTCCGCCATCTTGACCTCCGCGGGCTTCGCCGAGGTCGAGGGGACGTCCAGCTTGGAAGGATCGCGGATCTCCTCGTAGGGGCGCAGGACCTCGAGGGCGAGGGCCCGCTGCCCCGGGATCAGCGCCGCGAGCAGCGGCTTCGTCCTCAGGAAGAACTTCGCGATGCCGACGCGGCGGGTTTCCGCCAGCGCGTCCCGCAGGACGGAATACGCCCTCTCGCCCCCCTTCTGAGGAGTCACGTAGTAGGGATTGTCGAAGGACAGCGGGTTGATCGAGGCGAAGTCCACGAACTGGAGCACGTCGATCGACCGTCCTCCCTCGCCGACTTCCTTTCGGACCTCCTCGAGCTCCTCCTTCTCGATGGCGGCGTAGCGGCCCTTGGAGACCTCGTAGCCCTTCACGATCTCGTCGTTGGGGACCTCCACGTCCTCCTTGCTGCAGAACTTCTTGTAGCGGATAGGGGCCATGTCTTTTTTGTGGAGGAGGCGGAAGGAGACGTGCTCGGACGACTCGACCGCCGCGTGCAGGCCCACAGGGATGGAGATCAGCCCGAAGGTGATGTGGCCGCTCCAAATCGCTCTCATCGATGTCCTCCGAAGAGGCCTAGAGCAAGGGCTCTGCCAGCGCCGGCCACGTCACGCCACTGCTCCCGCCAGTCCCGCCAGCCTGGGCGCCTCGTAGACGAGCCGCAGCCGGCGCGGGGGAGCGAGCCGGAGCCTGCAAAAGTCGACCGAGCGCGCGATGACCTCCGCGCCGCGGAGGATCTTGTGGTGTCCCAGCCCGCTCGTCGTGACGAGGTCGGTTCCCGGCCAGGTGTCCGCGATCGCTCCGCCTGGCTCTTCGTTATTCGGAAGATCCGTGAGCGCTTGCCGCGCCTCACGCAAAGTGTTCAATGCCAAAGTCGCGCCAGCGGGCACGACTTTCGCAGTCCACTCCTCGCGGAGGTGGAGACATGCTGAAGTTGGCCCTGACATTTTTTGTGATCGGGCTCATCGCGGCGTTGCTGGGATTCACCGGCATCGCGGGAGCTTCTTTCGCACTCGCCAAGGTCTTCGCGCTGATCTTCGGTGTGCTGTTCCTGCTCTTCCTGGTGCTGGGACTGAGCGCGGCGAACCGGATAACGACCTGAGCATTCGCGCCCTCCGGGGCCCCCTCGCGGGACCGGAGGGCCCGTTCGTTTTCTCCGGCCGAACGGGCGCCGTGGCCTTTCGACGGAGGCCCTGTTGTTCGAGCCCAAGGTTCCACTTCTCGAGATCGTCCTTCGCGTCTGCCTGATCTACGTCTTCCTCCTGGTCGCGATGCGGCTGTTCGGAAAGAGGGAGATCGGCCGCTGGACCCCGATGGAGTTCCTCGGCATGCTCCTGCTCGCCCGGACCGTCGGCCCCGCGATGAACGCCGGCGACCCCTCGCTTGCCGTCGCCGGTGTGGCGGCCGTGACGCTGCTCGCGATGACCTACCTCTTCGACTATCTCGCGTACCGCTCGAGGAAGCTGCGCGTGCTCATCGAAGGGAGGCCCGAGGTCCTCATCCGCAACGGCCGGATCCACTGGAAGGTGATGAACTCGGAGCTCCTCACGCACCAGGAGCTGCTGACCGCGCTGCGCCGCGAGAACGTCGAGTCGCCCGAAGACGTCAAGCTCGCGTACCTCGAGCCCGACGGACGGATCACGGTGATCCGGAAGAAAAAGGAGCCGTGAAGCGAGATTCCCCGGCATGTTTTCTGCAACCGAAAGCAGTGCGGGCCAATCTCGTCCCGCGATCAGGTTTTCAAGGAGTTTTTCCATGGCGAACGAAAATCGGGACAGGGAGGGGATGAACGAGGGTCAGGGCGGCAATGGATCGCAGTCGCCCGGGCGCTCGGGCTCGCAAGGCTCCCGGAGCAAGTCCAGCGGCTCCCAGAACACCGGCGGATCCCACCCCGGCGGCTCCGGCTCCCGCGGCTCCCGCAACCCGAGCAGCGGATCCGAATCCGGGTCCCAGGGTTCGCGTCCGGGCGACCGGCACGACTCCGAGGAAGAGAGCTACGAGGGATCCGAGTAGAGCTTCACAACCAGAGTTGCCGAGAGCTCCGGCGGCGTCACGTCCGCCGGGGCTTTTCTTTTTTTCAGCGGATCGGCTCTTGCAGGTTCGGAAGCAGGAGGTTCCATGGCCAGGTACGGAAAGAAGGCGGGAAAGAAGGTCGAGCGCGCGATGCGCGAGCGCAAGCAGGGCAAGCTGCGCTCCGGCCGATCCGGCAAGAAGGTGACGAGCCGGAGGCAGGCCATCGCCATCGGCCTCTCCGAGGCCCGGCGCGAAGGCGGCAAGGTTCCTCGGAAGAAGTCGTCCTCCCGAAAGACGAAGTCGTCTTCCAAGAAAAAGAAGTAATGGTTCGAGCGGGCCGGCTTTTTGGGGCCGGCTCGCTCGATGCGTGTCTTACGGCTGGATGATGATCCCCGCGTCGCACTTCTTGCCGTCGAGGATCTGGTCCGTCGGCCAGTAACCGCCCACGGAGCCCGAGACCGCGGGACCGGTCATGCACATGCTCTTCTCGCACCAGAGTTGCCACATGTACGAGCCGTCCTGGTCCACTCCCGCGAAGGTCATCTTCTTGAAGGGTGCCGGTGCGGTCCGGTTGGTCGCGGGGGAGTGAACGATGATGCCCAGGTACTGGTTCGCGTTAGCCTGGTACTTGATGCTGTGCGTGCCTCTCGTGATGACGGCGACTGGAACATCTTTGCCGCCCTCCTGGACCGTGCACGGATCCGGTCCGACGATCAATGTCCAGTTCTTCGCCTTCGGAGGCGGACCGGTCGGGGTCGGGTACTTGCTGGGCCCGGGAGCGGTCTGCGCTACGTTGGCCTGGGCGGCCGGGGTCGGCTTCGCTGCCTCCTGGCTGATGAGCCACCCCGTGGCGCCCACGACGAGAACGACCAGGAGAATCCAGGTGCGAGCTCCTTTTGCCATGGGTTCCTCCTCCTCCTTCAAGAGCCGGCCGCCTTGGGCGGCGCGGCGATGATCCCCTGGAATTCCGGGGTCTTCCGGAAGGGCTCGAACTCCTCCTGACGGGCGATGATGCCCCGACAATATCCCGCTTCGACCGCCTTGCGAAGCCAGCCGATCGCTTCCTCCCTGCGGCCGGATAGCGCGGCGACGACAGCGGCGTCCACGAGGATGCCGGGGTCCTTCGCGTCGATCGCCAGTGCCTGCTTCATCTCCGCGTCCGCTTCCGCCCTGCGTCCCAGTTTGGCGAGGCTCGTGGCCGCGTAGGAGTGCGCCTGCGCGTCCTTCGCGTCGAGGCGGAGCTGGTCCCGGGCGAGCGCGAGAGACCGCTCATAGTTCTCGGCGGGGTTGCCTCCCTTCCGGGCCGCGCGGCGGGCATCCCCGAGGTTCGTCTGGATCCGGAAGTCATTGGGGTTGGCGCGGGCCGCGAGCTCCAGCGACGCGGCCGCGTCGTCGTACCTGCCCATCCAGAGCTGCGTCACCCCCAGGTTGGAGGCGGCGACCGCGTCGTTGGGCCGGATGGCCAGCGCCCTGCGAAACGCGTCCAGCGCGGGCTGGAAGTCGCAGACCATCGTGAGGACTCCTCCTAGGTTGCTCCACGCCCAGTAGCTGTCCGGCGCCAGCCGGGAGGCGTGCTGGAACATCTCGGCGGCGTCGCGGTATCGGCCGAGGCGCGCGTAGAAAGCCCCGAGCTGGTTGTACGCGGCGAAGGAGGAGGGCTGCAGCGCGATCGCCCGTCGCAGCGAGGACTCGGCCCCGGCGTTGTCCCCCGTCTTCCCGAGGGCGCTGCCCAGGCCGAGCAGCGCCTCGAAATCGTCGGGGTTGGCCGCGAGAGCCCGGCGGAAGGCCTCGGCCGCCTCCGGCGCGCGCCCCGTCGCGTTGCGGACCTGACCAACCGTGACGTCCACCTCCGGCAGATCCGGATCGAGCGATCGGGCGGAGTCGGCCGCCGCGATGGCGCCGTCCGCCCAGGCCCGGTCCTTCGTGAGGAAGAACCGCGCGAGCTTCGCCCTTCCGAGCGCCGACTGGACCAGCGCGGAATCGGGGCGAGCCGCGGCGAGCCGGTTCAGGATCTCGAGAGCGCCCTCGATCGCGTCGTGTCGGTCGTACCGCTGCAGGAGACCAACGGCCTGCAGGTACTGGGCCTGCTGGGATGCGTCCAGCTCGGGGGACGGGCCCAGGCGGCGCCGGGCGCCCGGGAGCTTCAGGTCCCGAGCGACTCCGTCCGCCAACTCGTCCTGGAGAGAGAAGAGATTCGAAGTCGAGCCGTCCAGCGCCCGGGCCGCGATCTGCTTCTCCGGGCTCACTTCGACGACTCGATAGGTTATGCGGACGCGGTCCACCTGGCGCTGGAAGGTGCCGGCGACGAAGACGCTCGCCCCGAGCGCGCGCGCCGCGACGAGGTCCTCCTTGTTGGCGTCCACTGCGGCGACGACGGCGCTCGGTGTGATCACCTGCACGCCGGGCAGACCCGTCAAGCGAACGCTTACGGTCTCGACGAATCCCAGTCCCATGAGCCTGGCGCTGTCGTCCCCGGTGAGATCCCGGAAGGGGAGCACGGCGAGCTGCCTGTATCCGGTTCCGCCGGCCGGCCGCGCGGCCGGTGGGCGCAGGCGCCACACGATCGCGATGGCCGCCAGGAGGGTCGCCACGGCGACTCCCGCCGCCAGCGCGCGGCGCCTCGACGGCCCTCGAGGAATCGGCGCCTCGGCGGCGGGCACTTCGGCGGAGCGCAGTTCCATCTCGGCGCGGGCGTCGCCCATGTCGCGCAGCCGTCGGCGGGCATCCTTCTCGAGGCACCGCGCGAGAAGCTCGCGCAGGCGCGGCGGAGTGGCGGGGGGCAAGGCGCTCCAGTCGGGCTCGGAAGAGAGGATCGCGGTGAAGACGTCCGCCACGCTCCCGCCGGTAAAGACGCGGCGGCCGGTCAGCATCTCGTAGAGGATGCAGCCGAAGGCCCAGATGTCGGTGCGCTTGTCCACCTCTCTTCCGCGGGCCTGCTCGGGGCTCATGAACTCGACGGTGCCGAGGACGACTCCCGGGCGAGTCTCCTCGAGGGGGAGCGTGGGGGAGCGGGATAGGTCGTCGATGGAGGACGGCTCGGCCGCCTTGGCGAGGCCCAGGTCCAGGACCTTGACCTTCCCCTGCGGCGTCACCTTGATGTTGGAGGGCTTCAGGTCACGGTGGATCACGCCACGTTCGTGCGCGGCCTCGAGCGCTTCGGCGAGCTGCCGGGCGAGGTCGAGCGCTTCGGCGATCGGAACGGGCCCGCGCGCCAGGACCTCGGACAGTGTTTCTCCGGGGACGAGCTCCATGATGATGCAGGGAACTCCGTCGAACTGCTCCGCGCCGTAGATCGCCGCGATCGCCGGGTGATTGATCGTCGCGAGAAGGCGGCCCTCGCGCTCGAACCTCGCCGCTCGCCCGGGGTCGCTGGCGAACGCCGCGGGAAGGACCTTGATGGCGACTTCGCGGCCGAGGTTCGTGTCGAGCGCGCGGTAGACCTCACCCATGCCGCCCGCTCCGAGCGGCCCCAGGACCTCGAAGCTGCCGAGTCTGACGCCCGGTTTCAGAGACATGGGTTGCGGGGATTGTAAGGTCCCCCCGCCGCCGGGCCGCTAGAACACGATCTCGACCTCCGGATCGATCTTCGGAAGTTCCTTTCCGCCGCACCAGAGCCTGGCCGTGTACTTGTATTTCTGGTGGTTTGGAACGGTGTTGGGGAAGGGGTTCTCCATGTAGCAGAGGAACGGGACCTCGGTCGGACAAACGGGTTTCGGAAGGCTCGGATCCTTGAAGGTGACTTCGAGCTTGTCCGCCATGGCGATCCAGACGACGATGTGCTGCTGCGGGTGGACGAGCTGGGTATCCGGGAAGTAGACCTGGCTATCTCCGAGGACGATCAGGGCGACGTCGGGAGCGTTGGTCTTCTTCTTGATGTCACCGACTTTCTTCAGGAGCGCCTGGCTGCAGCAGCCCACGAAGAACGGGCATCCGAGGAAGACGAGAAGGATCCACCGGGGGATGGATCTAATGGACAGACGCATACGCCTCCTCCTTACGTAACTCGAAAGAGAATCACGTTTTCCCTTTCGGTGCGTTGATCGCTTCCTGGAACGCCGGGAGCTTCCGGAGATTCTGGAGCTCGGGGTCCCGCTCGAACTGCTGCTTCCCGAGCCCTTTCTCGCGCGCCTTCGCGATCCATCGCAGCGCGTCGTCCGGCTTTCCCTCGAGGTTCGCCACGACGGCCGCCTGGTAGAGCGTGTTGGGATCCGCCGGCGAAAGCTCCAGCGCCCTCGCCAGCGCCGCCCGGCTCTTGGTCACGTCGCCGAGCTTCGCCTGGCTCACGGCCACGGTCAGGTGCTCGGAGACGTCCTTGTTGTTGACGGAAAGTGCCTGCTCGGCGAGCGTGACGGCCTTGCGGTAGGCGTCGGCGGCCCGGGCCTTCTGATCCGGGGTCCAACGGCAGGCGTCGCCGAGGTTGCGCCAGTACAGAGACTTCCCGGGCGTGAGCTTGATGGCGTTCTCGAAGGCCTCCGCGGACTCGCGGTACCGGCCCAGGAGGAACTCGAGGGAGCCGAGGTTGCTGTACGCGCCGTCGCTCGGTTTGACCCGGATCGACGCAAGGTAGGCCTGCCTTGCCTTGTCGAACTGGTCCGCCTGCTGGTAGGCGCCTCCGAGGTTGTTGTAGCCGCGGAGATTGTCCGGAGTCAGCTGCACGACGCGCTCGAACATCTGCGCGGCGGCCGAGTAGTTCCCCCTCCGATAGTAGAAGCCGCCGAGGAGGTTGTAGCTCGCCCAGTAACCCGGCTGGAGCGCCATGGCGCGGCGGCAGGCCGCTTCGGCTTCCACGTCCTGTCCCGCGAAATGGTAGGCCGCCGCGAGTCCGAGGAGCGCGTCCATCTGGTTGGGCTGCACGCGAAGCGCCTTCTGGAGCTCCGGGATCGCCTCGGCGGCACGGCCCGTCCGCGTCCAGAGCTCGCCGAGGGTCACGTGGGTCTCGGGCAGCTCGGGATCGAGCTCCCGGGCGCGCTCCGCGTTCTTCTGCGCCTTCTCGGCCCACGCCTTGTCCTTCGTGAGGAGGTAGAGCGAAAGGTCGGCGCGCGCCAGCGCGGCCGGAGGCAGCGGCGAGGACGGCGCCTCGCCGCCGAGCTCCTCGAGAAGCTTTGCAGCTTCTTCGACGGAGGCCTTGCGGTCGCTTCGCTGGAGGTTCCCCAGGGCGAGGGTGTAGCGCTGCTGCTGGCTGGCGGTCTCCAGTCCGCCCGGCCGCGGGGTCCGCCTCGCCGGCAGCGGCCGCTTGAGAGCGGTGGCGACCCGCTCGCAAAGCTCGTCCTGCATGCCGAAGAGATCGGAGGGGCTTCCATCGATCGTGTCCCCGGCCTCCTGGAATCGGGTCTCGACGTTCCAGACGGAATAGATCAATCGGACGCGATCGCCGTTTCGGACGACCGATGGGTTCAGGACGAGGTCGGCTCCGACCCTCTTCGCCGCTCCGAACGGATCCGAATCCTTGTCGGATGCCGCGACCGCGGCCACGGGGGTCACGACCTGGATTCCGGGGACCTTGGTCAGGCGCACGCTCAACGTCTCGACGAGGCCGTCCCCGAGGACCTGGCCGCCGGAGACGTCGCTCGCGATCTTCGCCGGCATCACGACGAGTGACCGGTCTCCCGTCTTCCCCGAAGCGGCCGGCGGCCGGGGGCGGAGCCAGAGCCATGCGGCTCCGGCGACAACGACGGCTGCCGCGAGCAGGATCGGGACCCAGCTCCGCTTCTTCGGCTCGGGATGCGGTGTGACGACGGCCGAGACCTTCGAATCGCCCGCGAGGATCCGATCGATCTCGGTGCGCGCGTCGCCGATGTCCCTCAGGCGCTGGCGGGCGTCCTTCCGCAGGCAGAGCGCGAGCAGCTCGCGGAGGCGGTCCGGCGTCTTTGGAGGAAGCGCGGACCAGTCCGGCTCGGCGGAAAGAATCGCTGTAAAGACGTCGGCAGTGTTGTCGCCCGTGAAGGCGCGGCGGCCGGTGAGCATCTCGTAGAGGATGCAGCCGAAGGCCCAGATGTCGGTGCGCTTGTCCACTGGTTTTCCGCGCGCCTGTTCGGGGCTCATGAATGCGATGGTTCCGAGAACGACACCCGGCGTCGTCTCCCCGAGAGACACCGTCGTGGATCGCGACGGCTCGTCCGGCGAGGAGACGGGCTCGATCGCCTTGGCCAGGCCGAGGTCGAGGACCTTGACCTTCCCGTCGGGCGTGACCTTGATGTTCGACGGTTTCAGGTCGCGGTGGATGACGCCGCGCTCGTGCGCGGCCTCGAGGGCGTCTGCGAGCTGGCCGGCGAGCTCCAGCGCCTCGGCCATCGCCAGCGGCCCGCGCGCCAGGATCTCCGCGAGCGTCTGGCCCGGAACGAGCTCCATGATGATGCAGGGGACGCCGTCGAAGTGCTCGGCGCCGTAGACGGCGGCGATGGCGGGGTGGTTGATCGTCGCAAGGAGCCTGGCCTCGCGGCCGAACCTCGCGGACCGCTCCGGATCGGCCGCGAACGCCGCGGGCAGGACCTTGATCGCGACTTCCCGGCCCAGATGCGTGTCGAGGGCGCGGTAGACCTCGCCCATGCCGCCCTCGCCCAGCGGACCCAGAACTTCGAAGCTGCCGAGCTTCACGCCCGGTTGCAGCGGCATGGGATGCGCCGCGATTGTAAGCCCGGCGCGCTGGAGGAGCCCGCATAGAATGGAGCCACGTGAAGGCCTCCCGTCTCGGAATCCTGGTGATCGCCGCGGCGGCATGGGGGTCGCCGCGCGCCCTGGCGGCAGTTCCGGAACGAAACCTCGCGGAGACGGTCGAGCGATTTGAGACACTCCGCGTCGAAGAGACGTCTTCGCCGGTCTCGGCCTGGAAGCTCACGTCGGGCCACCTGGCCTTGACCTGCAAGTCCGGCAGCGCCGCCCGTGTCAAGGCGGGCGACGCGGTCGTAGGGGTCTTCTTCCAGGGCACGGGAGCGCTCGAGTACCGATCGGAAGACCCGGTCGAGTTCCCGGTCGTTCTGTTCAACGTGAAGAAGGCGACGGGCCTCGCGGCGGAGAAGACGGAGAAAGCCGTCGTCCTGCGCGACAGTTTCGAAAGAGTGCTGTTTCTCACGGCCGGACGCCCGATGCCGGAGCTGCCCGCCGGCTCGGGCGCCTCGCTCGAGCCCGGGTTCGCGAAGCTGCGCGAGCTCTTCCGCCGGGCCCAGATCCGGCCCTACTCGCACCTCTTCGCGGAGCAGGCGATCGACGACCCCACGGCCGCCGCCGCCGTCGCCTTCATGGACGGCGGAAAGGAGAAGCTGGCGTATTCCTGGGACGGACTCGAGAGCCATTCCGAGACGCTCGTACAGCTTGACACCCCCGGAACGGGCGGAGACCGAGGAAGGCTCCTCTATCCAACCGTCCTCTCGGATCAGCCCATCGGGAGGGACCGGCGCGATCTGCTCCTGCCGCGGTACGTCCTGACCGACGTGGACCTGGCGCTGAACGCGTCGGCGGGAAAGGACGCCTCGCTCTCCGTCGTCGAGACGATCGTTCCGCAGGGCCAGGGCCAGAAGCTCTTCCGGTTCGGCCTGTACAACTCCCTCTCCGTCCCCGTGGGATCCAACGGATGGGAAACGAGGTTCCTCCGCGTTCGCAACGTGACGGACGATTCGGGCCGCGCGCTTTCCCACGACCACCGCTTCCACGAGATCGCGGTGGAGATGCCGGCGCCGGTGGAAGCAGGGGCCTCCGCGAAGATCCATTTCGAGATCGAGGGGGACTTCCTGGTCCGGCCGGGCGGGGACAACTTCTGGGAGCTCGGGCTGGGCGGCGGCGACTGGTTCCCCCAGCCCGAGCTGAACGGGCAGTTCTTCACGTGGCACGCGGTCATCCGCGTCAAGAAGCCATTCGTGCCCTTCGCCTCGGGCGCGACGGTCTCGCGAAAGAGCGAGGGAGGCGACAACGTCGTCGAGACCCGGACGGACAAGCCGATCTCGACGCCGGCCGTGGCGGCGGGCAGGTACGAGGTCCGTGAGGAGACCCGCGAGGGCGTGACGATTCGGGTGGCGACCTACGCAATGCGCAACGACCGGGCCGGCAAGCAGCTCACCGACCTCGCGTTCGGAATCATCCAGTACTACCAGAACTTCCTGGGGCCCTTCCCGTTCCCGGAGTACAACATCATCGAGATCAACACGTGGGGGTTCGGCCAGGCCCCGCCCGGCATCCTCTTCATCACGAAGGAAGCCTTCAATCCGCTGATGGGGGAGGAGAACCAGCTCTTCTCCCAGGGCGTCAACGAGCGCTTCGCCCATGAGATCGCCCACCAGTACTGGGGCCACGTCGTAAAGATGCCGAGCTTCGAGGAGCAGTGGCTGGAGGAGTCCTTCGCGGAATACTGCGCCGCTCTCTTCCTGAAGGCGTTCAAGGGCCAGTCCGCGTACGACAACCTCGTGCGGCACTGGAAGTCCCAGGCGGCGTCGGCGACGGACGCCTCGCCGATCCCGCTCGCCAACCGCATCCGCGTGCCGAGCGACTTCTACCGCCAGTTCCTGCTCCGGACCGGGCTGATCTACGACAAGGGTTCGTACCTCCTCGACACCCTCCACAAGGAGCTCGGCGACCAGGTCTTCCTGACGTTTCTCAAGTCGTACCAGAAGTCCCTTCGCTGGAAGTTCGGCTGGACGAAGTCCGTGGCCGGCCTTCTCCAGGCCCTGACCAAGAAGGACTACATGCCGTTCTTCGAAGCCAACTACTGGGGCACCGGGATGCCCCGCTGACCGGGAGGATCGCCATGCGTGTCCCCAGACTCTTTTACCTGACGCTCGCCCTGGCCGGATTCGCCGTCGCGGCGCTCGCGGACACGGCGTATCGGCTGCCGCCGAAGGAAGTCACCCAGGTCATCGACACGGCGCCGACGCCGGAGATCGTCGTCAGCCCCGCTCGCGACGCGGTCCTCCTCGTCGATTACGAGGGCTATCCTCCGATCGCTTTCGTTTCCCAGCCGATCCTGCGGCTGGCGGGGCTGCGGATCGCGACGGCGACCTCGAGCCGGCAGCGCCTGCGGAGGTTCACCGGGATCTCAATCCGGCGCTTCGACGAGGCCTCGCCGCGCCGCGTAGCTCTTCCGGAGGGATCGAAGGTCGGTCTTCCCGTCTGGTCTCACGACGGCAAGCAGATCGCTTTCACGCGGGACGCGGGCGACGGCGTCGAGCTCTGGATCGCGGAGGCCGCGACGGGCAAGTCGCGCGCGGTCGCCTCGGTCCGCGTCAACGACGTGCTCGGCAAACCGTTCCTCTGGATGGGCGACAACCGGCGCCTTCTCGCCTCCCTTGTTCCCTCCGGGAGAGGGCCCGCTCCCTCCACGCCGGCGGTCCCGGCCGGTCCCGTCGTCCAGGAGACGGCGGGCAAGGTCTCGCAGATGGCGACCTTCGAGGACCTCCTGAAGGATGCGCACGACGAGGACCTCTTCCAGCACTACGCCACCTCTCAGCTCGCGTTCGTGGACGCGGCGTCCGGCGCGGTCACGCCGGTCGGGCAGCCCGGTCTCTACCTCTCTGCTGAAGCCTCGCCCGACGGCCGCTTCCTGCTCGTGAGGCGTTTGAAGCGCCCCTTCTCGTACCGGGTTCCGTACTTCCTGTTCGCGAGAGACGTCGAGGTGCTCGACGCCGGCGGCAAGCGGATCGCGACCGTGGCCGACCTGCCCGTCTCCGACGAGGTCCCCCGGCAGGGAGTTCCGCTCGGGCCGCGCGTGGTCGAATGGCAGCCGTTGAAACCGGCGACCCTCGTCTGGGTCGAGGCGCTCGACGGGGGCGATCCGCTGCGGAAACTCCCGCATCGCGACCGGCTGATGCGGCTCACGGCGCCCTTCAACCAGGCGCCGGAGGAGATCTTCCGGGTGGAGCATCGGTTCACGTCGCTCGCCTGGACGGCGCGGGCGGACCAGGCGGTCCTGGCCGAATTCGACCGCGACCGGCGGTGGCGAAGGACCTCGCTCGTGACCTTCGGGGCCCCCGCGGCGCCGAAGGTGCTGTTCGACCTGAGCTCCAACGACGCCTACAAGGACCCGGGCTCGCCGGTCTTCGAGGACCGTCCCGACGGTCAGCGCGTCCTGCTGCAGGATGGAGACTCGGTGTACCTCTCCGGGCTGGGAGCGACGGAGTCGGGCAACCGGCCCTTCCTCGACCGGCTCGACCTCGCGACGGCAAAGACCGAGCGGCTCTTCCGGGCCGGGGAGAACGCCTACGAGCAGGTCGTCGCGTTCGCCGCTCCGGGCCGGGAGTCGGTTCTCATCCGCTCCGAGTCGAAGACCGAGGCTCCCAACTACTTTCTCCTGGATCTGAAATCGGGCGCCCGCCGGCGAGTGACCGACTTTCCCGACACGACGCCGCAGGTGTCGAAGATGAGCAAGCAGCTCCTCCGCTACACCCGCAAGGACGGCGTCGCCCTCTCGGGCACCCTCTACCTGCCGCCGGACTACAAGCCCGGGACGCGGCTGCCGCTCCTCATCTGGGCATACCCGCTGGAGTACTCCGACGCCGACACGGCCGGCCAGGTCCGCGGCTCGCCGAACGCCTACACCCGGCTGAACGGGGCAACGCCGATCTTCTTCGCGCTCCACGGCTACGCGGTCTTAAACGACGCGACGATGCCGGTCGTCGGCGATCCCGAGACGGTCAACAACACCTACGTCGAGCAGATCTCCGAGTCCGCGCGGGCCGCCATCGAGAAGCTCGACTCGATGAGCGTGATCGATCCCAGGCGCGTCTGCGTCGGCGGCCACAGCTACGGCGCGTTCATGACGGCGAACCTCCTGGCCCACACCGACCTCTTCGCGGCGGGGATCGCGAGGAGCGGCGCGTACAACCGGTCGCTGACGCCGTTCGGGTTCCAGACCGAGCGCCGCTCCTACTGGGAGGCGACCGACCTCTATACGAAGATCTCGCCGTTCACGTTCGCCAACCACATCAAGAAGCCCCTGCTCCTGATCCACGGCGAGGCGGACGACAACTCGGGGACCTTCCCGATCCAGTCCGAGCGGCTCTTCGAGGCGATCCGGGGCAACGGCGGGACGGCGCGGCTGGTCCTCCTGCCCAACGAGGCGCACGGCTACCGCGCCCGCGAGTCCATCCTCCACACCCTCGCGGAGATGCTCGACTGGGCGGACCGCTACGTCCGCGACGCGGGCGCGAAAACTGCGGCCGGTGGCGATTAGAACGCGGCTGTGTCCGCGACGCTGGCGAGCTGTCCGAACGGATTGACGTAAGTCTTCACGCTCCCGGTTAGCGTGTCCGTCACCGTGATCGTGTACTCGACGTTGGAGAGCGCGCCGTAGAAGACCCAGAACTTGTTGTTGAAGGCGCGGCCGTCCACGACCTTGATCACCAGCTCGATGTTGTTGGCCGAGAAGAACCAGAAGTAGCCGGTGTCCGACGTCAGCGGGACGGCCAGCCCGACGCCGCTCGTTCCCTGCGCCGGCACCCTCCACGCCACTTCGACCTTGAACCGCCCCCCGTTCAGGCAGAGCGCCGTCCCGCTCGCCACGCACGCCGCATCCGCTTTCGCCGCGACATCCGCTCCCTTGGACTTTGGACTTTGGACTTTGGACTGCGTGAGCGGCGCAAACGCCGCCGATCCGCCATCGAACGCCGCCGTGTCCGCCACGCTGGCCAGCGTCCCCGCAGGGTTGAAGTACGTCTTGACCGCGCCGGTCACGGTGTCGGTGACGGTGATCGTGTACTCGACGTTGGAGAGCGCGCCGTAGAAGACCCAGAACTTGTTGTTGAAGGCGCGGCCGTCCACGACCTTGATGACGAGCTCCAGGTTGTTGTCCGAGAAGAACCAGAAGGAGCCGGTGTCGCCGGTGATCGGGACGGCGTTGGCGAGGCCGAAGGTTCCCTGGGAGGGGACGCGCCAGGCGACCTGGACGCGGAACCGGCCGGCGTTCAAGCAGAGCGTCGAGAGGGAAGCCGCGCACGCGGGCGCGCCGGGCTGGGCGGCGTACGTGAAGGCGCCGGCGAGAAGCCCGGAGCCCACCGAGTTGGAGACGACGATGTCCACGATCCCCGCCGCATGGGCCGGGATGACCGCGGTCAGGAAGCCGGGGTCGAGCACCGTGACCGCCGCGGCGACGCCGCCGAAGGTCACGGCCGTGTCGCCGGTGAAGTTGAACCCGTAGATCGAGACCTCCGTGCCTCCGGCCGTGGAGCCCGCGTAGCGGGACAGCGCGGTCGCGCGCGGGATCGACGCGGAGAGCTCGCGCGGGCGGACGGTCAGCGGGAAGACTCCGAGGTCGGTCGTCAGAAAGCCGGTGACCTGGACACGGGCGGTCTGCCCCGGGACGAGGAAGACCGACGCGACCGAGGAGGTCGTCCCGTCGCAGAGCGTGCCGGACGGCGCGTCGTCATTGCACCCGGCGGCGACCGGCGTCAGGGGCCCGCACGGCGGCCCGGTGAATACCTGGAGGACGGTGTCGATCTGTCCGCCGCACGTGGAGAACTCGTAGAGGCCCGAGACGGCGGCCGTGAATTCGAACCAGAGCGACGGCGAGTTGGGCTGCGCGTTGGCCGCGCACGCCGCGGGAACCGCGATGTCGGTGGCCGACGCGGTCGCGGCCTCGCTGTTGACGATGACCGTGTAGGGGAACGGCCCCCTCGCGGGGAGGACGATCGGCGCCCCGCAGTCGTCGGCCGCCTCGGGGACGACGACGAACGTGGTCGCCGTCGCGACCGAGCCGTGGCTGTCTCGCCCGGCCAGGGTGACCGGGAAGACGCCGGTCCGCTGGAAGACGTGCGTGGCCACCGGAGCCGGGCCCTGGGCGTCCACCGTTTCCCACGTGTCGGGAAAGCTCCACGTCCCGGAGACGAAGTCGCCGCCGTCGGCGTCGAGGACCGAGCCGGAGAACGCGACGGAGGAGCCGCGCGCCGCCGTCACGGGTCCGGCCGGTGCGATCTGGACGACGGGCGGCGAGTTTCCCGTGGGCGGAACGTCGAGCTCCCAGACGCCTCGGCCGTGCGTGGCGACGCGAAGCGCGGAGGCGTCCTCGAAGATCCGGAGGTCGTGGACGGAGGACGCGGGGAGGCCGGTTCCGAACTTCGACCAGGACGCGCCCTGGTCGGTCGAGCGGTAGACCCCGACGTCCGTGCCGCAGTAGAGCGTCTTCGGGTCCGTCGGGTCCACGCGCACGACCTGCGCCGCGAAGGTCGGAAGCCCCGAGGACTTGGAGGCCCACGTCGCTCCGCCGTCCACCGTTGCGAACAGGCTGGCGCCGGTCGTCGTGGCCAGCGCCGCGTAGGCGACGTTCGCGTTGGACGGGTCGATCTCGAGGTTGTTGACGACCGCGCCGGAAAGCCCCGACGACGCGGTGGCCCAGGTCTTCCCGCCGTCGGCGGAGCGCAGGACCTGGCGGCTCTTGGCGATCATCAGGACGAGCGGGTTGCTCCTCGCCACCGCGATCGCGGTCACGAGCGTGGTCGAGGACCAGGTCGTGCCGTCCGTCGTCGTCATCGGCAGCGGCAGCCACGTATCGCCGCCGTTCTCCGAGCGCCAGACCCGGTAAGAGCCGGTGTAGATCGTCGTGGGCTTGGTCGGATGCATCGTCAGGACCGTCAGGAACGGCCCCGCCTCGCCGCCGGAAAACGGCGGGTCGATGTCGGAGAAGATCGGCTGCCCGGCCGCCCCGAAGTTCTTGCTGCGGCCGATCTCGCCGAACTGGATCGACCCGTAGGCGACGTCGGGAGCGCTCGGGTTGATCGCGCACTCGAAGCCGTCGCTACCAACGACGCGTCGCCACGCCGTGCCACCTGCGTCGGTTCGCTGGTCCGTCCCGTTGTCCTGGGACCCCGCGATGATCCGGTTGCGGTGCGAAGGGTCCACGGCGAGGGCGTAGTACTGCCTCGCGACGAGGCCGTCGTTGCGCGAGGCGCCCGTCGCGCCGTTGTCCGGCGTCGCCCAGACTCCGCCGTCGTTGCCGATGTAGAGGGTGCTCCCCTGGTACCGCAGGTCGTGGGCGTCCACGTGGACCGACGTGCCCGCGAACGGGGGAGTCGAGAAGGTCGAGCCGCCGTCGGTCGTCCGGACGTAGCGCACCCCGCCGGCCAGCACCGTGTTCGGGTCCGTCGGGGAGACGACGATCGTGTTGTCGTACCAGGACTGCTCGCCCAGGTACTCGCTGATGCGGTTGTCCGTCGAGCCCGACAGCGCGGTCAGGTCCAGCCAGGTATCGGCGTTGTTCACGGACTTGTAGATGTGCGACGTGATCGTGCCGAAGGCGTCGGTCAACGCCGTCGCGGCGTAGAGCACGGCCGGGTTGGAGGGGCTGATGGCCAGCGAGAGGCGCTCGTTGAAGCGAAAGTCGGAGTTGCCGGTGACCGGGAGGCCCGAGCTCTTGTCGGTCCAGGTCGAGCCGCCGTCGGTGGATTTCAGGATCTTGCCGATGCCGTTCAAGCAGGCGTTGACGCACCACGAGGCCGCGTAGAGAACGCTCGGGTTGGTCGGGTCCCGGACGATGTCCACGACGTCGCCGTAGGTCGTCCGCGGGATGACGGGGGTCCACGTCGCTCCGCCGTCGGTCGTCCGGAGGCCCCCCTGGTTGGTCCCCGCGACGAGCTCGCGCGGATTCGAAGGGTGGACCGACAGCCGGTAGAACGTGGACGCGACGACGGAAGCCGGGAGCGACCAGGTCGCCCCGCCGTCGCCGGACGTCAGCAGCCCGATGCCGGGAATGAAGTCGATGGCATAGCCGCCTTCCCCCGAGCCCAGGTAGAGGGTGTTCGGGTCCGACGGCGCGAACGCGAGGGCGCCGACGGAGAGATCGTTCAACCCGTCGGTCAGAGGAATCCAGCTCGTCCCGCCGTCGGTCGTCTTCCACACGCCGCCGCCGGCCGTTCCGACGTACACGACACCGCTCTGGGTCGGGTGCGGCGCGACCGCGGTGACCCGCCCGGCTCCGTTGGTCGGGCCGAGCGAGATCCACTTGTCGCCGCCGACGCCGAAGGGAAGGGCGCGCCGGAGCTTCTCCTCCTCCCGGCGGGCGGCGTAATCGCGGGCGACGATCTTTAGCCGCCGCTCCGGGTCGATGACCCCGTTGTCTCCGTGGCGCTGCAGGTACAGGCGAATGCGCTCTCGGATCGCCTCGGACTCGTTCTCCCGGCCGGACTTCTCCGCCAACCGCTCGGAAGCGGACAGCGGAAGGCACAGCAGGAGCAGAGGCAAGAAGCTGCCGAACCGGTGCATCCGTCTCATAGCGAGGGAGTTGTCATTGTAGCGCAGGACGGCGGAACGGGCAGTCCGCGGCCGAAATGCCGTGGGCGCCCTGCAGGCCGCGATTCGTCACGCGATTTCGGTCAAAAGAACAACGTTTGACTATCACTTTCGTCATAGTCGTCCTGTAAGTCCTTCCTCCGGAAGAGAGGCGCCGCTTGCCAGCGGTGGCTCCCTTTTTGCGTTGGCGAAGCCTGAGTTCGCGGTCAATCGAATGGAGGGCTGAGCAAATGAAGCGTGAAGAGTCGGGGTTTACCCTGATCGAGCTCCTGATCGTCATCGCGATCATCGGCATCCTGGCCTCGATCTCCATTCCCAACCTCCTCAACGCGGTCAGCCGCGGCCGGCAGAAGAAGACGATGGCCGACATGCGGACTCTGGCGACGGCGCTGGAGGCCTACGCGGTGGACGACAACCATTACCCCTCCGCGTCCTGCCCGAGCGCAGCGTTCACGGCCGAGGGCAGCGCCCTGACCTCCGCGTCGTTCACCAGCCTGGTTCCGACCTACATCTCGCAGCTCCCCGGGAAGGGCGGGACGGACGGCTGGAACCACCCCCTCTATTACAACCTCGCGACGTCCCGGACCTCGTACAACATCCGCAGCCGCGGCAGGGACAACTCGGCGCAGGCCTCGTTGACCTGCGGGACCACGACCAACTTCAACGACGACATCGTCTACTCCAACGGATCCTTCATCCAGTGGCCCGAGGGAATGCAGAGATAACGCTCGAAGAAACCATCGGCAGCGCTGGTGCGAGAGGAGGGACTCGATGCCGGCTGCGGGCTTCGCCCGATGGCCTTCGGCCAGCCGGCGCTTTCTGTCGGCGGGGGCGTTCCCCCGCACCTCCCTTTGAGGGTTCTCGTTC
>DATFQY010000143.1:0-9066 GCA_035263845.1 Thermoanaerobaculia bacterium | reverse complement strand
GACCGGACGGATTCGCGAAGCCAGGGCTACTCGTCAAGACGCACCAGCCCGGCCTCTTCGGACATCTCGACGAGCCGGCGACTCCACCAGCGCGCGCCGTATTCCGAGGCTCTGCCGATTTCGAGATCGACCAGCTCACGATAAAGACCGAGCGTCTTCAAGAATTCGGCCTCGTGCATCCTGACCAGGGACGCATCACCCGGGTTCAGCGCCGCTCCGTTCGTCGCGTCGAGGACGTCCGTCCTGAGTCCGGCGGAGCCCGAAGCGCCGGCGACGCGTGGGCAACCTCCACCGCACGAACAAGAAGAACAAGCCATATCGAGCATCTTCGTCACCGCGAACCTCCTTTTACTGACGCTGGAACATCCCGCGTTCGGCAATGAGTTCACCGGCGCGTGAGGAATGGATGTCTTCTGTTTGCGGTCTTAATCGCGTCTTGAGAAACACGCTATCTCGAAGGCCGGAGCGATGGGCCCGCCGAGGGCGAACGGGAGAGCGAGCCGGGAGCCAGTCCTGAATCGATGGACACCGAATCTGGCAGTGGAGCGGGGATTTGAACCCCGACCGCACCGCCGCCTCGCTGCCAGCGCAGCTCATGCCCGCTCGCGGACCTCCAAGAGCTTGCCCGTGACCTGGCACGAGTCCAGGCAATCGCGTCTTTGAGTCTTCCGCGCCCGAAGGCGAGCCAGGACAGCATCCAGAGACCACGGTCCCGGGCCCACGATGCCGAGGAAGAGGACGCTCATCATTTGAGCGTATTCGGAGCGCACCTCATGCAAGACCGCCCAGACCCCGACCTTGGGGGGCGCGGGAGGAAGCGGCAATGGCGACGTCCCCAGGTAGAGAGCGATCTTCGTCGAGAGGATCGCGACCAGCATCTCGATCACGAAAGGGACGGCGATGAGCCGCGTCAGAAAGCCGCTGATCAAGAGCACTCCTCCGAGGATTTCGAGACCGCCGACGAAAGCCGCCGTGGCGTGAGGAAAGGGAATCCCGATCTTGGTGAAACGGCCCACCCCCTGATTCGCGTAGACGAACTTGAGGATTCCCTCCCAGAGGAACACGCCGCCGGCCATCATCCGAACCAGGATGGTCGCCTTCGGAGCGGAATCGGGGGGATTGAGAAGCCAGGCAAAGAGTCTCTTCATGACGAGTCCTCCTCAGTACTGAAGCGGGGACATCCCGCGTTCGGCACAGAGTTCACCGGCGGGTGAGGAATGGATTTCGTGGGTCCCCCTCCCTAATCCTGTCTTGAGAACAGCGACACCTCGAGCACCCGCGCCCTCGGCCCGGGTGAACACGCCCTCCTCCTGCGCGGCGCGAATCTGAACAAGTCATTAAGGAGCCGGGCGGCCTCAATCCAGGCGGGCGCGGCGGTGTATTCCCCCTCGAACCACGGATTGGCCGGGTTCAATCTTGAGAAGGAGTTGCCATGAAGAAGAAGCTCGGTGTTCTCGTCCTGACTCTTTCAGTTCTCGCGATCTCCGCCGCTTGCACGACCTCGGGCCAGGCGACCAAGGAGCCGAACCCGCCGCAGCCGGATACCCAGCAGACCTGGTCCGAGTCCCGGCGATTCGAGATGCCCGCCCGCCCGGCGGCCCCCCCGGCCGTCCCGGCGGCGAAGCTCTCCCGCCGGTAACCGCTTCAAACCGGATTCGAGGAGGAAAAATGAAAGACCCGGTTGACAGAAGAACGTTCATGAAGATCGCCGGCGCCTCGATCGGAGTGGGAGCGCTGTTTCACGTCGCCCCGCTCCTGGGCGCCACCCCCGGCGGCCGGCGCATCGCGGCGCTGCTCGGCAAGGAGAACGGAGAGGCCCCGACCCCTTTCTCCTTCGTCCAGCTCTCCGACACCCACGTGGGATTCTCGGGGCCGCCCAACCCGCTCGGCACGCAGGCCTTCGAGCAGGCGGTGGACATGATCAACGGCCTGAAAGAGCGCCCCGATCTCGTCCTCTTCACCGGAGACCTGACGCATGACAGCGAGAACCCGGGAGAGCACGCCGATCGGATGCGGCTCTTCCAGAAGATCGCTGGCCGCCTGAAGGTCCCTCTCATCAAGTCCGTTCCGGGCGAGCATGACGCTGGCCTGGACGGCGGCAAGCTCTTCCGGGAGAACTTCGGCGAGACGCACTATTCCTTCGACCACCGCGGCGTGCACTTCATCGCGCTCGACAACGTCTCGCTGGCAAAGCCCAACGTCGGCCCCGAGCAGGTCGCGTGGTTGAAAAAGGATCTCGCACGCTTCCCGGTGACCGCGCCGATCGTGGTCTTCACCCACCGGCCGCTCTTCGACCTGCGCCCCGACTGGGAGTGGTTCACCGGTGACGGAGACGAGGTGATGAACGCGCTCGCCCCCTACGAGAACGTGACCGTGCTCTACGGCCACATCCACCGCGAGCACACGCACACGGAGGGACACGCCACTCACATCGCGGCCCGCTCCCTGATCTTCGCGTTCCCGGACCCCGAGACGGGCGTCCCCAAGAAGCCGATTCCGTTCGACCCCAAGAAGCCGTTCCAGAACCTCGGCCTGCGCGTCGTCCATGAGCCCGGAGCCCGTGCCGGAGGCCCGCCCCGAATCGAAGAAGTCGAGCTGACGCTGCGCGAATTCTCGGGCACCGTCGGCATCCAGCAACTGATGAAAGAAGGAGGTTCCCTGTGAAGACCGCTCGCATCCTCGCTCTTCTCCTGCTTCTCGCCCCGGCCGTGACAGCCAGGGCGGCCAACGGCGCCGAAGAGCCCCGCACGATCGCGATCACCGCCAAGCGATTCGAGTTCGTTCCATCGACGATCACGTTGAAGAAAGGGGAGACCGTCAAGCTCGTCGTCAAGAGCGAGGACGTCACCCACGGCTTGTTCATCCGGACATTGAAGATCGACACGGACTTGACCCCTGGAGAGACGCAGCAGATCAGCGTCACCCCGCAGACGGCCGGCACGTTCACGGCCATCTGTCACCACTTCTGTGGCGCCGGGCACGGCAACATGAAGCTGACCGTCGTCGTCGAGTAAGTCGAGTAAGACGTGCGAACCATCGGCAAACTGCTCCTGCTCCCGGCGCTCGGCGCTCTCTGCGCGGGAATCGCCCTCACGGCCGGGCTCGTCAACTTCTCGGCGGCGAAACCGCCGGGCCGGCTCGAGGAGAAGTTGGCCACCTTTGCGCTGAACCGCTCGATCGAGCGCTACGCGCCAAAGGTGGCCAACCCCCTCGCCCGCTCGCCCGAGGCGCTCGCCGCGGGGCTCGCCCTCTTCAAGACCCACTGCGTCTCCTGCCACGGCGCTCCGGGAGTCGATCCGACGGAGGGGGGCGCGAGCCTCAATCCTCCGGCCCCGGGCTTGACCCTGGCGCGCGTCCAGGCCCGCTCGGACGGCGAGCTCAAATGGATCGTCTCGAATGGAATCCGCATGACAGGCATGCCCGCCTTCGGCGCCTCGCGGAGCGAGGAAGAGGTCTGGCAGCTCGTCGCGGCCCTGCGCCGGCTGCCGCGCCTCTCCCCCGAGGAGCGCCGGATGCTCGGGAGCGAGCGGTAACATGCGCGACGCGGCTATCGAGAAGGACGTCACCGACGAGGCGCTGATGAGCGATCTTGCGTCAGGGCAACAGGACGCGATCGGCCTTCTCTATGCCCGCTACGCTCCGACCGTCCTCGGCATGGCCTCGCAGGCGCTCCACCGCCCGACCGCCGAAGACATCGTGCAGGACGTCTTCCTCTCCGTCTGGAAGAGCGCTCCCACCTATGACGCCAAGCGCGGACCCGTTCGCCCCTGGCTGCTGCAGATCGCCCACTATCGGATCGCCAACGAGCTGCGCCGGAAGAGCCGGCGTCCGCAGATCCAGGCGGATCCCGAAGGCGAGAAGCTCGCCAGCATTCCGGAACCCGGCCCCGGCCAGTCCGAGGAAGTCTGGAACGCCTACCGGCACTCGGCATTGAGACGCGCCCTGGAAGAGCTTCCGCCCCCGCAGCGTCAGGCCCTCGGGCTCGCTTTCTTCGATCAGCTTTCACACGACGAGATCGCCTCGGCCTTGAAGCTCCCGCTCGGAACCGCGAAGTCGCGCATCCGCGCGGGCCTGCGGGCCCTGCGCCTGCGGCTGGCTCCGCTGGTCGCGGCGCTCGCCGGGATCGCGATCCTCGGCGCCGTCGCGCTGCGGCTCTTCTCCGGCCGCGCGGAGTTCGCCCGCGACGAGCGAGCGCTGACCATGCTCACCTCGAGCGACTCCGAGGCCCTGCGCCTGACTTCGCCCGGCGCTCCGGACTCGCGTATCCACGGCGTCTACAGGCATCGCCCGGGCTCGCCGATCGCCGTCATCACGCTCTCGAATTTCCCGCCCGCGCCCGCCGGCCGCGTCTATCGAGTCTGGGCCCTTTACGGCGGGACCTGGATCCCGCTGGGCGACTCGGTCCCGGATTCCTCAGGCCATGCCCGCAGGATCGCCGAGCACCCCGCGCTCGCCTCGCGCCCCGACCGCCTCGAAGTCACGCTCGAACCCGAGGCGGCCGGCCCGAACCCTACCGGCCCGATCCAGATCGCCTGGACCCCAAACTAGCCCGCGGCGTCCGAGTCGGGGAGTTCGACTTGCCATCCGCGGCGAACGGCGGTTCGAAAGGTGTCCGCGATGGCCAGCCAAACTCTTTCGGAAACTCTCGCGTTCTCATCTACCTGTGGCCGTAGCGTTGATAGATCTTTCGGGAAAGGGTGACCACACCCAGGTAAGAGAAACCTTGCGCCGCCGCCGACGTCAGAATCGGCATGCCAGGAATCCTCGGATTCGTCATCGGAGCGATTCTGGCGACGATTCCGTTCCGTTCTCCGGCCGTCGCTCCGGATCCGATCTCGGCGACGGACGCCGTATCCGGCCAGATCGAACGGCTGATTGAGCCGCAATCGCGAGCCGATCTCTTCAGCGGCGCCATTCTCGTCCAGCGGGGTGATCGCGCGGTCTTCCAGCGAGCCTATGGGTTTGCCAGCTGGGAGCTGCGTGTCGCGAATAGCGAACACACGCGTTTCGGGATTGGCTCCATTACGAAGCCGATGACGGACGCGCTGGTCTCTCTTCTCGTCAAGCAGAATCGGCTGAACCCGCGAGCACGCGTTGAGCAGTACATTCCAGGATTCCCGCGAGGCCCCGGCGGGGGACAACCGACGATCGACCAGCTGCTGAAGCACACGGCGGGTGTGCCGCATCGAGTGACAACGCCCGCGGAAGAGATGCTGCCGCTTCACCCCGCGGACATCGTGGAGCGTGTCAAGGCACGCGGGCTATTGTTTGAGCCGGGCTCGCGGGAACTCTACAGCAGCGCCGGTTACACCTGCCTGGCGCGAGTCATCGAGGTTATCGAGGGTCGACCGTTCGACGACGCGCTCGCGGAATCCGTCTTCAAGCCTGCGCAAATGAACTTCGCGGTGGGCGAGACGGGACCTCGGCTCATGCCTGACCGCGCGCTCCCATTTGTACTCCGCGCTGGGCGGGTTGGACCTGCGGTCGAGGCGGCTCCTTACAAAGATCTCCGCTTCCTCGCCGGTGCCGGGTCGGTGTACGCGACGCCGGCCGATCTCGTCGCGTTCGCCCGCAAGGCCCGGGACGGCGGCTTGGGGGAAGAGCTGCAAAGCTGGATCAACGCGGGCGGCAAAGACAAGTGGCGAGGCTGGTATGGACGCGTGAACGGCTACGAGGCTTCTTTGGATTTGCTTCCGAGCCAGGATCTCGTCGTCGTCCTGCTGAGCAATCTGCAATCCGCCGCGAATTGGCAGCTCCGACAGCGAATTCATGATCTGCTGCTCGGCCGCCCCGTGCTCGCAATCCCGATGCCCCCTGCCCGAGCAGCCGGATTCGAGCCGTCCTCCGACCTGGTCGGACTCTACGGAGACCTTGACGATCCGGTCGAGGTCGCCGTTCACGAAGGCGAGATCTATCGTGATGAGAATCAGATCTATCCGATCGCGGGGGACAGGTACTACATTCCCGTGAGCGGCAACACGATGAGGTTTCATCGACAAGAAGGGAAGGTGGATTCCATCGTCACGACCCTCCCCGACGGCAGCGAGCGGGTCCTGCGGAAACTGGCGACACGGTGAGATTTGTGGGCGGCCTCGGCTAACGGAAATACCACAATCCAAGACCGACCCCGTTTATCTCCAAATCCTCTTCGAGGCGGCGGAGGAAGATAATCGGCTGCGTGTTCGACAGGGAGGACTGACCATGCGGCCGCTTCGCTTCTCTCTCACCGCCCCGATTGTTCTCGCTGCTTTGTGCTGGAGTCGTCCGGCGCTGTCGCAAGTCCCCAAAATCTCCTATCTCGAAATGGCGCCAGCCGAGCAGTACCGCATCGCGAACCGCGAGGATGAAATCGCGCTGGCACGCAGCGCCGCGCCGCCCTCTATTTCCGGAGACGCCCAGGTGCTCGTGCTCGGCGGCCACGGCTATGAGGAGGCCGTGAAGGGCAAGAACGGGTTCGTCTGTTTCGTCGAGCGCTCCTGGGCGGCCGGCTTCGAGGATCCCGAGTTCTGGAATCCCAGGCTGCGCGCGCCGAACTGCTTCAACCCGGCGGCCGCTCGCACCGAACTGCCGCGCTACCTCAAGCGCACCGAATGGGTCCTGGCCGGCGCCACGAGACAGCAGCTGATCGAGAGAACCCGGGCCGCGGTCGCCAGCCATGAATTCAAGGCCCCGGAGGCGGGCGCCTTTTCCTTCATGCTATCGAAGCGCGGCTACTTGAGCGACGCCGCGGCGGGCCCATGGCTTCCCCATGTGATGTTCTTCCTTCCGCACGGCCAGGCCGAGAACTGGGGCGCGGGCAAGGAAGGCTCACCCGTCATCGGGCAGGATGGCAGCGCGATCGAATCGACGGTCCTCTTCATCCCGGTGCGTAGCTGGTCCGACGGCTCGCCTGCCCCGCCGCCGCCCGAAAAGCACCTGATGTGAGCTCGGGGCGACCGCCCGATTCTTGCTTAGGAAATCCTAATCCCATGGTCAGCAAACACGTCACTACAGAGCATCTCGCCGAACATTGGATCTGCTTCTGAGGAAGTCCCGGCGTAGGAGTTCCCCTTGTCATCCTGAGCGAAGCGAAGGATCTGCTCCCGGCTCGTCGCGAGGGGTCACCGTGGACACCCTGGCGAATCAGGCGAGGCCACTCCGGCGTGATAGCCTGAAGGTCACCGAGCTCCTCCGACGGATCACTTCTGTCAATCCGTGACCACCCGTCGCCGGTTCCGGCGAGAAAGCGAGCTGCGTCATGGATTCTTCCTCTCAACGGAAGCCAGGCGTCGCCCAGAGGGCGTTTGCCATCGTGCTCTCCCGGCTTCCCGCGGTGAATAACCGGCCGGGGCTGATTTCGTTCCTCATCGATTCGGCGGAGGGCGGCAATTCGAGGCCGGGTACGTTGACCGACGCCGCTCTGCGCGGGCGGCTCGCACATTTCGACGCGCACTCCGCCAACGAGATCGCCGGAGTTCGCAAGGCGCTCTCGGCCGACAACGGGAGTGCCATCGTCTATGAGAGCTGGCCGGCCCTCGACAGCTGTCTGCGCTTCTGGTACGGCTTTGTAGGATCACAGATTCGCCCCATCGAGTCGGCCTGCGAGGCTTGTGGGGCCCTGAACCGGGGAGCCGTCGGAGGCGCCGTGGGCGAATCCTTCCTGCGCCTTTGCGGCTGCGGACAGGTCTCGCGGATCACGGTGCCCAACCACTTGCCGTTGCCGGGTGCCACGACTCGCTGAGTCACGGCTCCTCGTACCTTCCGCGGGTCCGGATCGCGGTGGGATCCAGGGACCGCAAGGTCCCCCGAGGATCCCATTCGCAGGCTCCCGGTCTTAGTAGCGGGAGCGCCCGCCGCCTCCCGATCCCTCGTTGCGCGGCCGCGCCTCGTTGACGGTCAATGACCGACCGCCGAACTCGGTGCCGTTCAACGCCATGGCCTGCCTTGCCTGCTCGTCGTCGCTGAACTCGACGAACCCGAACCCCTTGGACTGGCCGGTATCGCGATCGGTGATCACCCGCGCCGAGTCGGGAACGCCGTACTTCGCGAACATGTCGCGCAGCTGGTCGTTGGAAATGTTGTACGGGAGGTTGCCTACATAGAGCCTCATGAAACGTTCCTCAATGCCGGTAGATCCGGCTCTTGCCGGCGAGAATCGGAACCGAAAGGCCGGCCGGCGGACGGCTGTTCGCATTCTCGTATATTTCGTTCGGGATTGGGTCAGAGCAGGTCTGCCGAAAGGCGAGCGAATCGAGAACGAAAAGAGCCTATCACGGAAACTCCCATCGGAGGCCCTTCCAGGAGAACGTCGGTTCGAAAGGCGTCCGCGATGGCCAGCCACGTCCCTCCGCCGGCTCCGCTCGGATTGGATGAAAAACGCCGGGCCGAGTGGAGTGTCGAGATCGTCCGCCGCCTGCGCGAACTGGATTCCGGGTCGGTGGAGAGCATTCCCGGGGAAGAGGCGCGACGCCAGATCCTGGGGTCCATGCCGCATCGCGTCGCCGGCGACCGGCTCCCGCGGATGCGCGCTCGACCGCTCGCCTGATCATCCAAACCCGCTACGCTCCCGCGGTGCGAGGCTCCTCCTCGCCTCCGCTCGGAGACTTCTCGCGCCACGAACCAGGGCTCTGCGTTTCGCGCGACGATGACGTTTGATCCTCGAGGGAGGCGTTCTTCGAACGCGCATCCAACTCATATATTCACAGACTGACCCCAGACTCTCTTCACCAAACTCTCTGTGCGCTGCGGGCCAACCCAGATATGATCTCGGCGGTAATCGCTCCGCAGTGAAAGCGGGGTCTCTTGATCATGGGTAGAGAGATGCGTGGGGATCCTTCGGCTTCGGCCAGGATCTACGCCGGCACATGGGGCGGTGGAGTCTTCGATTACGAGACGCTGCCTCCGCGGCAGCGAGTGGTCCTCACGACTCCCCGGCGCAAAGGGCCCTGACGGATCGCCCGCTGGATGCTTGCCCTGGCGGTGCTCCTCTGGCCGGGATCCGGCGCAGGGCAGAGCCCGCAAGCCGGAACCCGGGAGACTCCTGAGGACCTCGCGAAGCAGAAGGAGAACCCGGTCAGCAGCCTCATC
>DATFQY010000142.1:0-12264 GCA_035263845.1 Thermoanaerobaculia bacterium | reverse complement strand
AACACGCACACCGCGTTCGCGATGGAGAGCATGATCGACGAGCTCGCCCACTCCGCCGGGCAGGACCCGCTGGCCTACCGCAGGCGTCTGCTGAAGGACCATCCGCGGCACCTCGGAGTCCTGAACCTGGCCGCTGAGAAGGCGGGCTGGGGCACGCCGCTTGCCGCCGGGAGGTCCCGCGGCCTCGCCGTGCACGAGTCGTTCGAGAGCTTCGTGGCCCAAGTCGCGGAAGTCTCGACCGAGGGCAATCGGATTCGCGTCCACCGCGTCGTGTGCGCGGTGGACTGCGGAGTCTGCATCAATCCGGCAGGAGTGCGCGCGCAGATGGAGTCGGGCATCGTGTTCGGGTTGACCGCCGCGCTCTACGGCGAGCTGACCTTCAAGGACGGCCGCGTCCAGCAGGCCAACTTCAACGACTATCCGATCCTCCGCATGAACGAGATGCCGAAGATCGAGGTGTACATCGTCCCGAGCCGGGAGAAATCCGGAGGAGCCGGCGAGCCGGGGACGCCTCCCATCGCGCCGGCGGTCGCGAACGCGGTCTTCGCCGGCACGCAGAAGCGGCTGCGGAAGCTGCCGCTGCGGCTGACGTGAGCAGGAGACCATGAAAGGGAGATTGGGTTTGGCCGCCTCGCTGATCGCGTTCTCGATCGGTTGGACGGCGCGAACTCCTTCGAGCGCCACCGCGCCGGCGCCCGCCTCCAGGGAAGACGGGCTTGCGGCGTTCGAGACGGTGAAGGCGGTGCTTCAGCATCCGCGCTGCCAGAACTGCCACATTCCGGGGGACGCGCCGCTGCAGTTCGATCAGGGGCTTCCGCACGCGCAGAACGTGCGGCGCGGCCCCGACGGCAACGGCTCGCCGGGACTCACGTGCGCAACCTGCCACGGCGCGGCGAATCCGCCCACGGCCTGGGGCGAGCACATGCCGCCGGGCGCGCCGAGCTGGAAGCTTCCGCCGCCCGGCCACAAGATGGTTTTCATCGGCCTCTCGAGCGGCGCCCTCTGCCGGCTCGTCAAAGACCCGGCAAAAAACGGCGGAAGGAACTTCGAGGCTCTGATCCGCCACGTCTCCGAAGACGCGCTGGTCGGCTGGGGTTGGAGTCCCGGAGTCGGCCGTGCCCCGGTCCCGATCCCGCGCGACGAATTCGTCGCCAGGTTCAAGGACTGGATCGGCGCCGGCGCTCCCTGCGCCCCGTAAGCCGTAAGCTGTCGGCCAATGACGACGGCCAAGCGGGTCACCATTGCGGCTGCGATCGCGGTCGTGCTGGTCGGCCTGGAGCTTCTCGTCGTCCTGAACAGGCTCGACGTGCCGGTGCTCTTCAGGGTGGCGCTGGCGAACCTGTTCCTGATCCCCTTCGCCCTGGCGTTGCGCCTCCCCGGCGCGAGCACTTCCGGCCCCAGCCTGGCCGTCGTCGGAATCCTGGGCTTCCTCCAGTGGTTTCTCATCGGCTTCCTGGTCCTGCTGCCGTTTGGCCGGCGGCGCAGGCCGCAACGGACGCCCTAGACTGATACGTGCGGGTCGCGGCGCTTTACGACATCCACGGAAATCTGCCGGCGCTCGAGGCGGTGCTGGGGGAGGTTCGCGAGGCGGAGGTAGATCAGATCGTAATTGGCGGAGACGTCCTTCCAGGCCCGATGGTGCGCGAGACGCTCGGCCGCCTCTTCGGCCTGGACATTGCGGTGCTTCCGATTCAGGGGAACTGCGAGGTCGCGGTCCTGGCCGAGCTCGAGGGAAGAGACCTCGAGCCCATGCCCGATTCCGCCCGTGCGGCCATTCGCTGGTCGGCCGAAGTGATCGGTCCACACGGCGTCGAGCGAATCTCGACGTGGCCGAAGACGCGGACGCTGCAGATCCCGGGCGTCGGCTCGGTGCTCTTCTGTCACGGAACGCCGCGGCACGAGAACGAGATCTTCACGAGAAAGACACCGGCGAAACGCCTCGCTCCCGTGTTTCGGGACGTGGCTACTTCCGTCGTGGTCTGCGGCCACACGCACATGCAGTTCGACCGGATGGTCGGTGGCGTCCGGGTTCTGAACGCGGGCAGCGTCGGAATGCCGTTCGGACGGCCGGGCGCGGACTGGCTCCTGCTCGGTCCCGACGCGGAGCTCCGGCATACGAACTATGACCTGATGGATGCGGCCGATCGGATCCGCCGCACGGACTACCCGCAGGCCGAGGAGTTCGCGGCACACTACGTCCTGGCCCCGCCTTCCGAAGCACAGATGCTGGAAGCGTTCGGCCGCGCCGAGCTGCGCTATTCGCCCGGGGCTTAGCCGGCAGGGAGGCGCTTCGCGGTCTGGGTCTGGCCTCCCTGTCGGTACCGGAATCCGGTCACCGCGCCGGCGGCGTCTTTCGTGAACTGGATCTCGGTCTCGCCCCAGACGATCAGGAAAAACGTCGTGTCCGAGGAAGGGAAGAGGGGCAGCTCTCTCTCTGCAGGCAGTGTCAGAGTCAGACGCCCGTCGCGAAGCGCGACTTCGGCCGCGCTGCCCCAGATCTCGTAGCGGCCGGCGTAGCTGGCGAGCGTTTCCCGGGGCACCGCCACGACCTCGTGCTTCTCGAGGAAGGCGGCGATCCGGGAATTCAGGTCGGCCGGGGCCTCGAGGGGCACGAGGTGGCCGACCCCCGGGATGACTTCGCGGCGCGATCCCCAGATTCCCGACTGGATGGCCCCGCTCATCGCGTGGACGTCGGGGATGTCCCGCTCGCCGTCGAGGATGAAGGTCGGTACGTGGATCTCGGCGAGGCGGGCGATCGCCGGGGACTTGAAGCGCAGCTCGAACTCGCCCGTGTACCGAAGGTTCTGCGGGTTGGAGGCGAGCGTCTCGAAGATCTTCCGTCTCGCCGTGTCGTTCTTGCCGCCGATCTGGAAGCGGTCCTCCGACCAGTTCTTCGCGGCCGCCCGAACGTCTCCCTTCTGGAGCGGGGCGTTGTTGCGAGTCCCGCGCTCGTCGAAGAACACGGAGGAAGGCATCCCGTGCACAACCGCTCCGATGAGGACGAGGTCCTCGACGAGCTCCGGGTGGTGGATTGCGAAATCGATCGCCAGGGCCGCTCCCGACGAACAGCCGACGACGACCGCTCGCGAAGTCTTGGAGTGCTCGAGGACTCCTGCCAGGTCTTCGACGGGAGAAAAGGCCTTGGTCGGAGCGTCGGAGCGTCCGAACCCACGGCGGTCGTAGCGCACGACGTGGTACCGGCCGCAGAGACCCGGCCAGACGTCGTCCCACACGACCGAATGGAGCAGGCCGTCGTGGAGAAGGACGATCGCCTTTCCCTCTCCGCACTCCTCGACGTAGAGCCGTCCGCCGTTGACGGCGACGAGCTCGCCTTTCGACGCCGGGGCCTTTCCCGGCGCGGCCAGCGCGGCGACGAAGCTTGCGATCAGGAGCAGGTTTGCCATGTCGCGATTCTTTCAAACCTGGTACTGGGGCTCGTTCTTCCGGGCCCAGGCCTTGTGGGCCTCGAACTGGTGGACGAAGACGCCGGCCCAGGTATCCGAGCGGAAGATCCTCGCCGAGTTGCCCTGGAGCCAGCCGCTCAGAGAGAAATTGGTGCTTCCCTCCCAGCAGTACTTCTCCTTTCCGTCGGTCGGCTGGACGACCATTCCTTTCCAGTGCCAGATCTGCTCCGGGGCGCCGCTGTGGATGCCGGCGGTGGTGATCGTGAGGTCTCCGTGCTTCATGTGCGCCGCGAGGTCCTTGACCTTCGGCGCCTCGGCCTGGCCGACGGACTGGCTGTGGTCGAGGAGAAGGTGGATCTTCGCTCCGGAGGTGTCCGCCTTCTTCAGCTCGTCGAACATCGGCTGAAGGGTGAAGCCGAAGGCGGAGATCCAGACTTCGGAAAGTTTGTTCAAGAGATCGAGAAACCTCTTCTCCGCGGTGGGGCCGTCCTCGGGGAGAAAGAAATCCGTCTCGGTGACCGAGATCTTGATCATGGGAACCTCCTCAGAATTCCCGAATGATCCCTCGCGGGCATGGTTTCTTGAGAGATTTCTCAGATTGGCGGCGCCGGCCTGAAAACGAGATTAAGACCGAGGCTGAGGCGAATCCTTTCCTCGCGCGCCGGTGAACTTCACAGTGAACGCGGGGTGTTTCCCGGTTCAGGATTCGAGGAGGTCGCGATGACCAAGGTGCCGGAAAAGGCTGGTCACGGCGTTCCGTCGGGAAGCGATATCGGCAACGCCGCCACGATCCCGCTGATCGCGGGCGGATTCTTCAGGGGACTCCATGCCTATCGCGAGATGGTTGAGCTGGAAGTCCGCCGGGCGTCCGAGGGTGGCGCTCGCTGGTGGAGCCGCCGGTTAGTCGAGATGTGCGAGGAAGCCGGGCTCCTGCGTTTAGAGGAATAGCCCGGGTTTCGTTTATCCGAGCCGCGACCAGGCGGCGATCTCGAAGCGGCCCTGGATCACGCTGCCGGCGGCGGCGGCTTCGCGGGTCATCCGTTCGTGGAGGGTTTCGAGGCCGATTTCCGCGGCTGTCGCGATGCCGAGGCGCTCCATCGTGCCGGCCAGCGAGCCGGTGAGGTCGGCGATCAGGTCGAGAGGGCCCGTGTTGTTCGCGGCTCCGGCGATGAGCGTCTCCAGCTGCATCGTGGGCGCCGGGAGACCGGCGGCGAGGAAGGCGGAAAACAGCCTGGCGCCCATCCGGACGTCCGCGCCGGATGACTGGAGAGCTTCGACGTTCCATTGGAAACACCGGTCGTAAGTCGGCGCGGAAGGGGAGGACCGGGCGCCGTCGAAGTCCGGCTCGTGGAAGAAGATCAGGCCCCCGGGTCGGACGTTTCGGGCCAGCCGTCGAATCATCGCCGCCGGGTCTGGCTGGAAGAGAAGAACATAGCGGCCGACGACCGCATCGAAGGGCTGGTCGAACGTCATCTCCGCCGGATCTCCCTCGCGGAAGACGACGTTTCCAAGAGATCGCTCGGCGGCTCGCTGCCTCGCCGTTGCGAGAGCGCTCGCGGATCGGTCTGTTCCGACGACTTCACCGCCGGGTCCGACGAGATCCGCCAGCAGGAAGGCGACATCGCCGGCGCCGCTGCCCACGTCGAGCACGTGTATCCCAGGATCGATCCCGGCGGCGCCGAGGAACCGCCGCGTGATCGGCTCGATGAGCCGCGCCTGCCGGTTCAGACGCCCGAGCTCGCGCTCGGAATGGCCGAGAACATAGGAAGCGTCCATCGGAGACAAGAGTACATTGCCGCTCCCGTGAGACTTCGATTGGCAGCGGCGGGCATCGCGCTCCTCCTGGGAAGCGCCGGTTGCTCGGACCGGATGACGCCGGCGCGCGCCGCGACGATCCTCCGGCATTCGAAGGCCTTTCTGTCCGGCGCGCCGGAGAGCCAGCCCGTCCTCGACGGCGTCACCTCGGTCGAGATGGAGACGGCGCAGGACGGGCGCGACTCCGACTCCTGCGTGGCGGTCTTCTCGTACCACTTCCCTTCGCCTCCCGGCGCGAGCGGCGCCGGGCAACTCGCCATGCCGCTGACCGCGAGCGTGTACCTGCGCCGATCCGGAGCGGCCTGGGCCGTAGACGACGCGCGGTCGAAAATTCTCATCCCCTCGTGGCCGCAGCTGCCGAGAACGTCGCGGCCGTTTTGACGTAGTCTGAGGCTCCCGTGAGGATCGTTTCCCTGCTTCCGAGCGCGACGGAGATCGTCTGTCTGCTTGGCCTCGGGGAAGACCTCGTCGGGGTCACCCATGAGTGCGACTTTCCGCCCGAGGTGGCGCGGCTGCCGAAGGTCGTTCGGCCGGCCTTCGAGTCGGAAGGTCTCTCCCAGGAGGAGATCGACCGCAGGATCCGGTCGGCGATGCAGACGGGCACGGGCGTCTATGTGATCGACCAGGACGTCCTGTCGTCGCTCGCCCCGGACCTGATCATCACGCAGGAGCTTTGCGACGTCTGCGCGGTCCCGGAGGCCCTCGCCGCCGAGGCGGTGGGCCGGTTCCTGCGGCGGCCGCGCGTCCTGTCGCTCCACCCCCATTCTTTGAGCGACGTCCTCCTGGACATCCGGCGGGTGGGCGACGCGGCCGGACGACCGAAGGCGGCGGAAGACCGCGTGGCGGAGCTGTCGATGCGGCTTGCGGGCGTCAAGGGACTTCTCCGCGGCAACCCGCGCCGGCCCCGCGTGGCGACCCTCGAATGGTTCGATCCCGTCATGGTTTCAGGCCACTGGGTCGTGGAGATGGTCCGGCGCGCCGGCGGAGAGGAGCTTCTGGGGCGCGACCGCGAGCCCTCGGTCTCCGTCGAATGGAAGGAGGTCCTCGAGTACGCCCCAGAGGTTCTCGTCCTGATGGCCTGCGGTTTCGACGTCGAGCGCAACGCTCGCGACGTCCGGCTCCTGGCGAGCCGGCCCGGCTGGGATTCTCTTCCGGCGGTTCGATCGGGAGAGATCTACGCGGTCCACGGAGGCGCCTACTTCAACCGCCCGGGCCCGCGTGTCGTGGACGGCGTCGAGATCCTCGCCGAGATCCTTCATCCCGAGGTCTTCCCACGGCGGGAGAAGCCCGAAGACTACCGGCGCCTGTCGGTCAGTGGTCCTTCGGGACCGCCTCCATCAGAAGCGCCAGCGCCTTCTTGAAGCTCTCCGCTCCGGCCGCGGCGCCTCGATAGTGCCCGAGCCGGACGACGACGAGGTCGTGCGAGGGGATGATCATCGTCGTCTGCCCGCCGGCGCCGGACATGAAATACGCGTCCTTCGGAACCGGGTACTGGCCGTCGCCGTTCAGCCAGAAAAAGCCGCCGTAGATCGGGCGCTTGTCCGCCTCCCACGCGGGGGCGAGCGTGCTGACGAACTTCGACCAGCCTTCCGGCAGGATGCGCTCGCCGTTCCAAACGCCGTCCTGCAGGTAGAGGTTCCCGAGGCGCGCCCAGTCGCGCGCCGAGGCGAGCTCGTAGCCCTGCAGCAGGAAGTTCCCGTACGCGTCCGTCTCGACGACCATCGTCCGCATCCCGATCCTGTCGAACAGGGCGCGGCGTGGGAAAGCGAGGTACTTTCCGCCGCGCTTCTCGACGGCGAGGCGGACCAGGTAGTCGATCAGCACCGGGTCCGTGTTGTGGTACCGGCCGACCGTATTCGGCGGCCATTGGAGGGGCCGGGTCGCGGCGAACTGGAACGAGTTAACCGTTCCCGTGTAGAGGTAGAAGTGGTCGGGATAGGTTCCCGCCGGATCGTAGTCGGGGTCCTGCGGCGCCTTGATCCGTAGTCCGCTCGACATGTGGAGAAGGTCCACGATCCGGATCTTCGCGCGGGGGTCTCCGGGCGCCCGCCACTCCGGCACGGGAGCCGGCTGGTCGAGCGTGTAGGCGCCTTGTTGGATCAGGATGCCCATGAGCGTTCCCGCGACGCTCTTGCCCATCGACCAGCCTTCCAGCGGCGTGCGGAGCGTGATTCCCGCGCCGTACCTCTCCGCGATCAGACGACCCTTCCAGGTCACGACGAATGCCGCGGTCATCCCTTCCGGCGGATCGAACGCGGCGTCCACTGCGGCCTTGACCTTCGTTTCGTCGAGCGAGGAGGGGAGCGGCGAATCGGGCAGCTTGTCGCCCATCGGCCACGGCTGATTCGCGGCTTTCGGGAGCCGGCTCTTGACACGCACCGGCTTGAAGAACGGACGTTTCCGTCCTCTCGGAAGCGAAACGCAGCCCTGGTCGCCCGTATAGACCGCAACCCGGGACGCGCGGCCGGGAACCGGGACCTCGACCATCTTCTTTTTGCGGTCAATGACGGGAGAGCCGAGCTTCGCGCGCTCCGCGAACGGCGCCGTGAAGCCGCCGACGTTCTCCGCCGCGAAAGCCGGATCGAGGCCGGTGATGAAAACGGCCGAGCACATGACCTTGGCAAATCCCGCCGCATGATGGTCGATCGCCTCGCCGGGCGGCGGAATGTACAGTGTGCCGAGCTCGAAGGACTTCGCCCGCTCGATCACCGCCTTGCGCGCCTCGTCGCGGGTCTGCGCGGCGGCGGATCCGAGCCCCGCCAGGACGAGGGCAGCCACGAAACAGCGAAGGGCTCTCATCACTACAGCGGAATTGTATTGGGTCGGCGGCCTCGGAAACGCAAAACCGGGCTCCTGGCGTCGGAAGAAGGGAGGCAAGAGCCGATGGAACACCACGCAACGTAAGCGGTGAAACCGCAGGCAAGCCTCAGAGCCGGACCTGGATTCCGGCGCGGAAGAGGCGAGGGGCGGCCGGGTTGACGAAGCGATAGTCGGAGAAGGCGTCTCCGAGGACCTGCTGCGCGTTCCCGACCTGCCCGAAGTCCGCGTCGCGGCGGTCGAAGACGTTCGTCACCTTGAGAAAGAGAGTGAGGCTCGCGGTCGCCTGGTACTGGACGTCGAAGCCGACGCGAAACTGCGGGCGAAGCGGCGCAAGCAAGTTCGCCTCGTCGCCGCGGAGGAACTGACCGGACAGGACCACGGCCTCGACACCGGCTTCCCACGAGCGCGCGACGCGGACCCACGCTCCCGCCTTCGCATTGTGCAGGGGGACGCTCGGGAACCGGCTGCCGGCCGGCACGAAGATGCTCCCGTCCTCGGAGTCGGGATGGTCGGGGCTGCTCTCGAGGAAGCTCGACTCAAATCGGGCGTCGAGGTAGCTGTAGTCCAGGAACCAGCTCCAGATTCCGGCGGACCCCGAGGCGTTGACCTCGATCCCCTGACGGCGGGAGCGTCCGACGTTCTCGAAGTGGCCGGTGCCGCGGCCGGCGCCGTTGGCGACGAAGAGGATGTCGTCGTCCGTCGTGGTTCGAAAGAGCGCGACGCTCCAGGCGGCGAATCGCTCCCGCCCGCGAAGGCCCGCCTCGAGCGTGCGGGCAAGGACCGGGCTCAATGGAGGGTCGGAGGTGAACGCATTGGGAAGACGGCAGGGAGCCTCCGGGTCGGCGCAGGTGAGCTCGACCGGCGTCGGCGCGCGAATCGCCTCGCTGTAACCCGCGAATGCGACCCGCTCCGGTGAAAACTGCCAGGTCAGGCCGGCCATCGGGTTGAACCTGGACAGCTCGTGCCGGCCGTCGAGCGCCGTCCCGATCTGGTCGAAGAGGGAGGTGCGCGAGTGATCGAAGCGCCCTCCGGCGGTGAGCGTCACCGTTGGCGACAGGGAAAGCGCGTCGGAAACGAACGCGGCGAGGTTCGTTCTCGCCGACTTGACGCGCACAGCCGAATCGGCCGCGAAGAGGCCCGATCCGGCGGCGACGAGGTTCGAGTCGAAGCTGGCGATCTCGACGGAGGATTCGTAGCGCGTGCGTCCGTCCTCCGCCGCCACGCCGGCCACGAGCCGGTTCGGCAGGCCGAAGAGCGGCTCGCGAGCCTCGAGCTGCAGGGTCGCCGACCAGTCCGTTTCCGTTGCGCGCGTCCGATTGATGACGGCGTCGGAGCCCGCGGGAACGGGCTTTCCGTTCTGATCGAGGACGACGCGCGGCCCTTCCGGCGCTTCAGAGCAGAGCAGTCCCGGCGGGGACGTGCAGGGGAAAAAGGGCGTGGCGTCGCCGTTGGAGGACTCCGGCGCCGTCCAGCGTGCCGAGACGTTGCCGAGGAGGGCCGTCGAGGGCGAGAGCGGAAAACGTCCGCGCCAGGCGACAAGACCGTCGCGCGTGGTCGCGAGGTCCGGCCGGGTGAAGACGGCCGAGCGGTCCGACTCGAGAAGGCTCTCCGGCACCGTGCCGTTCGCGCCGATCCGGTCCGAGGAGGCCTGGAGCGTCAGGTCCATCGAGCGCTCGCCGCTCCTCCAGCTGCCATCGGCGAAGACGCGGGACAGGCGCGACTCGGAGTCCCGCCGCCAGCCGTCCTCGGCCAGGCCGTCGCCGGCCAGGAACCAGGCGAAGGCGCCGCGGTGCCCGCCCGTCTCCAACGCCGCGCCCCGGCGGCCGAACGATCCGCCGGAGATCGTCGCGACCGTCCCGGGAGTGTCGAAGCCGGTCTTCGTGTGCAACGAGACGGAACCTCCGATCGTGTTCTGGCCGAAGAGAGGGTCGGATCCGGGAACCAGATCCATGCTCTTGAGCGCGCCGGGGGGGACGAGGGCCCAGTGAACCGTGTCTCCGAACGTCTCGTTCAAGCGCACACCGTCCTGGTAGACCGAAATGCCCTGAGGCGTGCCGAGCAGCGGCGACGCCTCGAATCCCCGGTAGAAGACGTCCGGCTCCAGCGCGTTGCCCTGCGGGCCCGAGAGGTTGACGCTTCCGAGCGACCGGGAGAGCGGCTCCGTCGCCCCAGTCGCCCGGCTCCCCGCGTCCACCTCGAGGTGCTGGAAGTTCCCGGGAAAATGCATCGAATCGACCGGCATCCCGTCCACCGGGGTCGGCGCGACGACCCGGACCTCCTCTTTCTGGCGGGGAGGCTCCTGCTCCTTCTTCTCCTCCTCCTGCGCCCGCGCTGTCCCCGCCGAAACGAACCCGGCCAGGACGAAGGCGCCGGCGGCGCTTCGACGAATCCATCTCCGCCTCTTCAACCCGGTCATTGTCGCCCGCGGGTCGGTCGAGCTTCCACCGGACTGGTCCAAATGAATCTGGCTCACCGCTCCTCTCGCCTTGTAGGACCGGAAAAAACGAGGGATCGAGAAATGGAGGAGCGACGATGAAAGACTTCAACCACGTCTTGTTAATCCTGCACTTTCTCGGGCTGGCGCTGGGGTTCTCGGTGTCGTTTGCGAACCTGGTGATGGGACGGCTCATTTCCGCGGCGCCGCCGCAGGAAAAGGCGGTGCTGAGCCAGTTTCCGCCGAACATGAGCCGGGTCGGCTCGATCGCCCTGTCGCTGCTGTGGGTGACGGGCCTCATCCCTGTCTTCACAAAGTGGGGAGGCTTCGCGACGCTGACATGGCAGTTCTACGTCAAGCTGGCCGCAGTCCTGTTGCTGACGGCGACCGTGCTGCGCATCCATCGGCTGGAGCGGCTGCTTCAACGGGGCGATTCGGCTGCCGGTGCGCGAATCCAGTCCGCCGGCAAGGTCGCGATGAGCCTCGCGGTGGTCGCGCTCGTCTTCGCCGTGCTGACGTTCGGCTGAGCCGTCCGCCCGGGAGCGGCTCTCGCCGAACACCGGAGGATTCGGCTCAGCGGGACGGCTGGAAGAGCTCGACCGGGTTTCCCGAAGGATCGTCCAGCACGACTTCGGATCCGCCGGGGCCGGTGAGGATGTCGCTGCGGAAGTGCAGTCCGGCCTTGCGCAGCCGGTCGGCCTGGGAGCGAACGTCGTCGACGTTGATGATGATTCGGTTCCAGCCGCCGGGTTCCGCGCGCCGCCCATCCAGCATCGGCTTTGCCGCCCCTCCTGGCCCGAAGGGAGTGCTCAGGACGAGCTCCAGGTTGCCGCGCGACAGCATCGCGAAGTTGGGAGTCGATCCCGGCCTGGCTTGAAAGCCGAGGTACTTCGTATAGAACGACACGGCCGCGTCGATTTCCTTGACCATGTAGCGCACGCGGACAGCGCCCGGCGCCGGCTGCGACTGCGCCGCGGCCCCCAGAGCCACGGCGAAGAGACCCGACGCCGCCATGAGCAACGACCTGATATCCATTTCATCCTCCTCAACCCCGAACAAGCAATTCGGGGGCCAGAGCTAAAGCCCCGAGAGGTCGCGGTAGCGGCTGGGGGCGACCCCGAGGAGGCGGACGAAGGCGCGGCGCATCGCGTCCGCGCTTCCGAAGCCGGCGGACCGGGCGACCTGCTTCAGGCCGTTCTCGGTTCGCTCGAGATGGCGGCGGGCGGCTTCGACGCGCGCCTGGAGAACGTAGTGGGACGGCGTCGCGCCGACCTCGCGTGTGAACACACGCTCGAAGTGGCGGACGCTCATCGCCATACGGCCGGCGAGGTCCTCGACCGAGAGCCGCTTCTGCAGGTTCTCCGCGATCCAGATCTGGAGCTCGCGGATCGAGGCCATCGCGGAGGCCTGGCCGGCGAGCGAGACGGAGAGCTGCGGCTGGCCGCCCGGCCGGCGCAGGAAGAGGACGAGCTCGCGGGCTGCCTCGTGGGCGAGCGCGGGGCCGCAATCCTCCTCCACCCACGCCAGCGCGAGGTCGATGCTCGCGGAGATGCCGGCCGACGTGTAGACGTTTCCGTCCCTGACCCAGAGCGGGTCGTGCTCGACCTTCACCGCGGGGTAGCGGGCCGCGAACTCGCGGCCGAACCTCCAGTGGGCGGTCGCGCGGCGGCCGTTGAGGAGTCCCGCCTCGGCGAGCAGGAAGGATCCGACGCACACGGCGCCGAGCCGGCGCACCTGCTCCGACATCCTGCGGAGCCATGCGGAGAGCGCCGCGTCGCGGACCGAGCGGCT
>DATFQY010000141.1:0-2011 GCA_035263845.1 Thermoanaerobaculia bacterium | reverse complement strand
CATGTAGCCGCCGAGATCCACCCCGGCCTCCTTGCGGTCGGTGTCGTTGATCACCGAGCCGCCGCCCACGAGGTTCGTGTCGGCGTCGCCCGACTGCGATCCGGGCGCCGTTCTCTCGAACTTCTGGTTCGCCGAGAAGCTGGACGGGTTGTAATAACCGAACACGTCGCCGTGGAACTCGTTGCCTCCCGACTTCGTGATGACGTTGACGACTCCGCCGGTATTACGCCCGTACTCGGCCTGGTAGCCGCCCGTCTTGACCTCGACCTCCTGGATGAACTCCGCGTTGATGTTCTTGCCCTGGAACCCCTTGATGACGTTGGTCGTGTTGACGCCGTCGATCAAGAAGAGGTTCTCGGCGGAAGTCGAACCGTAGATCGAGAGCGCCAGCGACCGGCCCTGGGTCTCACCCGCGTCCGTCTGGACGCCCGGCTGAGAAAGCACGATCGAGGCGTAGTTGCGGCCGACCGGCAGCTTGTCGATGACCTTGGCCGTGTAGTTGGTGCCCGTCGTCGTGGAGGTCACGTCCACGATGGGCGCCTCGCCGGTGACCGTCACGGCCTCCTTGGTGGCGAGCTGGAGTTGCATGTTGACGGTGGCCGTCGCGTCGAGCGTCACCTGTGCCGTTTTCTCGACGGTTCCGAAGCCCGACAGGTTCCCGGTCACCTTGTAGGTGCCCGGGGGCAGGCTGATGAATCGAAAACGGCCGTCGTTGCCGGTTGTCGCGACGCGCGTCCCCTGGAGGTTCGGGCTCGAGAGCTCGACGGTCACCCCCGGAAGGGCTCCCCCGCTCTGGTCCGTCACCGTCCCCTCGATGTTCCCGGTGGTCTGCGCCGCTGCCGGCGCCGCCGCGAGCAGGAATGCCGCCGCGACGGCGATACACAAAATCCCCCTGGCAACAAATCTCATGGGCATCTCCTGTCTTCCTTTCTCAACCCGGATTCCGGTTCGTTCCGACGTTTCTCCGCGGGCGCAATGCTTGACTTCCTTTGCGTTTCCAGTTGGACACCTCCCGGCGCCCTCAGGAGCAACGCGAGTGCCACGCGCGCCTGTCGAAACAGCGGGAACGAACGGTCTCCGGGGAGGAACGAAAGACAAGGCACCGGGAACGAAGCAGGGCGCCGGAGAGCGCCGCCTTCGAGAGATTTCAAGAGATTGAATCTGAATTCGATTTTCTGGAGCGGGCGGGAGAGGCCTCGGCGGCGACTTCGTAGAGCCTCGGACGGTTCGCGCGAGAGAGTGGAAGGCGCTCGCCGTTCTTCAGGACGATCCACTGCGAGCCGGCCTCGGGCCCGTCCACTTCGGCGACGCGGTCGAGGTTGACGATCGCCGAGCGGTGCACGCGCAGGAAGCGAGTCGGGTCGAGCCGCTCCTCGAGTCTCCCGATGGATTCCTTCAAGGGCGTGACCTCGCCGCCGGAGTGGAGGAGAACGAACTTCGCGTCCGCCTCGATCCAGTCGATCTCGTCGAGGTCGAAAAACTTCACGCGGTCATCCAGGCGGACGACGAGACGCTTGAGATAGCCGTGACCGTTGCCGTTGCCATGGCCGTTGCCGTTGCCGGACCCAAATTCCTCGGCCAAGCCCTCGAGCCCCTCCTCCATCGGGGCGAGCGCGCGGCGGCGGACCGCCTCTCGCGCGAGCGCGAGCGTCTCCCGGAACCGCTCCTCGGTGTAGGGCTTCAGCAGGTAGTCGCAGGCATGGATGTCGAACGCGGCGACGGCGTACCGGTCATAGCCGGTGACGAAGACCAGGACGGGAAGATTCCGGGTGCCGACGCGCCGGAGGACTTCCAAACCGTCCATGTCGGCAAGCTCGACGTCGAGGAAGACAAGATCCGGCTCCAGCGCGCGGATCGCCTGGATCGCCTGCGCGCCGCCGGAACACTCGGCGACGATCTCCGAATCCCTTTGAGCGTCCAGCAGCGAACGGAGCCTCGCGCGAGCGGACGCATCGTCGTCCACGATGAGGATACGCATCGAGCCCTGCCAATGAACTAAGACGTTCGCCGG
>DATFQY010000140.1:0-9871 GCA_035263845.1 Thermoanaerobaculia bacterium | reverse complement strand
CCCGCGGATACTCGCGGCGAGCTCCTCGGCGCGCGAGAAGGTCCGGTTGACGATGACCGGCTCCCGGACACCCGCCTCGACCGCGTGGCGCGCGAAGAGCGAGCCGGTTTCGCCGGCGCCGATGACCAGCACGCGGTGCTTCGAGAGGTCGCCGAAGACCTTCATGGCGAGCTCGAATCCGATCGAGGGGATCGAGAGTGGGTGCCGGGCGATCTCCGTCTCGGAGCGGACCCGTTTGCCTGCCGCGACCGCGCTCTCGAAGAGCCGGTGCATGACGGCGCGCGTCGTCCCGGACTCCCGGGCCAGCGAGAGCGCCTGCCTGACCTGGCCGAGGACCTCGCTCTCCCCGAGCGCCAGCGAATCCAGGCCCGCCGCGACGCGGAAGAGGTGCCGCACCGCGTCTTCCCCGGCGCGGTAGAAGCAGGAGCCCTCGAGCTCCGCCTGGTCGAGCCCCCGCCACTCCGAGACGAAGCGGGTCAGGGCGCCTCGCGCGCTGTCGTCGGCCGCGAAGCTGTAGATCTCGCTCCGGTGGCAGGTCGAGACGATCACGCCTTCGGAGATGACGCCGCCCTTGGAGAGCCGCGTCAGGGCCTCGCGGATCTCGTCGGCGGTGAACGCGACGCCCTCCCGGACCGTGACGCCCGCTCCGCGGAAACTCCAGCCCAGGAGGGAGAGCCTGGCTTCCTGGGAGATGCTCACTTGAAGGCGTGCTCCGCGGAGAAGTAAAAGTTCACGAACGTATACGAGAAGAGGATGAGCGCGAACCCGAGGATCGAGAGCAAGGCGACCCTCTCCCCCACCCAGCCGCGCCGGTCCTTCCACAGGAGGAACCCGTAGACGGCGAGCGTCAGGATCGCGGCGCCGAGCTTGGCATCCGGTAGCGTCCCCCAGACCCTCTCCGCCCAGATGACCCCGAGGACGACGGAGGCCCCGAGCACGGTCAAACCGATCGAAACGCTCGTGCGGATCATTCCGCCGATCGAGTCGAGCGCCGGCAGCCGCGAAAAGAGGAGGCCGGTCCGAACCTTGCGGAGCTGACGGTTCTGAATCAGGTAGAGAAGGGAGAGGACGAAGGAGAAGGTGAAGGCCGCGTAGCCGAGGATCGCGAACGTGACGTGGAGGGCAAACATCGTCCCGCGGGTGTCCGGACGCACGGCGGGAGCGGCCTGCGGGAGGAGCAATCCCAGCGTCGAGAAGAGGATCACGAAGGGGATCAGGAAAGGACCGACGGCCCTCTCCCGGTGGCGGAAGATCAACGCCAGGTACGACAGGCCGAGCATCCAGCCGAAGAGGGACATCGAGCCGCCGATCGTCTTGTAGGGGACCGAGTGCATCGCCCTGGCCGAGAGCTCCAGGTCCAGGAACTGGAGGGCCAGACCGGCCCCGATCAGTAGCGGACCGGGCAGGGCCGGGACCCTGGTTCGGACGAGCGACAGGATCGTGTAGGCCTCGGCGGCGACGTAAAGACCGACCGCGACCCATCCGAGGAGGTGCGAATCCATCAGAAGGGGCAATGTTAACAGCCGGGTTTGCCGTCCCCGACTGATGCAAATGAACTACGAACCGGCGCCGAGAGTTAGCTCTTCGAGGGGGTCGGGACCGGGGCGGCCGGAGGCGCCGCGGGCTGGTCAGGCATCTGCTTGTTCGCCTCGACCTGGACGTTGATCTCCACGTCGTCGCCGAGCATCATGCCGCCGGTGTCGAGCGCCCGGTTCCAGGTGACTCCGTAGTCCTTGCGGTTCAACGGAAACGAGATCTCGAATCCGGCCTTCTCACCCATCCCGGTGCGTCCCTTCACCTTCATGAACCCGGTGTGCTTGACCGGGACCGTGATCGACTTGGTCACACCATGCATCGTGAAATCACCGGTCACCTCGTAGGAGTCATTGCCCTTCGCGACGACCTTCGTGCTCTTGAAAGTGAGTGTCGGGAACTTCGCGACGTCGAAGAAGTTCTCCGACTTGAGGTCCTTGTCCCGGTTTTCGTTGGACGTGTCGATCGAGTCGGCCTGGATCGTCAGGTCCACCTTCGACGCGCCCGGGTTCTGCCGGTCCAGCTGGATCGTCCCGTCGAACTTGTTGAACCGCCCCTCGACCTTCGAGACGAAGTGACGGATCCGGAAGCCCACCAGCGTGTGCCCCTTGTCGAACGTGAACGTCTCCAGCTCCGCCAGCGCCGGTAAAGCCAACAGCACCGCGGCGGCCAGCAAGGCCAGGACCAGGACGAAGCGGGGATTCCTTCTCATCGTTTCTCCTCCAAAGACTGCGTAATCTATGACGGATCGGGCGGAAACGGTTCGATTTCAGTGTCCTCTCAGGCATCTTGACCGGCCCGGAACGGCCCCATAGACTCGAAATCCCCAGTGGGAACCGCACCGGGAGTCCGCCTCTTCCCGCGGGCTCGTCCAAGAATCGAGGTCCCCTGATGAGTGCTACGAACAACCCCTTCGGCGCCCGGCAGAGCTTCTCCGCCGGCGGCGGCCGCTCCGGCGTCCTCTACTCGCTCCCGCACCTCGAGAAGGAGGGCGTGGGACGCGTCTCGCGCCTTCCCGTGAGCCTGCGGATCGTCCTGGAGTCGCTCCTGCGAAACTCCGACGGCAAGCGGATCAAGGAAGACGACGTCCGTGCGCTCGCGCAGTGGAAACCGGCTGCCGACCGCACAGCCGAGATCCCGTTCGTCGTCGCCCGCATCCTCCTGCAGGATTTCACGGGGGTGCCCCTTCTCGTGGACCTCGCGGCGATGCGCTCCGCGGCGCAGAGACTGGGCAAGGACCCGGCGGTGGTCGAGCCCCTCGTCCCGGTCGCCCTCGTCGTGGACCACTCGGTGCAGGTTGACGCGTGGTCCGTCCCCGACGCCCTCCAGCGCAACATGGAGATGGAGTTCAAGCGAAACCGCGCCCGCTACGAGTTCCTGAAGTGGGGGATGCAGGCCTTTCACGGCTTCGAGGTCGTTCCTCCGGGGATCGGCATCGTCCACCAGGTCAACCTCGAGTACCTCGCCAAAGGCGTGATCGAGCGAGACGGCGTCTACTTTCCCGACACGCTCGTCGGCACCGACTCGCACACGACGATGATCAACGGGCTCGGAATCGTGGCCTGGGGCGTGGGCGGGATCGAGGCCGAGGCGGGGATGCTGGGCCAGCCTGTCTACTTCCTGACGCCCGACGTCGTCGGCGTCCACATGACGGGCCGCCTCGCCGAGGGAGTCACCGCCACGGACCTGGCGCTCCACGTCACCCAGATGCTGCGCGCCGCCAAGGTCGTCGGAAAGTTCGTGGAGTTCCACGGCGAGGGCGCGGCTTCGCTGCCCCTGACGGACCGGGCCACCATCGCGAACATGGCCCCGGAGTACGGCGCGACGATGGGCTTTTTCCCGGTGGACGAGGAGACCTGCGCCTACCTCGCCGCGACGGGACGCACCGCAGAGCACGTCGAGACCTTCCGGAGCTACTTCAAGGCCCAGGGCCTCTTCGGCATGCCCCGCGGAGGCGAGATCGACTACTCTCGCGTCCTCGACCTCGACCTCGCGAAAGTCGAGCCGAGCGTGTCCGGGCCCAAGCGGCCGCAGGATCGGATCCCTCTGCCGGAGCTGAAGGCCCGGTTCCACGACCTGCTGAGCAAGCCGGTGTCGGAGAACGGCTACGGCAAGACCAACGGGAACCTCAGCCGGCGGTTCGCGACGAGCATGGACTCCGCCCCGGTCGAGGTGGTGGCCGGAGGCGGAAAGCAGGAGACCGGCCCGATCATGGTTCCCCGCTCCGCGGCGCGCGACACCAACCCGTGGACCGAGGCCGAGATGGTCAACAACCGGCCGACGCCCGACCGCGTCCCGGACGGGACCCCCGAGGCAGGCAAGTTGGACCTGGGACACGGCGACGTCCTGATCGCGGCGATCACATCCTGCACGAATACGTCGAACCCCAGCGTCATGCTCGGCGCGGGCCTCCTCGCGAAGAAGGCGGTCGAACAGGGCCTCTCCGTCTCGCCGAAGGTCAAGGCGTCTCTCGCTCCCGGCTCTCGCGTCGTCTCGGAGTACCTGAACCGGACGGGCCTCCAGCCCTACCTCGACCGGCTCGGCTTCAACCTCGTGGGCTACGGCTGCACCACCTGCATCGGAAACTCCGGCCCGCTCGATCCGCGCATCGAGGAAGTCGTCACGGGCAACGACCTCGTCACGGCAAGCGTCCTCTCGGGCAACCGGAACTTCGAGGCCCGAATCCAGCAGAACATCAAGGCCAACTTCCTGATGAGCCCGCCGCTCGTCGTCGCCTTCGCGCTAGCGGGCCGCGTGGACATCGACCTCACCCGCGAGCCGATCGGGCGCGGGCGCGGCGGCCGCGAGGTTTTCCTGCGCGACATCTGGCCGACACCATCCGAGGTCCGCGACGCGATGCGCTCCTCGACGGACCCGGAGACCTACCGGCGCCTCTATTCCGACTTCGAGAGCGGCAATCCGCTCTGGAACGACATCGGCGGCTCGACCGGCCGCGTGTACCGCTGGGACCCCGAGTCCACCTACATCCAGGAGCCGCCGTTCTTCGAGGAGTTCTCGATGACGCCGTCGCCGGCCGGGGACATCCTCGGGGCGCGCGCGCTCGCGATCTTCGGCGACTCCGTCACGACCGACCACATCAGCCCCGCCGGGGCCATCAAGAAGACCTCGCCCGCCGGGATGTACCTGCAGGAGCGGGGCGTGGCCCCCGAGGACTTCAACAGCTACGGCTCGCGTCGAGGAAACGACCGCGTAATGACGCGAGGCACCTTCGCCAACGTCCGCATCCGTAACCTCATGGTCCCCGGCGTCGAGGGAGGCGTCACGGTCCACCAGCCCGACGGGAAGCAGATGCCGATTTACGACGCCGCGATGAAATACCAGCAGGAGAACGTTCCCTTAGTCGTCCTCGCCGGGCAGGAGTACGGCACCGGCAGCTCCCGGGACTGGGCCGCGAAGGGGACACGCCTGCTCGGGGTCAAGGCGGTCGTCGCCCAGAGCTTCGAGCGGATCCACCGCTCCAACCTCGTCGGCATGGGAGTCCTCCCCTGCCAGTTCCGCGAGGGCGAGAGCGCGATCACCCTCAAGCTCGACGGCACCGAGGCCTTCGATCTCACCGGACTCGAAGGGAAGCTTCGCCCGCGGCAGGAAGCACAGCTTCACATCCGCCGCGCCGAGGGCAGGTCGGAAACTGTGCCGGTCATCGTCCGCATCGACACGCCCATCGAGGCGGACTACTACCGCCACGGCGGGATCCTGCCGTACGTTTTGAGGCAGCTGGCGGCGAGCTAGGAAGACGCGGCGACCGCGGGTTCTGAGGATTCCGAGGTCCCGGCGGCCTGATCCATCCGCATCATCCGGCGGGCGTCCACGGTTTGGACAATGCGGTGGCGCGAGATAATGTGTTTGTCGTGATTTCCGCCCCTTCCGCCTCCCGGTTCCTCGACGCCTGCCGGGGGCGCCCCGTGGACCGTCCGCCGGTCTGGATGATGAGGCAGGCTGGCCGCTACCTGCCCGAGTACCGGGAGGTCCGGGAGAAGGTTTCCTTCATGGACCTGTGCCGCACGCCGGAGCTCGCGGCCGAGGTTTCCCTCCAGCCTTACCGCCGGTTCCGGCCGGACGGCGTCATCTTCTTCTCCGACATCCTGATCCCGATTGCCGCAATGGGAGCCCGGGTGGACTTCGGGGACCGCGGGCCCGAGCTTCCTGAGCCGGTCCGCTCGGCGGGGGACGTCGCGAGGCTGCGCCGGTTCGACCCGTCGCGGGAGATCGCCTTCACCGGGAAGATCCTCTCGACCCTGCGGCGCGAGGTGGGCGACAACGCGGCGGTCCTCGGCTTCTCGGGCGCACCGTGGACCCTGGCTTCCTACCTGATCGAAGGGGGCGGCTCCAAGTCGTACGCGGGGATCAAGCAGATGATGGGCAACGAGCCGGGGACTCTTCACCGGTTGCTGGATCTGCTCTCCGATGTCGTCGCCGACGTCCTCTCCTTCCAGATCGAGTCGGGCGCCCACGCCGTCCAGCTGTTCGACACGTGGGCGGGCGAGCTTTCCGCCCGCGACTACCGGGAGTGGGCGCTCCCGGCGGTCTCCCGCGCGATCGCTCGGTTGAAGGGGAAGAACGTCCCGGTCATCCTCTTCGTCAACGGCTGCGCGCACCTGCTCGAAGCGATGGCGGAGTCGGGCGCGGACGTGATCTCCGTGGACTGGCGCGTCTCGCTGTCGGAGGTACGGCGCCGGGCGCCGAAGCTCCCCCTCCAGGGGAACCTCGATCCCGGAGTCCTTCTGGGACCGCCGGAAAAGGTCGTCACGCGCACGCGGGAGATCATCGCGGAGACGGGCGGGCGCGGCCACGTCGTCAACCTCGGGCACGGAGTCCTTCCGCCGACGCCGATCGAGTCCGTCCAGGCCTTCTTCGACACGGCCCGGGAATCGCGGGCGCCCTCGAAGCCCCGCGCGCAGGGACCGAGCGCGGCGACGGCGGCGGACTCGGTATGAACCGGCTCTCCTTCGACCTTCTCTCGAAGTACAACGTCCCAGGCCCGCGGTACACCTCGTACCCGACCGCGCCGGTCTGGAAGGAGAACTTCACCCCGGCGGATTACGACGCGGTCCTGCGAGAGAGCGCCGCGGCGCAAACGCCCGCTCCCCTCTCGCTCTACGTGCACCTGCCCTTCTGCGAGAAGCTCTGCTACTTCTGCGGCTGCACGGTCGTCATCACCGGGACACAGCACGCCCTCGAAGAGGCCTACCTCGAGACTTTGGAGAAGGAGATCGACTGGGTCGCGCGGCGGACCGGCGCCGGTCGCCAGGTCGTCCAGTTCCACCTGGGCGGAGGCACGCCGACCTACTTCACGCCGGAGCGGCTGCGCCGGCTCGGCCGGAAGTTCCGCGAGTCCTTCCATTTCGCTCCCGACGCCGAAATCGGCGTGGAGGTGGACCCCCGCGTCACGAGCCGGGAGCACCTGCTCACGCTCGCGAAGCTCGGGTTCAACCGCCTCTCCATGGGCGTCCAGGACTTCGAGCCGCGGGTTCAGGTCGCGATCAACCGCGTCCAGCCTTTCGAGGACACCAAGGCCCTGGTCGAGCAGGCCCGATCGCTCGGGTTCCCGTCGATCAACATGGACCTGATCTTCGGCCTGCCGTTCCAGACGGCCGAGAGTTTCTCGGACACGATCGACAAGGTGGTCGAGATCGGCCCGGACCGGCTGGCCGTCTACTCCTACGCCAACGTCCCCTGGATGAAGAAGCACCAGAGCGTGCTCCAGCCCTACCTGCCCGGCGAGCGCACGAAGTTCGAGATCTTCCGCACCGCGCTCGAGCGCTTCTCCGACGCCGGCTTCGAGTACATCGGGATGGACCACTTCGCCCGGCCGTCGGACGAGCTGGCGCGGGCCCGCGCCGGCCGGACGCTGCACCGCAACTTCCAGGGCTACACGACGAAGGCCGGGACCGACCTGATCGGCTTCGGCATGAGCGCGATCGGCGGCATCGGATCGAGCTATGTCCAGAACCGGCGCGACCTCGGACCCTACCAGTCCGGCGTTGCCGCATCGGGCGCGGCCACCTTCCGCGGGTTCCACCTCTCCGAGGACGACCTGCTGCGGCGAACGGTGATCCAGAACCTCCTCTGCCATGGAGTGGTCGTCAAGGCCGAGATCGAGGAGGGTTACGGAATACGGTTCGACGAGTTCTTCGCCGACGCCCTGGAGAAGCTCGAGCCCTGCGCTGCCGACGGCCTCGTCGTGCTGGAGAAGGACCGGATCCGGGCCACCCTCGTCGGGCGGGTCTTCCTCCGCAACCTCGCGATGCCCTTCGACGCGTACCTCGCCGTCGCGCCCGAGAAACCGGTCTTCTCCAGGACGCTTTGAGCCGCCGCGCGGTCCTGTTCCTCCAGCTGGGAGGGCCGGAGAACCTCGACGAAGTCCCCGGGTTTCTCTACCGGCTGTTCGCGGATCCCGACGTCATCCGGGTCAAGCCGGCGATCCTGAGAAAGGCGATCGCGGCCACCATCGCCGTGACCCGCAAGAACACCTCGCGGAGGCTCTACGCGTCCATCGGCGGCGGCTCCCCCATCCGCCGTCTGACCGAGGAGCAGGCCTCGGGCGTCGAAAAGCTCCTCCGGGATGGAGGGCGCGACGCGGTCGTCCGAGCCGCGATGAACTGCTCCAATCCCCTGGTCGAGGACGTCGTCGAAGGCCTCTCCCGCGAGGGCGTCGAGCGCTTTCTCGCCGTGCCCCTCTATCCGCAGTACTCGCTGACCACGACCAAGGGAGCGCTCGAGCGATCGCGCGGGGCGGTCCGTCACTCCGCTCCCCGCGCCGCGTTCTTCGAGACGGGATCTTGGCCCACGCATCCCCTCTTCGTCGAGGCCCATGCGGAGGCGATCCGCGAGGAGATCCCGAAGTTCCCGGACCCGAGGCCCGAGGCCGTCCACATCCTCTTCTCGGCCCACTCGATCCCGAAGAAGCTCGTCACGAAGGAAGGCGACCCCTACCAGTCCGAGGTCGAGGCCAGCGCCCGGGCCATCCACGAGCGCGCGGGAGGCCAGGGCCCCTGGACCCTCGCGTACCAATCCAAGCTCGGGCCGGTCGAGTGGCTGGGGCCGGCGACGATCGACGTCATCGGAGAGCTCGGCCGCTCCGGTGTCAAGCAGGTACTCGCGGTCGCGATCGCCTTCGTCACGGACCACGTCGAGACGCTCTACGAGATCGACCAGCTTTTCGGAGAGGAAGCGAAGAGGGCCGGTATCCCGACCTTCCGGCGGACCCCGGGCCTGAACAGCCGGCCGACGTTTCTCCGCGCGCTCGAGGACGTCGTCCTCTCGCAGAAAGCCTTCTGGGAATGACCTCGACGATCGTCGTCGGCGGCGGCATGTCCGGGCTCGTCCGGGCGAGGGCGCTGGCGGCGAAGGGCGAGGACGTGGTCCTGCTCGAATCCTCGGACCGGGCCGGCGGCGCCGTGCGCACCGAGCGGCGCGACGGGTTCCTGATGGAGCTCGGCCCCAACACCGTCCGGCCGACTCGCGAGCTGTGGGCGCTCGTCGGAGAGCTCGGCCTGAAGGACCGGGCGCTCCTCGCCGACCCCAGGCTTCCGAGGTTCGTGGAGTGGAACGGAAAGCTCCACCCGCTGCCGATGTCGCCCGGCGGGCTGATCGGGACAAAGCTTCTTTCGGCGCGGGCGAAGCTGCGGCTGCTGGCCGAGCCCTTCCGGCGCTCCGAGGCGGGCCCGGAAGAGAGCGTCCACGCGTTTTTCGCGCGGCGGCTCGGCGAAGAGGTCGCCGACCGGTTCATCGAGCCCTTCGTGGGAGGGATCTTCGCAGGGTCCTCGCACAGCCTCTCGATCGCCGCGGCGTTTCCGAGCTTCGCGCGGTGGGACAGCGACCACGGCAGCATCGTTCGCGGAGCGATCGCGGAGAGGAGGAGAGCGGCGAAGGCGCCCGAGTCGGAAAGGCCGCCGCGAGGGTTGCTGTCGTTTGGCGACGGGCTCGAGACCCTCGCGCGGGCGGTGGCGGCGGGGCTGGGGGATCGGCTGAGAACCGGCACCCGGGTCGAAAGTTTGACCCCGGCGAACGGGGCTCGGACGTGGGTCTTGAGAACCGCCGGGGGTGAGAGAAAGGGGGACAACGTCGTTCTGGCGGCGCCGGCCTGGGAGGCGGCGAGGCTCGTGCGGGAGTTTGCTCCGGAGGCGGCGGAGGCGCTCGGAGCGATTCCGCATCCGTTTCTCGCCGTTGCGCACCTGAGCGTCCCGCTCGCTTCGCTGCCAGGGCCGCTTCACGGGTTCGGGCATCTCGTCGTTCCGCAGAAGGGCCGTCGGATCCTCGGGGCTGTTTGGAGCTCGAGCCTGTTCCAAGGGCGAGCTCCGCAGGGAACGGCGCTCGT
>DATFQY010000139.1:0-47654 GCA_035263845.1 Thermoanaerobaculia bacterium | reverse complement strand
GCCGCGGGCTGGCACGTCTGCTTCGACGTTCTCGAGCGTCTCCTCGCGGGCAAGCCGATTGGACGCATGGCAGGCCCCGCGGTCATGAAAGTCGGCGGCTGGCAGCGATTGACCGCCGAGTATGCAAAGCAGTTCGGAATCCAGACGCACTGAAACGAAGGAGCAGGAAACCATGGAATCGACAATGCCGATACCGGCGCTCGGACTCTCCTGGCGCCGCCTTCAGGCTACGCCGGCGAGCGCATGACTGTGCAGCCCGCCAGCCCCTCGGAAGGAAGGCGAGGTCGGAAGGAGAACGCCTCGGAGAGGTGCGCCGGGACAACCTTCTCGGCCCCCTCCAGGTCGGCGATGGTCCGAGCGACGCGCAGGGCGCGATGGAGCGCTCGGACGGAGAGGCCGAGACGCTCGACCGCGGCGGCGGCGACGCGCTGGACGGGCGGCTCGAGGCAGTAGAAGCGCTCGAAGTCCGCCGGCGCGAGGTCGGCGTTGCGGAAGCCGGGGCGCGAGGGGAAACGGGCCGCCGCCCGCTCCCGCGCCGCGAGGACGCGACGCCGGATCGTCTCGGAAGGTTCCTCCGGGGCCGCCTTCTGGATCTCCGCCCAGGAGACCGCGGGAACGGAGACGTGGAGGTCGATCCGGTCGAGCAGCGGTCCCGAGAGCTTTCTCGTGTAGCGGGTCCTTTCGGCGTAGCCGCAGGTGCAGACGCGCCTCAGGTCGCCCAGAAAGCCGCAGGGGCAGGGGTTCATCGCGGCGACGAGAAGGAAGTCGCAGGGGAACGTGAAGGCGCCGCCGACGCGGACGAGGTGGACCCTCTTCTCCTCGAGCGGCTGGCGGATCGCTTCGAGGACGTCGCGGCGGAACTCGGGGAGCTCATCCAGGAAAAGAACGCCCTTGTGCGCCAGGGAGACTTCGCCGGGGCCCGGACGCGGACCGCCGCCGACGAGTCCCGGGGCGGACGTTCCGTGGTGGGGAGAGCGAAAGGGCGGGAACTCGATCAGGCCGCCGTGGGCGTGGAGGGAGCCGGCGACGGAGTGGACCTTCGTCACCTCGATCGCCTCCTGGCGGGCGAGCGGCGGCAGGATCGTGGGCAGGCGGCGGGCGAGCATCGTCTTGCCGGAGCCGGGGGGGCCGGTCAGGAGCGCGTGGTGGCCGCCCGCTGCGGCGATCTCCAGCGCTCGTCGGGCGACCGTCTGGCCTCGGATGTCGGCGAAGTCCACGCCGCGGGACGAGGCGGACCGTGCCTGCCGGGGCGAAAAGGGCGGAATCGGCCGGTCGCCCCGGATATGGCCCACGGCGTCCGGCAGGGTCGGCACCGGGATGACGGCGATTTCCTCGACGGCTGCCGCTTCGGCCGCGTTGACCGAGGGCAGCACGATCTCGTCGAATCCGGCGTCCCGCGCCGCGAGCGCCAGGCAGAGCGCTCCGCGCACGGGCCGGACCTCGCCCGTCAGGCCGAGCTCGCCGACGAAGAGTCTCCGCGCGGGCGACTTCGATCCGAGGCCGCAGATCTGGAGCATCCCGACGGCGACCGGGAGATCCAGGTACGCGCCGACCTTCTTGATGTCCGCCGGGGCGAGGTTGACCATGACGGCGCCGTCGGGCATCGGGAACCCGCCGTTGCGAAGCGCCGATTTGACACGCTCACGGGCCTCACGGACGCTCGTGTCCGGCAAACCCACGATGTCGAACTTGGGAACGCCTCCGGAGTGGTCGAGCTCCACCTCGACGACGCGAGCGTCGATCCCGGAGAGAGTAGCGGCGTGAACAGTCGCGAGCATGAAGCCTCCTCGGTGCGAGGAGACGCCCGCAGGGAATGAGGACGACCTAGGGTAGCACGACCGCGGAAGCGGTCAGTGTGTCGTCTTGGCGGGGATCTTCAGAGTGTCGCCTGGCTTGATGACGGCCGGGGCGATCAGGCTGTTGAAGGCGAGGAGCTGGGCGACCGTCGTGCCGTGCTTGACCGCGATCGCGTACAGCGTGTCGCCGCCGCGGACCTTGTATTGCTTCGCGGCGGCCTGAACCGGGGCGGCTTCCGTGGTCTTGCTCCTGGCCTTCACGGCCTTCGTCCCCGCGGAGCTCTTCGAAGGCTTGCCTGTGTTCGAGGCGACCCGAACGGGCTCGGGCTTCGGGACCAGGACGACCTTGCCCTTCTTGAGCGACGCGTTCTGGGGAAGTCCGTTGGCCGCCGAGACCGAAGCGGGGGAGACGTGGAACCTCCGCGCCACGGAGGCGATCGTGTCGCCGCGGTGAGCGGTGTACTTCCGGTAGCTCGGCGGCCTTGCCGTCGGCGCGGCGGCGAAGGCGGTCAGGACAGAGACCTGCGCTCCCAAAGGCACCTTGATGTCGTAGCCGCCAGGGCCACCCGGCGTGACCTCGGAGCGAAGCTCCGGATTCAGCATCTGGAGGTCCTCGAGCGAAACGTCTTCCGCCGCGGCGAGGTGCCGCACGCTGACGGGCCGGTCGAGCCGGACCACGTCGTAGCTCAAGGGCTTCTCGTACTCGACCTCGAACCCGTAGTGCGACGGGTTCTTGGCGATCAGCGTCGAGGCGATGACTCCCGGGACGTAGTTCTGGGTCTGCGGCTTGATCTGGCCGGACGCCGCGATCTGCCAGAAATCCGAGAAGCCCGTCTTCGCCATGACCCGCAGGATCTTGCCCTCGCCGGCGTTGTACGCGGCCATGGCGAGGTACCAGTCGTGAAAGAGCTCGTAGAGGAACTTCAGGTACCGGGCCGCGGCGCGGGTGGACTTCTCCGGATCGTTTCTCTCGTCGATCACCGAGTTCTGCGTCAGGCCGTAGTCCCGGCCCGTCGAGGGGATGAACTGCCAGATCCCGCAGGCGGCCTTGGGGGACCGGGCTCGCGGGATGAAGGAGCTCTCGACCATCGCGACCTGGGCGAGGTCCTTCGGGAGCCCTTCCTCGGCGAAGATCCGCTCGATCATCGGGATGTAGCGGCCCGAGCGGGCGAGGCCCCGGCCGATGACGTCGTGGAGCTGGTTCTGGTAGACCGCGAGGACCCGGAGGACCGCGTCGTTGACGACGATCGGGATGTCGGAGCGGACGGTCGGGCTGTCGGTGTCGACCGCCTGGCGGGCCTTCGCGACGTCGTCCGCGGTCGCCTCGGCATCCGTGGGCGCAAGCTCCGGCACTTTCTGGGCGTCCTGGGCTTCCTGGAGCTCGGCTTCGGGGGTCGGGATCAGCGCCTCGTAACGGAGGATCCCGGCGTACAGCTCATAGGAGAAGGAGACTGTCTCAGGATCGCCGGGAGGCTCGCCGTGGGCGGGACGGACGAACTCGACGGCCCGGCCGAAGGCTTCCTCGGCGCACTGGTAGTCGCCGGCGAGGGCTGCTTCCCGCCCCTTGAGGAACTCCGCTCGGGCAGCCGCAACCGCTGGGGGGTCCGGCTTCTCGACCTCCGCCTTCGCCTTGACGGCCTTCGCGGAGGCGGAGCATCCCGCCGCCAGCGCCGCGGCTGCGGTCAAGGCAATGAGAATGCAACGATTCCCAGAACTCGGTGGCATAGGGTGTAGAGGAAAGGTTAATCCGGGTCTTCGAAGAATTGCAAAGGGTTTTTACAAGGGGTCCTGTCCGTCCGCGAGGACGGTGACTGTCTTGGCCCTATCGGAAGAGGGATAACGCGGCTTGGTGGAGTAGATCCTTCGCTCGCTTCGCTTTGCTCACTTTGACGAGATGTGAAACTTGAGCGAGAGCAGAATTTTTTCGATGTCCGACTTCGAGGCGAGCGGAATCGTAAACGTTTTTCTCTCGCCGATCCTCTGGTTTTCCTTGTCTTCGATCTCCATGCCAACCTTCACCGCGTACCCGCGCGCGAGGTCCGCCTGCGGAACGCTCACCTCGAAGACGCGGTTGATCTCCTTCTTGTGGTTCAGGCTGTTGGCCAGCAGGTCGTCGATGGAGATCTCGGCCGCCGCCCGCCGCGCCACCCGATCCGGCGCCGGCGAGGCCGTGGCGTTGCGGCGCAGCTTGTCCAACTCCGAGAGGATGTCGATGTTGGATCGCACGCGGACGTGCTTGACCTCCATCGCCGGTGTCTCGGCGAAAGAGACGTTGATCTCCGTCGTCTCCCGCGAGGGAGGCCCCGCCGCCGGCGCCGGATTGTCACGCCCCAGCAGCGTTCCGCTCCAGGGCGTCGCGCGAGGAGCGCCGGAATCCTCGGCCAGATCGGGAGCCGGCTCGACTCGCTGCTCCTGGGTCCCTTCGGAGGGCGAGGAAGAACCCTCCTCGGGCGCGGCGGGCCAGATCGACGAACCCGCCGTCCCCGCCAGCGGCGCCGGACGAGAGCTCCTCTCGTCGCCGAGCATCTTCTTCTTGACGGAGCGCAGCGTGATCTTGGAGATCGCCTTGAGGGTCTCGAAGACGCCCTGTCCCAGGACCGCGCACGCCTCGTAGCTCTCCTGGTGGCGGTCCGGGTTCAAGCTCTCCTCGAGCTCGTCGAGCAGGAGGAGGTTGGGCAGGTCCCGCTTGTTGTACTGGAAGACTAGCGGCAGTTCGTCGAGGTTGATCCCAATCTCCGCGAGGTTGGTCCGCAGGTTGACCATGCTTTCGACATTGGCGTCCTTCATCGCCTTCTGGGAGTCGGCGACGAAGACAATGCCGTCCACGCCCTTCAGGACGAGCTTGCGGGTGGTGTTGTAGAAGACCTGGCCCGGGACAGTGTAGAGCTGGACCCTGGTCTTGAACCCCCCGATGACGCCAACATCGAGGGGGAGGAGGTCGAAGAACAGGGTCCGGTCGGTCTCGGTCTCCAGGGAGACCATCTCCCCCCGGGAGCCGGGGGCCGTCCGGCCGTAAATGTGATGCAGGTTCGTTGTCTTTCCACACAGACCCGGCCCGTAATAGACGATCTTGGCCGCCATCTGCATGGTGGCGTAATTGAAAAAAACCATTATGCGATTAGCGTCTCCGGCAGGCTGCGCCGGGACATTCTAACTCCTAAAGGCAGCAGCACTCAAGAGTTAGAGCGTCAAACCGGGCCGGACCGGATCAGGGAATCTCAGGAATTGGAGCGTCGGGAGCGCTCAGGCAGGCCCAGGAGGGCCCGAATCTCCCCTTCCCGCCCGCGGCCGGGGGTCCTTTCCAGGATCTCCTCGGCGAGGATCCGGTAAAGGCTCCTCAGGGCCTCCTGGGACTCCAGCGCCCGGGCATGGAGGGCGACCGTGCCGACGTCGCGGCGGGCAATGGGCCCGGTGAGGATGACCTCGAAATCCCGAGCCGCGGCCGCCGAAGCCGCCTGCCGGGAGAGCGCCGCCAGGGCGGGCCGGGCCTCCCGCGAGGGGATGCCGGCTTCCTGCCAGGCCCGGGTCGCCAGGGCGATGAGCGAGGCGGTCCCGCCGGCCGCCAGCGCCGCGGCCAGGTGGTAGAGGGGCTTGGCGGAGGCGGTAATCCGGCGAGGGATCCCGCCGAGCGCCTTGACGAATCCTTCTCCTTCCAGCACGGCCGGCCCCTCTCCCTCCACGGCGACGAAAGCGCCTTTCCAGTTCTCCGACCGGGCGCCGGTGAAAACACGCGCGGGATGGAGTGAGCCAAGGGAAACGCCGGAGGCAGCCAGTGGAGCGAGGATGCCTGCCGGCAGAGCGCCGCTCAGGTGATAGGCGGCCCTCCCCCGGAAGGCGCCCGCGAGGAAGGCCGCGGCATTTGCGATTTCGTCATCGGGAACCGCGACGATGAGGATCTCACCCGCGAGAGGATGGCCCTGGAGAGTCCGGCCGACGATTTCCGCGACCCGGCCCCCCGCCGCGACCCAGGACCTCTCGAAGGCTCTGCCCGCGCGACCATGTCCCACGAGTGTCACCGACGGCAGGTTTTTCGGCTTCACGCCCGAGAGTCTAACTTCCGCTTTCAGCGCTTTCCGTTGTCGACTGTCGACTGTTGACTGTCGACTCAATCACTTAGCACTTGCTGGACGCGAGTGCTAATCTTGACGCGGCCATGAGACCCCTCGACATTCGAAGCCGCACCATCCTGAAGGAGATCATCCGGGTCCACGTGGACACGGGCCGGCCGGTCTCGTCGAGGACGCTTTTCAAGTCCAACCGCTTCCGCCTGTCGCCCGCCTCGATCCGCAACATCATGGCGGACCTGACCGACTCCGGGTTCCTGATCCAGCCCCACACGTCGGCGGGGCGGGTCCCGACCGACCGGGCCTACCGCCTCTACATCAACGAGCTGATGCGGCAGCGCAAGATCGCGACGGACGTTCGGGAGCAGGTGGACTCGGACTTGATCTCCGCGGGCGCGGACGTCCCCAGGCTCTTCCAGGCCGCCTCCCGGCTCCTCTCCCGCCTCTCCGGCGAGGTCGGTTTCGTCGTGGCGCCCGACGCCCTCCACATGGTCGTGGACAGCTTGAGGTTCCTCCCGGTCGCCCCGGGCAAGATCCTCGTCATCCAGATTTCCGGCCCCGAGGTGATCTCGCGGGTCATCGAGACCGAGACGAACTACACGGCCCGCGAGCTGGATGCCATGAGCGACCTGATCACCCGGGAGTTCTGCGGCCGGAGCCTCCACGAGGCCCGCCGCCGGCTCATGGAGGCCATGGCCGAGGAGAAGGCCGCCTACGACCGCGTCCTCGCGCGGGCGCTGGCGCTCGGACAGCAGGCCCTTGGAGCGGAGGAGACGCACGAGCAGATCTACGTGGACGGGACCGCGCAGCTGCTCGACAAGCCCGAGTTCTCGGACGTGGATTCCTTGAAGAGGGTCTTCCGGGCCTTCGAAGAGAAGGCGCGCCTGCTCGACCTGATGACCCGGTACCTGGACTCGAAGCAGACCTGCGTCGTGCTCGGCTCCGAGGAGGACGTGGCGTCCGATCCCCGGCTCTCCGCGGTCCTCACGAGCTATGGAGTCGGAGAGACGCTCTCGGGAACGCTCGGCGTCATCGGCCCCGCGCGGCGGGAGTATCCCCGCGTGATCCCGGTCGTCGAGCTCCTGGGCAGGGCGCTGTCGGAGCGGCTCGAGCGCCGTGAGCGCAAGGAGCGGGAGGGGATCTCCCGGTGACCGACGGCAAGGACCCGCGCCGCGGGCGCGCCGCGCCCGATGACGGGACCGTCGAGGTCGAGGACTCCGGCCAGACGCTCGAGGCGGTCCTCGAAGAGGAGGAGCGCTCGGCGATCGCCGCCGCCGAGGAGAAGCTAAGGGCGGTCCAGCAGAACCTCGAGGAGCTGAAGGACCGGCACCTGCGCAAGCTCGCCGAGTTCGACAACATGAGAAAGCGGGCGGAGCGGGAGAAGAACGAGTACTTCCGCCACGCGCTCGCGAACTTCCTGGTGGACCTCTTCCCGATCACCGACAGCTTCGACCGCGCCCTGGCTCACGCCTCGAAGGAGGACGTGGAAGGCGATCTCGGTCAGGGCGTGGCGATGATCCGCCGCCAGTTCGACGAGCTCTGGAAGAAGTACGGAGTCGCCGAGGTGGACACCTCCGGCCTCTTCGATCCCAACGTCCACGAGGCGGTCGCGACCGAGTCCACCGACGACGTTCCCAAGGACACGATCGTCGAGGTGCTGCGGCGCGGCTACTACCTGAACGACAAGCTCCTGAGGCCGGCGCTCGTGAAGGTCGCGGTGCCGCCGGACGACCACGCGGGCGGAGGGATCTGATGGGGCGCATCCTCGGCATCGACCTGGGCACGACCAACTGCTGCGTCGCGGTCGTCGAGGGCGCGACACCGCAGGTCATCTGCAACCGCGAGGGGAGCCGCACGACCCCGTCCATCGTCGGCTTCACGGAGGACAACGACCGGCTCGTCGGCCAGATCGCCAAGCGCCAGGCGATCACCAACCCGATGAACACGGTCTTCGCCGTCAAGAGGCTCGTCGGCCGCAAGTTCGATGCGGAGGAGACCCGCCACGCCCGCGAGGTCCTCCCCTACGAGATCGTGCGGGCGCCCAACGGCGACATGAAGATCCGGGCGCGCGGCAAGGACTACAGCCCGGAGGAGATCTCCGCCTTCATCCTGCGGGAGATCAAGGAGTTCTCCGAGGAGGCGCTGGGCGAGGAGATCACGGAGGCGATCGTCACGGTCCCCGCCTACTTCGACGACGCGCAGCGCCAGGCCACGCGCGACGCCGGCCGGATCGCGGGGCTCGAGGTCCTTCGCATCTTCAACGAGCCGACGGCCGCGTCGCTCGCCTACGGACTCGACCGGAAGGGGAGTGAGATCGTCGCCGTGTATGACCTGGGCGGCGGCACCTTCGACATCTCGATCCTGGAGCTGGGCGACGGGATCTACGAGGTCCGCGCGACGGCCGGAGACACGTACCTCGGCGGCGAGGACTTCGACAAGAAGATCATGGACTGGCTCCTCTCGGACTTCGAGCGCTCGACCGGGATCGACCTGCGCCAGGACCGCATGGCCCTCCAGCGGTTGAAAGAAGCGGCGGAGAAGGCCAAGTGCGAGCTCTCGACCGCCATGGAAACGACGATCACGCTGCCGTTCATCTCGGCGGATTCTTCCGGGCCCAAGCACATCAACCGGTCGCTCACGCGGCAGAGGTTCGAGTCGCTGGTGGCCGACCTGATCGACCGGACCGCGGCGCCCTGCCTGGACGCGCTGAAGGCGGCTGGCCTGAAGCCGGCGGACGTGGACCAGGTCATCGTCGTCGGCGGGCAGACCCGCACTCCGCGGGTCCAGCAGATCGTCGCGGAGCTCTTCGGGCGCGAGCCCAACCGCGAGATCAACCCGGACGAGGTCGTCGCGATCGGCGCCGCCATCCAGGGCGGCGTGTTGAAGGGCGAGATCAAGGACGTCGTGCTGCTCGACGTGACGCCCCTCTCGCTCGGCATCGAGACGCACGGGGCCGTCTTCGAGAAGCTGATCGAGCGCAACTCGACGATCCCGACCAAGAACACCAAAGTCTTCACGACGGTCGCCGACAACCAGTCGGTCGTCGAGATCCACGTGCTCCAGGGGGAGCGCGACGTGGCCGGCGAGAACAAGTCGCTCGGCCGGTTCGAGCTCGTCGGCATTCCCGCCGCGCCGCGGGGCGTTCCCCAGATCGAGGTCTCGTTCGCGATCGACTCCAACGGGATCGTCAACGTCTCGGCCCGGGACCTCGCGACCGGAAAGGCGCAGGGCATCCAGATCAACCCGGCGGGCGGCCTGTCGCAGGCCGAGATCGACCGGATCATCCACGAGGCCTCGACCTTCGCCGACGCGGACCGGGCGCGCCGGGAGACCGCGCAGATCAAGAACCGGCTGGAAGGGATGCTTGCCTCCAACGAGCGGGTGTTCGCCGAGTTCCTGACAGCCTTCGCCGCCGACGAGAGGGAGCGGATCCAGGAGACGCTGAAGCGCTCACGCGAGATCGCCGCGACGGACTCCCGCGACGCCCTGAAGGAAGCGATCTTCGACATGCAGGGCATCTCCAAGCTCCTGACCCGCGTCATGCTCCAGCGCTCCGCGGCGGCCAAGAACGCCCCGGCGCCGCGGCAGTCCTAGAACGTCGAGAGTAGAACACTCGCATGTCCAAGCGCGATTACTACGAGGTCCTCGGAGTCGAACGGAGCGCCGAGAACGGCGAACTGAAGTCGGCGTACCGCAAGCTCGCCCTGAAGCACCACCCCGACCGCAATCCCGACGATCCCGAGGCGGCGGAGAAGTTCAAGGAGGCCTCGGAGGCCTACGCCGTGCTCTCCGATACGGAGAAGCGGGCCAGGTACGACCGGTTCGGGCATGCCGGACTGGGCGCCGGCGCGTCGGGCTTCAGCGGCTTCGACCCATCGGTCTTCGGCGAGTTCTCGGATCTCTTCGAGAACCTCTTCGGGTTCGCCGGCTTCGGCGGCGGAGGCTCCGCGAGGCCGTCGGGGAGCGACGTCGTCTACCGGATGGAGGTCTCGTTCCAGGACGCGGCGATGGGAGTCGAGGCGCCGCTGAAAATCTCGCGGCTCGTCTCCTGCGACCGTTGCTCCGGGTCGGGCGCCGAGCCGGGCACCCGGCCGAAGACCTGCCCGGGCTGCGACGGGCGCGGCCGCCAGCGGTTCTCGCAGGGGTTCCTCGTGGTGACGCGCCCCTGCGCGACCTGCGGCGGCGCCGGTCGCGTGGTCGAGAAACCATGTCGCGAGTGCCGCGGCGATGGAAGGAAGCGCGGGACGCGCGAGATCACCATCCGAATCCCGGCCGGCATCGAGACCGGGTCGAGGCTCCGGATCGCCGGCGAAGGGGACGCGGGGCCCGCGGGCGGGCCGCCGGGAGACCTCTACGTCGTCCTGACCGTCGTGGAGGACGAGATCTTCGAGCGCGAGGGGGACGACATCGTTCTCCGCCTCGACCTTCCGTTTCCCACGCTGGTGCTGGGCGGAGAGGTCACCGCGCCGACGCTCGAAGGCGAGGAGAAGTTCGCAATTCCTCGCGGCACGAAGGTGGGCTCAGAGATGCGCCTGCACAACCGCGGCTTCGGGCGGCTCGGCCGCCGGGGCCGGGGAGACTTCGTGGTGCGGATCGGGGTGATCGTGCCCGAGTCCCCTTCGGAGAAGGAGAAGGAACTGCTTCGCCAGTACGCCGAGATGACGGGCGCCCCGGTCGCCGAAAAGGGAGTCTTCGCGAAGGCCAAAAAGATCTTCTCGTGAGAGCTATCAGCCGTCAGCTGTCGGCTTTCAGCCGAAGGAGATTGCTCATTCAAGCTGAGAGCTGCTAGCTGAGAGCTGACAGCTTGCCCCGGACCTACTCGCGGCTCGTGATCCCTCGCCGGGCGGGCGATGACGCTGTCCTCGGGATCGTTTCGCTGTACGCGCCGCTCGGATTCGTCGAAGAAGGCCCGGACCTCGTCGCCTGTTTCCGTGACTCCACCGACGCGAGGCGGGCCGGCGAGGCGCTCTCCGCCTCCCGCATATCCTCGGAGGTGGTCGCCGGCCTCGTCGAGGAAGATCCGCTGGCGCTCTTCCGCGCCGCGTCGCGCCCCTTTCCCGTCGGGAAGCGATTCTGGCTGGATCCCGGAGATCCCTCCGTCGCCCAGGCGCCGGCCGGAAGGATCGCCCTGCGCCTTCCCGCCTCGACCGCCTTCGGAACGGGAGGGCACGAATCCACGCGCCTGGCACTCGAGAGCCTCGAGGAGCTGCCGCTCGCCCGCGCGGGCGTCCTGGACGTGGGAACGGGATCCGGCGTCCTCGCGCTCGCCGCGGCCGCCCTCGGCGCTCCTCGTGTCGTCGGCCTGGACACCGACGACGAGGCGGTTTTCGTCGCCGGAGAGAATCGGAAGCGCCATTCCTTCGGCTCGCGGGTCGCACTGGTGGCCGGGCCGGTCGAAGCCGTCGGCGGCGGCTTCGATCTGGTCGTCGCGAACATGCTTCCGGCGGAGCTTCTCGAAGTCCTCGATCCGATGAAGTCGCGCGTGGCCCCGGCCGGCCATCTCCTTCTCTCGGGGATCCCGGTCGAGGACGAGGGGGCGCTGGCCGGCCGTTTCCGCGAAACGCCCTGGCATTCCGCGGGTCGCCGCGTCGAGGGGGAATGGGTATGCCTGCGTTTCGAGCGCGCCTCCTAGTCTCCCTACTGCCGGCCGGGGGGGAGAAGACGCGGCTCTCCCCGGAGGAGGCGGCCCATGCCCGCGCTCGCCGCCTGCGCCCGGGAGACGCCGTCACGCTGCTCGACGGGAGCGGGCGGCAGGCGCGCGCCGTCCTGACCCGGCTCGACGCGAGGGGAGGCGAGGTGAGCGTCGAGGAAGTCCTCGAGCCGCAAGCGGCCGGTGCGCCGATCGCGCTCTTCGTCGCCGGGCTCCGCGCGGAGCGCCTGGCCTGGATCGCCGAGAAGGCCACCGAGCTCGGCGCGGCGAGCCTCTCGATCGTCCAGACGGCGCGGACGCAATCCTTCCGCGCTTCCGGGAAGATCCTGGAGCGCCTGGAGCGGATCGTCCGCGAAGCCGCCAAGCAGTGCGAAGCGGACCGCTGGCCGCGGCTCTCGGGACCCGCCGGCTTCGAAGACGCGCTCGCGGAGGAGTCCTTCTCCCACCGCCTCATCCTGGACGCGTCCGGCGCGAAGTTCCCGGCAAAGCTGCCGGACGGAGGCGTCGCGCTTCTCGTCGGACCCGAAGGCGGCTGGACCGAGCCCGAGATGGAATCGGCCGTCTCTCGCGGCTGGACGCCGGCGGCGCTTCCCGCCGGCAAGCTCCGGGCGGAGACCGCCGCGGTCGCGGCCCTCGTCCTCGCCCGGGCCGCGCTCGAGCGCGGCCGCCGCGATTGACACCGCGCGAAGTCCGGGGAGATACTGTCTCGACCCGCTGAAATCCCACCGAGCGGAGGTTTCGAATGTCCTACGAAGACGTCAAGAAGGTCTGGATGAACGGGCGGCTCGTGGATTTCGCCGACGCGAAGATCCACGCCTTCTCCCACGTCTTTCACTACGGCTCGGCGATGTTCGAGGGCGCCCGCGTCTACAAGACGAAGAACGGGTCCGCCGCCTTCCGCCTGGATGAGCACATCAAGCGGCTCTTCGACTCCTGCAAGGTCTACCGGATGGAGATCCCCTACACGCGGGAGGAGTTCAAGGAAGCGATCTTCGACACGATCCGCGCCAACGGGTTCGACGAGTGCTACATCCGGCCGGTCGTCTATCGGGGGCTCGGGGCGCTCGGGGTCAATCCCTTCAAGAGCCCGATCGACGTCCTCATCGCGGTCTGGAAGTGGGGCAAGTACCTGGGCGACGAGGCAATCGAGCAGGGCGTGGACGTCTGCGTCTCGTCCTGGAACCGGATGGCGCCCAACACGTTCCCGGCGATGGCCAAGGCGACCGGCAACTACCTGAACTCCGCGCTCATCAAGATGGAGGCGGTCGTCAACGGCTTCACGGAGGGGATCGCGCTGGACAACGGCGGACGGATCTCGGAGGGGAGCGGGGAGAACATCTTCCTGGTGTACGGGGGACGGATCCTCACGCCGCCCCTCGCCGGAACGATCCTCCCGGGCATCACCCGCGACACGGTCGTCACCCTCGCCCGGGACGCCGGCTATACGGTCACCGAGCAGCAGATCGCCCGCGAGATGCTCTATCTCGCCGACGAGGTCTTCTTCACCGGCACGGCGGCCGAGGTCACCCCGATCCGATCGGTGGACCGCATCCCGGTCGGCAACGGACGGCGCGGCCCCGTCACCGAGCGCCTCCAGAAGGACTTCTTCGGCCTCCTGCGGGGCGATCTCGAGGACCGCTACGGCTGGCTGACGCCCGTGCCAACGGAGTCGGCCGTCAGTCGATAGTCTCGACTATTGACTTCCCCGGGCGTACCCTAGTCCCACCGTATGCATATCAACGACCTGCTGAAAATGGCCGTGGACCGCAAGGCCTCCGACCTCCACCTGAAGGTGGGGGCATTTCCTGTCCTTCGCGTGGACGGCGTGCTCAAGCCCTTGAGCGAGATGCGCCGGCTGCTCCAGGAAGACACGGTCGCCATGGCCTTCTCGATCATGTCCGCCCGTCAGAAGGAGAAGTTCAAGACCGACTTCGAGATCGACACCTCCTACCAGGTGCCCAACCTCGGTCGGTTCCGCTGCTCGATCTTCCAGCAGCGCGGCACCGTCGGGCTGGTGCTCCGCGTCATCCCGACGCGCATCCTGACGATCCGGGAGCTGCTGCTGCCGCCGGTCCTCGAGAAGATCTGCATGGAGCAGCGGGGCCTGGTGCTGTGCACGGGGACGACCGGATCGGGCAAGACGACGACGCTCGCCGCGATGGTGGACTTCGTCAACTCCAGCCGTAACGAGCACATCATGACGATCGAGGACCCGATCGAGTACCTCCACCGCGACAAGAGGTCCATCGTCAACCAGCGCGAGCTCGACGTGGACACCAAGGGGTTCTCGACGGCCTTGAGGAGCGCGCTGCGGCAGGACCCCGACGTCATCCTCGTGGGCGAGATGCGCGACGTCGAGACGATCGGCACGGCCCTGACCGCGGCCGAGACGGGCCACCTCGTCCTGTCCACGCTCCACACGCTGGACGCGACGGAGACTGTCAACCGCATCATCACGCTCTTCCCGCCGCACCAGCACCGGCAGATCCGCCTGCAGCTCGGCGCGGTCCTGAAAGCGGTCATCTCGCTGCGCCTGATGCCGCGGGCTGACGGGCTGGGCCGAGTTCCCGCCGTCGAGGTGCTGATCACGACGGAGTACGTCCGCGACTGCATCGAGAACAAGGAGAAGACCAAGTACATCAAGGAGGCGATCAAGGCCGGGACGTCGCAGTACGGAATGCAGACGTTCGACCAGTCGCTCTACCAGCTCTACAAGTCCGGCCTGATCACGCTGGACGAAGCGATGAAGCGCGCCACCAACCCCAACGAGTTCCGTTTGAAGATCCAGGGCATCCAGTCCACCTCCGACGTCGCGAGGGAGGAGATGGACGCGGAGCTCGAGGCGCCCTCGGACTACACGTCCGAGGAAGAGTCGCCCTACGACTTCTCCCGGCAGCCGCCCGGGGCGAGGTGACCACCGGCAGGTCCCGCCGTCCCCGAAAACCCCGACGGGCCGACTCCGCGGAGGACGCGCGCGTGCGGGGCCTCCGGCTTCTGACGATTCGCGCCCGCGGGCGAAACGAGCTCATCCGGTCGCTCGAGGAGAAGGGTTTCACGGCGGCGGCGGCCCGGGAGGCGGCCCGCCGGCTCGAGGGAGAAGGGTGGCTGGACGACGCCGCGGCGGCGCGCGCCTTCGTCCGGTCGCGAAGCGGGCGGTACGGCCGCGGCCGGATCGAGCGCGAGCTGTCCGCGCGGGGCTTCTCCCGGGACGCGGTTTCGACGGCGCTCTCGGATCTCGACGCCGATGCGGAAGAAAGGGCCCTCTCGCGCTTGTTTGCCAGGGTCCGACAGGCGACGGCGGGGCTCGACCCGCAAGCGCGGCGCCAGCGCATCTGGAACTCGCTGGCCCGGCGGGGTTTCCCGGCCGCGGCCATTTCTGCGATCATGAAAGGCTGGTCTGGAGGAGGTTTACAGGATCGTGATGACATCGGCTGACATCCGGGAGCGGTTTCTCGACTATTTCGAGAAGCGGGGCCACCGCCGTGTGCCGTCCTCTTCTCTCATTCCGGCCGGGGACCCGACCCTGCTCTTCGCCAACGCCGGCATGAACCAGTTCAAGGACGTCTTCACCGGCCGCGAGAAGCGCGACTACACCCGCGCCGCGAGCTCGCAGAAGTGCGTCCGCGCCGGGGGCAAGCACAACGACCTCGACAACGTCGGCTACACCGGCCGCCACCACACGTTCTTCGAGATGCTCGGAAACTTCTCCTTCGGCGACTACTTCAAGAAGGACGCGATCGCCTTCGGCTGGGAACTGCTGACCGACCGGAAGATCGGCTACGGCCTCGACCCGGAGCGCCTCTGGGCGACCGTCTTCACGCAGGACGACGAGGCCGCGGCCCTCTGGGAGGAGTGGCTCCCGAAAGAGCGGATCCTCCGCTTCGGCGAGAGCGAGAACTTCTGGGCGATGGGGGAGACCGGCCCGTGCGGTCCCTGCTCGGAGATCCACTACTTTCGCGGCGAGGACCTCTCGCGCAACACGGCGGACCTCGTCAACGGCCCGGGCGACGAGATCGTCGAGGTCTGGAACCTCGTCTTCATGCAGTTCGACCGCGACGCCTCCGGGAAGACGACGCCGCTGCCGCGCCCCTCCGTGGACACGGGGATGGGCCTGGAGCGGCTGACCGCGGTCCTGCAAGGGGCCAACAACAACTTCGACACCGACCTCTTCCGCCCGCTGCTGGCGAAGATCTCCTCGATCACGGGCCGGACCTACATCGGCAACATGGCGGTCGAGGACGCGCCGTTCCGCGTCCTCGCCGACCACGCCCGCGCCGTCACGATGCTGATGGCCGACGGGGTCGTGCCCGCCAACGAGGGGCGGGGCTACGTCCTGCGCCGCATCATCCGCCGCGCCCTGCGCTACGCGCGCCACCTCGGATACGAGGAGCCGATCCTCTGGAAGCTCGCGCCCGTCGTCCTCGATTTCTTCGAAGGAGTGTACTTCCGCCGTCAGTCGCGCGGCCGGTACCGGCTCGACTCGGGAGGCGACATCGAGGTGGACGTGCTCTTCGGCCAGATGCTGAAGGGCGAGGAGGAGCGCTTCGGAAAGACGATGTCGGTCGGGGCGGACCGCGTCGGCGAGGCGATCGAGGAGCTGCGCCGAAAAGGCGACAAGACCCTCTCCGGCGAGGCGGTTTTCCGGCTCTACGACACCTACGGCATCCCGCTCGACGTCATCGAGGAGATCGCGTCGGACGAGGGGCTCTCCGTGGACCGCGAGGGGTTCGAGGCGAACCTGGAGAAGCAGAGGTCGGCGTCGAGGGCCTCGGCGAAGTTCGCGGGCGCCGACGTCTCCGTTTACGAGAAGCTGGACCTGCCCCCGAAGCACTCGGAGTTTCGCGGATACCCGGAGCTCGACTTCGTCCGGCTCTCGGGCGCGGCCGTGGTCGGCATCGTCTCCGACGGAGCGCCGGCGCAGGTACTCGAGGCCGGCCAGTCCGGGGAGGTCGTCACGGACCGGACCGTCTTCTATCCCGAGGGCGGCGGCCAGGTTGGCGACACGGGGACCTGGAAGTGGCCGGGCGGCGAAGCGAAGGTGACCGACACCCAGAAGCCGGTGCCCGGAGTCATCGCTCACGCCGTGAAGGTCGTCTCGGGCCGGCTCGGGGTCGGGACGAAGGTGGACATGGAGGTCCCGGAGTGGACGCGTCGGCGGACCCAGGCCAACCACACCGGGACGCACCTGCTCCACGCCGCGCTCCGAAAGGTGCTGGGCGAGTCGGCCCGCCAGATGGGCTCGCTCGTGGCGCCGGACCGGCTGCGCTTCGACTACGCCGCGACGGCGCCGACGACCCCCGAGCAGATCGCCGAGATCGAGCGGCTGGTCAACGAGGAGGTCCTGCGCGACACGGCCGTGATCAAGGAATACATGACTATGGAGGAGTCGCGCCGGCGGGGCGCCATCGCGTTCTTCGGGGAGAAGTACGGGGAGACGGTCCGGGTGGTGGACGTCCCGGGCTTCTCGACGGAGCTCTGCGGGGGCTGCCACGTGCCGCGGACCGGGGAGATCGGCGGCTTCAAGATCATCTCCGACCGGGGGCTCGCGGCCGGCGTTCGGCGGCTGGAGGCGGTGACCGCGCTCGGGACGGTCGAGCTTCTCCGCGAAGACGAGGCCGCGTTGAACGCCTTGTCGGGAGCGGCGCAGACCCCGCGCGAGAAGCTCTTCGAGCGGTGGCAGGAGCGCGAGGAGCGCGTCAAGGCGCTCGAGCGCGAGGTCGGGTCGCTGAAGATGAAGCTCGCCTCGGGGGACGCGGGCGCCGCGGGCGGCATCATCGAGGTGGACGGGGTTCGCCTCGTCACCCGTATCGCCGCGGGCCTGTCGATCCCGGAGCTGCGGAACCTCTCCGACACGCTGCGCGCCAGGCTTTCGAGCGGGGTCGTGGTGGTCGGCAGCTCGGCCGAGGGGAAAACGTCCGTCGTGGCGGCGGTCACGCCAGACCTGACGGGGCGGGTCCCGGCCTCGCGGATCGCGGCCCGGATCGGCAAGGCCCTGGGCGGCAGCGGCGGCGGCAAGGCCGACCTGGCGCAGGCGGGGGGGCGCAATGAAGACCTCCTGCCTGCGGCGCTCAAGGAAGCCGAGGCCGCGGTGCGCGAGCTGCTGTCGGCTCCGAATTAGGCTGGCCATTCGGACAGTTCGGAGCGGGGCTGTCCGGTTTATAATTTTACTTGCCTTCCATGACGTGTTCCGCATGAGACTTCGAGTTCTCTGCGTCCTGGGGATCCTCCTCGGCGTGGCCGGGAGTGCGTCCGCCGTCGTCCGGATCGCGGTCAGGGACGGAAAGAGGATCATCTACAACGACGGCGTCGGCGAGTCTTCGCGCGCCGCGCTCGCCAGGAGCGACGGCTGGCTGGCGGCGCGCGTGGCGACCCCCTCCTTCTACGACGAGACGATCGTCCGGGCGGCGAGGTCCAGCTCGATCGACCCGAGACTGGTCAAGTCCGTCATGCTGATCGAGTCGGCCTTCGATCCCCGCGCCGTGTCCCGCAAAGGAGCGCGGGGCCTGATGCAGCTCATGCCGGAGACGGCGGAGCGCTACGGCGTTCGGGACCTCTTCGATCCGGTTGAGAACATCTCGGCGGGCACGCGCCACCTGGCGTATCTGCTGGGCCTCTACGGAGGGGACACCACCCGGGCTCTCGCCGCCTACAACGCCGGCGAAGCGGCCGTGGCGAAGTACAACGGGGTGCCCCCGTACTCCGAGACGCGGCTCTACGTCCACAAGGGGCTGGCCGCGTACGGCGGGAAGTCCACGCTCGGGGGCGGCTTCGGACTGCCCCAGGGGAAGAGCTGGGGCGGGTCGAAGACGCGCCCCGTGATCGTGACGCGGGACTCGAAGAACCGTCCTCTGCTGACGACCGACGTCTCCCCGGCGCGCTCCTCCAAGCGCGGCTAGAACCCGAGGTGGCTGGCGAGGTCCGAGCCTCCTCCCTCGATTCCGCGATCTTCTTTCTCCACCTCGGGCGCGCCCGGGAGAGCGTCCAGGACGGCCGTTTCGAGGACGCCCGCCGCGAGATCGAGCTCGCCCGCCTGGAGCGCCCCGACGACGGGGACCTGCTCGACCTCGTCTCGATCGTCGAGTTCCGGCTCGGGGACTTCGCCGAGGCGGCGAGGGCGGCGCGGCGGCTCCTGGAAAAGTCGCCGGACTCCGCGGTGCTCCACGCCAACCTGGGGTTGATCCAGTTCAAGGCGGGCGACCTCCCGGACGCCGAGCGGGAGTTCCTGCGCGCCGTCGAGCTGGACCCGGACCATCCGCGCAGCCACCTCTACCTCGGGCTGCTTTCGAAGTCGCGAGGGGAGCTGAACCGGGCGCTCGAGCACTTCCGCAGGAGCGGCGCCCGCAAGGCGGCGGCGGAGATCGAGGAAGCCCTCTTTCCCGGCGGAACCGCTCCGGCGCTGGCGGTGGTCCCCGCGACGGCTGCCCGGGGCGCGCCGGCCGTGGGCGCCACCGAGCTGGAGCCCGAAGACCGCCCGCTCTTCCGGGTGCGCGGGGACGGCGCGCTCGCCGTCGCCTCGCGCGGCCTGGTCTACGTTCGAAGGGGAGCCGTCTCGTGGTTCACGGGAAGGCTGCGCTTCGCCGGGGACCCCTCGTTTGCCGGCACGAGCGTCGAGAACCTGCTTCTCTGCGAGGGGCGCGGCGACCTCCTCCTGGCCGAGCCGGGACGGCGCTCGGTCTCGCGCGACACCTCCGGCGAAGCGCTCTACCTGGAAGGCAGCCGTCTCCTCGCGCTCTCTCCCGGAATGCGCCTGCGCCTCGACCCGATCCGCGACTTCCGGACCCGGCGGCGCGTGGACATCTTGAAAACGCAGGGGCGAGGCACGGCGGTCTTCACGGCGGCCGGGGAGATCGAGGCGCACGACGTGTCCCCGGACTTTCCCCTGACCCTTTGCGCCGGCGATCTCGTCGCCTGGACGGGCGACCTCGCCGCCTCCGTCGTGGAGGACCGTTTCCTGGACGAGGTCCTGGCGCCGGACGGCGCCAACTCCCCGAAGCTCCGCTTCGAAGGGGACGGAATCGTCCTTACCGAGTCGCGGCGCTCCTAGCTCCGGCGAACGTCTTCAACCGCTCCTCGGCCTCCTTCAAAACGCTCTCCATGACCGCGCCGTCCTCGTGCTCGCAGTAGAGCCGGATCATGGGCTCGGTGCCGGACAGGCGATGCAGGAGCCAGCCGCGCCGCCCGAAGGAGTACTTCACGCCGTCCAGGTCGCGGACCCCGGTGACCGCCTGGCCGGCGGTCTCGCGAGGCGGGTTCGTCCGAACGCGATCGAGGTATTCGCGGATGAGGGGGACGGGAAGGTAGACGTCCCGGCGCCCGTAGGCGAAGGAGCCGAACTCCGCGGCGAGCGCCGCGAGCGCCCCGTCGAGGTCCTGCCCGCCCAGCGCGAGGCTCTCGACCAGGAGCAGGGCATTGAAGACCCCGTCCCTCTCGGGCAGGTGGAGCGCGAAGGCATATCCGCCGCTCTCCTCGCCGCCGGCCACGGCGTCCCCGCGGTTCATCAGCTCGGCGACGTACTTGAACCCGATCGGGGTCTCGTAGAGTTTCGCTCCGAGCGCCGCGGCGACGCGGTCGATCAGGAGCGAGGTCGAGAAGGTCTTCGCGATCCCTCCGGAGAGTCCCCGCCGGCGGAACGCGTGGAGCAGCAGCAGCGCGAGGACCCGGTGCGGCGACACGAACTCTCCCCGGCGGTCGAGCACTCCGAGACGGTCCGCGTCGCCGTCCTGCGCCACCGCGAGGTCGCAGCCGCCCGAGGATACGGCCGAGGCGGAAGCCCGGAGGTTCGAGGCGATCGGCTCCGGATGGACGCCCCCGAAGAGCGTGTCCCGGCCCTCGCGGAAGGGGACCGGGCGGGTCGGGCCTCCCGCGAGGATCTCCGCGAGCAGGGTCCCGGCCGCTCCGTGCATCGAGTCCGCGAGGATCGTAAGGCCCGCGCCGCGGATCGCGTTTAGAGAGACGAGCGTCGCAAGGTGGTCGCGATAGGGAGAGGAGAGGTCGGTCTTTTCGATCGAGGCCGGGCGGCCCGAAGCGGCCCGCGGCCCGTCGATGGCCCGCGCGACCGATTCGTAGAGCTCGGGAGGGGCGCTCGAGCCCAGGTGAGACTTGATCTTGAGCCCGTTGTAATGCGCCGGGTTGTGGCTGGCCGTGATCGCGAGACCTCCGGCGAGCCCGAGGCGGCGCACGTTCCACGACACGGCCGGCGTGGGAATCGGCCGGTCCGTCAGGACGACGCCGATGCCTGCCTTCGCGAAGACCTCCGCGGCGGCGCGCGCCAGCTCCGGGGAGAGGAACCGCGTGTCGTGCCCGATGACGATCCGGCTGCTGTCGCCGCCGCCCGGGAAACTCGGGTAGACCGAGGCCGCCGCCGCGGCCACTCGCTCGACCGAATCGAAGGTGCAGCCGTCGGCGAGAACGCCCCGCCACCCGTCGGTTCCGAGAGGGAATCCGGCGATCAAGCGGGGCCGGGCCCGGCGAGTTTCATGGCGCTATTATGACCGTCGTGAGCCGTCGAGGATGAGCCGCGAGAAGGAGCGAATCCAGCCGGCCGCCGCGATTCCGGAGCGGCCGTCCGGGACGCCGGAAACGTCGTCCTACCGGCTCAACATCAACCTCCCCAACGGTCTCACGCTCTTCCGGATCTTCCTCGTGCCCTTCCTCGTCGTGGTCCTGTTGACGAAGTTCGAGGGGCGCGAGATCGTCGGCCTCGCCATCTTCCTTCTCGCGACCGCGACGGACTTCTTCGACGGGTACCTCGCGCGCCGGCGCGGGGAGATCACGACCTTCGGGACGCTGCTCGATCCGATCGCCGACAAGCTCCTGATCTCGGCGGCCTTCATTTCCCTGGTCGAAGTCGGCCTCGCGCCGGCCTGGATGGTCGTTGTCGTAGTGGGGAGGGAGTTCGCGGTGACGGGCCTTCGGTCGGTGGCGTCAGGACAGGGGATCGTGATCGCAGCCTCGCCGTGGGGCAAGGCGAAGATGGCGTCTCAGATCACGGCGATCTCGCTGCTCATCCTCTCGGAACGCTTCTCCTGGCTCGTCCTTCCCGGCAAGATCGCCCTCTGGGTGGTCGTCGCGGTCGCGATCGTCTCGGGCGCGCAGTACTTCCGCATCTTCCTCCGCACGATCGTGTCCGGGGCCCCCGCGAATCCGGAGTGACTCCGCCTCAGTCCCGACGGCGCAGGAGGAATCTCCAGATCGGGCGTCCCTCGGCGGCGTATTTGATCTCGTAGTTGGTGGGGGGCGGCGGTGGGAGGGCCTCCCAGTCGAGCCGCTCGAGGGCCTCCACGGTCTCGAGGTGCGAGCGGATCGCCTTGCCGTAGCCGGGATGGTCGGTCGCGATCCGGAGGGCTCCGCCTGGCTCGAGCCTCGAGGAGAGGGACTCGAGCGCCACGGCGTCGAGGAAGCGCCGCTTGATCTGCTTCTTCTTCGGCCAGGGGTCCGGGAAGTAGACGTGGAAGGCGTGGACCGAACCCGGCGCCAGCGACCCGAGGAACAGGGTGCCGTCCGCCCGGAGGACCGCCGCGTTGGAGAGACCCGAGCGCGCGATGCGCTCGCGGCAGATCCGGTAATAGGACAGGGCCCGCTCGAGCCCCAGGAAGTCGTGCGCGAGGTTGGCCCGCGCGGCGGCGACCAGGAACTTCGCCTTCCCGCTGCCGATCTCGACCTCGAGGGGCGCGGAGCGGCCAAACACCGCCCGGGCATCGAATCGCCCGCCGGCCCACAGATCCTCGTCCGCCCGGATGGCTACAGGCGTTCCGCGATTGCTCGTGCGAATGCCTTCGTTCCGGCGGAGCCGCCCACGTCGGGCGTCCGGATCCCCGCCGCGAAGGTCTCCGTGACGGCCCGCTCGATGGAGTCGGCATGCTCGTCGAGCGCCAGGTGCCGCAGCATCAGGATCGCCGAGAGAAGGAGCGCGGTCGGGTTGGCTCGGTCGGTCCCGGCGATGTCCGGCGCGCTCCCGTGGACCGCCTCGAAGATCGCCGTGGTCGGGCCCAGGTTGGCCCCGGGCACGAGCCCCAGCCCGCCAACGAGCCCCGCGGCCAGGTCCGACACGATGTCCCCGTAGAGGTTCTCGAGCAGCATCACGTCGAAGACCTCCGGGTTCATGACGAGCCGCATGCAGGCCGCGTCCACGATCCGGTCGTCGGCCGCGATGTCGGGGTACTCCTGAGAGACGCGGCGGAAGCACTCCAGGAAGAGGCCGTCGGAGAGCTTCATGATGTTGGCCTTGTGGATCGCCGTGACGCGCTTGCGTCCGTGGCGGCGCGCGTAGTCGAACGCGAACCGGGCGATCCGCGTCGAAGCGGCTTCGGTGATGATCTTGAGAGACTCCACCACTCCCGGGACGACGGTGTGCTCGAGGCCGCTGTAGAGGTCCTCGGTGTTCTCCCGGACCACGACGACGTCCACCCCCTGGAAACGGCTGGCGATGTTCGGGAGGTTCTGGACCGGCCTCAGGTTCGCGTAGAGGTCGAGCGTCTTTCGCAGGCGGACGTTGATCGAGGCGAAGCCTTTCCCGACGGGCGTCGTCACCGGCCCTTTCAGCGCGACTCCGTTTCGGCGCACCGACCGGAGGGCCCTCTCCGGAAGCGGGTCGCCCTCCGCGTCGAAAGCCGCCTGGCCGACGACCACTTCCTCGAAAGCGACCGGCGTCCTGGCCGCCTCGAGGATGGAGACGACGGCGTCGGAGACTTCGGGACCAATGCCGTCCCCTTTGATCAGCGTGACCGTTCGCTCGGACATCTCGCGCTCGATTGCATCATTCCTTCTTTTCCGGCGGCAGAATCATTTTGACCGTCTTGATGGTCGTCGGCGTCGCGTCCTCGATGATGAAGTCCGCCTTGCGTCCCTTCCAGCGCTCGCCCCTTCGGGGGATTCGGCCGAAGCGCAGCATCAGGTGCCCGGCGATGGTCTCGGCCTCCTCCCGCGGGAGGTCGAGTCCGAACTGTTCCTCCAGGTCGTCCAGCCGGAAGCTCCCCTCCAGGACGTAGGCGCGCTCGCCAGCCGCCGCGAAGCCCGGAGTCTCCTCCTCGTCGAACTCGTCCTGGATCTGGCCGAGCATCTCCTCGATGACGTCCTCGATCGTGACGATCCCCGCCGTGCCGCCGAACTCGTCCACGACGACCGCGATGTGCGTGCGCCGCCGCCGCATCTCTCTCAGCACATCCTCGGCGTGCTTGAACTCGGGGATCAGGAACGGCTGGTCCATGTACTGGTCGATCCGGAAGGTCTTCTCGTCCTCGTCGGAGAGGGCGAAGAGGTCCTTGGCGTGAAGGACGCCGACGATGTTGTCGAGGCTCCCGCGGTAGATGGGGAGGCGCGAGAGCTTGTGCTCCTTGAGCACCATTGCGACGTCCAGGAACTTCGCCGTCTCGGGCAGGGCGACGACCCGGGTCCGCGGCGTCATGATGTCGCGGGCGGTCTTGTCTCCGAACTCCAGGACCTTGTGGAGGAGCTTTCTCTCCTCGCCGTGGATGACTCCCTCGTCCGCCCCGAGGTTGATGACGCTCTTCATCTCCTCCTCGGTCAGAGCCGGCGTCTTCTCGGGCACGTGGAAAAACCGCAGGGCCCCCGTCGTGATCCGGACGCAGAGGGTCGCGATCGGCGCGAGCAGCTTCATCATCCAGTTCAGGGGAATGGCGATCGCGCGGGAGATCGCGACGGGGGAGGCCGCGCCGATCGCCTTGGGGGTCATCTCCGCGAACACGAAGAGCACCAGAGTCGAGACGACGATCGCGGCCGGGACGCCGTACTTCTCGCCGAGAGTCCGGGTCGCGACGAGGGTCGCGAGCGAGGAGGCCGAGCTGATGAAGAGGTTCTGGCCGATCAGGATCGTCGCGAGGAGCCGGTTGCGGTTGCTCTTCAGGACCCGGATGATCGCCCCGCGCCGGTCCCCCTTCTCGCGCAGCCGCTGCAGGTCGATCGGCCCGAGCGAGACGAGCGCCGTCTCCGCGCCGGCGAAGAACGCCGAGAGGGCGACCGAGACGAGAAAGAGAACGACGAAGAGAGCGAGCTGCACGTCCATCGTCTAGAAATCCTTTCTTTCGCCGGCGCCGGCCGGGAAATCGCCGGGAGACAGGCGCCGGAGGGACCATTCCGAGGCGGCGGAGAGGCCCGGCTCCGAGACCCTCGACGTTCTCCGCAAGGCCGGCAGGCAGGAGGCGTCGAGCACGCTCCCCGCCGAGGCCGCCGCGTTTCGCTGGACTCCGCGCCGGGCCGCGCGGTTGAGCGCCGTGGCGCCCCACTCCCGACGCCACTGTCCGGGCCCCATTTCCAGCCACTCGCGCCGCGTCGGCGCGAGGCGGCCGTCGTCTTCCTCGGGAATCGCGGAGTTCCAGGGGCAGACCTCCTGGCAGATGTCGCAGCCGAAGACGTGGTCGCCCACCTCCTCCAGCACCCATAAGGGGATGGGGCCGCGGTGCTCGATCGTCCAGTAGGCGAGGCAGCGCCGCGAGTCGAGGATCCCGGGCTCGACGAAGGCCCGCGTCGGACAGGCCTCGAGGCAGCGCACGCAGTGCCCGCAGCGCTCGGCGGCCGGCTCGTCGGGAGGCAGGTCCAGGTCCACGAGAATCTCGGCGAGGAGGAGCCACGAGCCCGCTTCCGGATCGATCAGGCAGCCGTTCTTCCCGATCCAGCCCAGGCCCGCTCGCGCCGCGAAGGACCTCTCGGCGAGCGGAGTGGAGTCTACGCAGACGCGGTAACGGAAGGACCCGAGGCGCTCCCGCGCGGCTCGCACGACCCGCTCCGCGCGCCGGCGCACCGTGCCGTGGTAGTCGGCGCCGGCGGCGTAGCGGGCGATCTTCGACCCGTCCGCTGCGGTGAAGGGCCGGCTGCGATGCGGCGCCGCGAGGCAGACGACCGATCGCGCGCCGGGAAGAAGGCTCTCCGGCGACGAGCGCGCCTCCCGGGTCTTTTCCAGGTACTCCATCCCCGCGTGGCGCCCTTCGGCGATCCAACGCTCGAACCGGTCGAAGCGGGCGGGCCTTTCCGCGGGAGCGAAACCGATCCGGGAGAAACCCTCGCGGCGCGCCTCTTCCCGAAGGACGCCGGCCGCGAGGAGGCGGTCGGGGGCGTTCACGGGCGGCATGCTAGCATCCGGGAAATGGCGGAAAGCCGTTTCTGGACCCGCGTCGTCGCGGTGGCCGGAGCGGCCCTCCTGCTGTATCTGCTCGCGCGCATCCTGAGGCCGTTCCTCGGTCCGATCCTCTGGGCGAGCCTCCTCGCGTTCCTCCTCTTTCCGGTCAACCGGGCCCTGCGCCGGCGCCTCTCCGGCCGGCGAGGACTCGCCTCGATCCTGCTGACGCTCGCCGTCACGGTCGGCATCGTGGTGCCGTCGGCGCTCCTGATGCTGGTTTTCTTCCACCAGGCGACGGACCTGCTGTCGCGGTTCTCGGATCTCGCGGCCCGCTACCAGATCGAGAGGCCGCAGGACCTCCTGAACATCCCGGCCCTGGGGCGTCTCGTCGAGTGGGTGGACCGCAACACTCCCTTCTCGGCGGCGGATCTGCAGACGTTCCTCGTCAGCACCGCTCGCCACGGGCTGGAGGTGGTCCTCCCGGCGGGACGCCAGGTCGTCCTCGGAGCGGTCGGCGCGGTCGTGGGCCTGCTGCTGATGCTCTTCATCCTCTACTTCCTCTTCCGCGACGGCGACGAGATGGCTCGCCGGACGATCGCGCTCGTCCCTCTCGAGTCGACGCGGAAGAACGCGCTGGTCGACCGCCTTGCGGCCGTGATGCGCGCGGTCGTCTTCGGCTCGCTCGCCACGGCGCTCATCCAGGGAGGCCTCGTCGGCGTCGCGTTTCAGATCGTGGGGCTGGCGTCGCCGGTGGTCTTCGGTTTTCTGACCGCCCTCGCCGCTCTTCTGCCGGTCGGCGGCACGGCGCTCGTCTGGGCGCCGGCGGCCGCGGTCCTCTACGGCCAGGGACACCCGGGCCGCGCCCTCTTCATGTTGATCTGGGGAGCGGTCCTCGTCGGCTCGATCGACAACTTCCTGCGCCCTCGCCTGATCTCGGGCCGCGCCGAGATCTCCACTCTTCCCGTCTTCTTCGGCGTCATGGGCGGCCTCGCCGCCTTCGGGCCGATCGGGATGTTCGTCGGTCCGCTGGTCATCGCCCTCGCCCTGGCCCTCCTCGGCTTCGCCGAAGAACCGCCGCCTCCCGCCCCCGGCTAACTAACGCGGCCCGATCCAGTCGGCGACGAAGATGTTGGTTTCGCGGGGCTGTTTGCCGTTGCGGTTGGAGGCGAAGACGAGCTTCGTTCCTGTGGAGTTGAACATCGGGAAGCCGTCGAAGTCCGGGGAGTAGGTCACCCGCGTCGGGTTGGAGCCGTCGGCGCCGATCAGCCAGAGCTCGAAGTCGCGCCCTTTCGGGTCGCCCACGTTGGACGAGAAGATGATCCGTTTCCCGTCGGGGGAGAAGTACGGAGCGAAGTTGGCGGCGCCGTTGGCGGTGACGGCGTGGTCGGCGGAGCCGTCGGCGTTCATGACGCGAATCTCCAGGCCCCGAGGGGCGTAGGTGGCGCGGGCGAGGTGCTCGCGATAAGCGGCCAGGTCTTCCGGCGTCTTCGGATGGTCGGCGCGGTAGACGATCTCTTTGCCGTCGTAGGAGTAGAAGGGGCCGCCGTCGTAGCCCGGCGTGTAGGTCAGCCGGACGACGCCCGTGCCGTCGGAGTTCATCGAGTAGATCTCCAGGTCCCCGTCGCGCGCGGATGTGAAGACGATCTTCTTCCCGTCGCGGGAGACGGTGGCCTCCGCGTCGTAGACGGGCGAGGAGAAGAGGGACCGGATGTCCGAGCCGTCCGCCTTCGCCGTATAGATGTCGTAGTCGTCGAGCGCCCAGACGTAGCCCCGGGAGCGGTCGGGAGCCGGCGGGCACACGTCGGCGACCCGGAAGGTCGAGCCGTAGAGGATCCGGTCGCCCGACGGGAAGAAGTACGAGCAGGTGGTCTTCCCTTTTCCGTTCGAGACGAGGCGCTTTCCCGAGCCGTCGGCGTTCATCGTGAAGATCTGGTCGCAGGGGAGACGGCCCTCGTCGTTGGACTGGAAGATGATCCTGCGGTCGTCGGACGACCAGTACGCCTCGGCGTTCTGACCGCCGAACGTGAGCTGCCGGACGTTGGCGAGGAATTTCTCCTCGCCCGGAAATACGAGCGTGGCTCCGGAAGACGGTGGGGCTGCCGCCGCCGAAGGAGATTTCGCGGCTGGGGCGCAGCCGGCAGCGGTCATCAGCAGAAGGACGAGAGTGGCGCGCCTGACGCCTCCCGCCTGACGCCTGACGCCTATCGTGCCCCTCCCTGCAGGACGATCTCGACGCGCCGGTTCTGAGCCCTGCCGGTCTCCGTGGCGTTCGAGGCGACCGGGCGCGTCTTGCCGTAGCCCTGGCTCTCGATCCGGTCGGGGGACACGCCGCCCGAAATCAGGATCGAGCGAACCGACTCGGCCCGCAGGCGGGAGAGAGTGACGTTGTACTCGTCCTTGCCCGTCGAGTCCGTGTGCCCTTCCACGAGAACGTGGCGGTCCGCAACGGTGGCGAGCGCCCGGGCGATCTGCGTCAGGCGCTCTCGCATCCCGGGCTTGACGTCGGTCTTGTTGACGTCGAAGTAGATGTTCCCCGGCAGCGTGACGATCAGTCCCCGCGCCTCCTCGCGGACCTGCGCGAGCTGGGACAGCGTGGTCCTCAGGGCGTCCTCGGCCTGCTGCTGCGCCTCCCGGGCGCGGACGAGCTCTGCCTGCCGTGCCTCCTCGGCCCGGCGCTGCTCCTCGAGTTTCTGCCGCTCTTCCTGCGCCGCGAGCTTCGCGTCGTCGGCGGCCTTCTTCGTGGCCTCGAGCTCCGCCTTCATCTTCTCGAGCTCCGCGGCGACGCGGTCCCGCTCGGCCTGCGTTTTGGCGGCGGTTTCCTGGTCGGCCTTGGCGCGCTCCGCGGCCAGGCGAGCCTCGCTCTCGGCGCGGACCCGCTCGCGCTCCTTCGCCTCCGCCTCCCGGCGCGCGAGGTCCTCCTCGAGGCGCCGCCGATCCTCGGCGGCCCTGGCTTCGGTTTCCGCCGCGCGCCTCTCCGCCTCGCTTCGCGCCCGGGCCTGGAGCATGGCGATCTCGGCCTCGCGCACGGCGAGCTCCGCCCGCTGGCGCCGCTCGGTCTCCCGCGTGACCTGCTCTTGCGCGACGGACGCCTCGGCCAGGTATTGGGACTGCTTCGCCTCGGCCTGCGCCACCCGGGCCCAGTGCGCGGCGAGGACCGGGTCCTTCTTATCGTTCCAGACCCCCTGCGCGGCGTGGAAGTGCGACACGGCCGAGTCGTACTCGCGGGGCGCTCGCTGGTCGGCGGCGGCGTTCTTGGCGTCCTGGAGGGCCAGCCGGGCTTCGGCGATGTCCTGGGGCGGGGGGCCGGCGGAGCACCCGGCGAAGAGGAGGGCGCACGCCGGCAGAAACGGAAAGATCGCGCGCCGGGCCGTCATGGCCGGGCCCTCTCCTGCAGTTGCTTGGCCTTGGACTCGAGCTCGTCGGCCTGGTTCTTCAGTTCGGCCGCCTGCCTGCGGAGCTTCTCGGCGTTGGAGCGGGCCTCGGCGGCCAGGGCGTAGGCGCGGGCTTCCTCGAGCTGGCGGCGCATTTCGTCGTGGTTTCCGTGGGTGGATGCGGCCCGGGCGGCGTCCAGGGCCTTGTGCGACCGGTCGAGAAGGTCCGGGGCCGCTGTCGCGGCGCCCGCGTTCTCGGCGCTCCGGATCGCGGCTTCGGTTTCCGTCAGCTGTGCCGGCGAGATGGGCGGCCCGCTCGAAGCGCACCCAGCGGCCAGCAGCCCCGAGACCAGGAAGAGAGCGAGCGTCGTTCTCATGGCACCCCTCGGCGGCGGCAAGTCTACCGGAAGGACTTCCTGTTGCATCCGGTGTGCCGGCGCTCTTATTCTCGCCGTGCGTGGCTCCCGAGCGCGACCTGACGGATGAACTGGCGCGGGAGATCCGCGCCGCGGTCGCGCAGGCGAGTCCCGCGGCCTCCTCCACTCGAGCGGCCGCGGCGCCGGAGGAGAAGACCTTCCGCCACGCCCTCGACCGCGCCTCCCGTCACATCACTCCCGCGATCCCGGAGGCCGCGAGGCTCGCGCGAAGCAAGAACCTGGCGCTTCGAGCGCTGCGTTTCCTCTGGCGCGACCAGACTTCCTTCAACGCGCTCTTGGTCGAGGCCGTCTCCGGCCTGGCCGACCGGGTCACCGCGGTGCGCGACCGGCTCGCGGACGACCTGGAATTGACGCGGCAGCGGTTCGCCGAGCTCCTGGCCCGGACGGAGGAGCTCCAGCGCGTCCTCGAGGAGCGGGAAGGGGAGGCCCGCCGCCGCTCCGCCATTCAGGACTCGCGCCTGGCGATGCTCGAGTCCTCCGGAGCTCGTCGGACTCCGGCGGGCGGCGCGGTGGAAGAACCTGGGGCGGCCGCGCCGGCGCTCCCTCCCGGCGTCTACAGTCTCTTCGAGGAAAGGTTCCGGGGTAGCCCCGCGCAGATCGAGGGCAAGCAGCGGTTCTACCTGCCGCTCCTTCGAGGGTTGCCGGGCCCGGTGCTCGACGCGGGCTGCGGCCGGGGTGAGCTCTTGAAGCTTCTGGCCGCGGAGTCGATCCCGGCCTCGGGCGTGGAAGTCAACCCGATCTCCGTGGAGACGTGCCAGCGGGAGGGACTCTCGGTCGAGCAGGGCGACGCGGTCGCGAACCTGGCGGTCCGGAAGGACGCAAGCCTCGGCGCCGTCGTGGCGCTCCAGGTCGTCGAGCACTGGACCGCGGAGACGACTTTCGTTTTTCTCCGCGAGGCCCGCCGGGTGATCTCTCCCGGCGGAGTACTGATCGCCGAGACGATCAACTCGGACTCGCTGTCGGCGTTGCGGGCCTTCTTCCTCGATCCTTCGCACGTGCGGCCGGTCCCGCCGGAGGCGCTGCGGTTCCTCGCGGAGGCGGCGGGCTTCGTCGAGGCGCGCATCGAGCTGCTCGCCCCCATGGCGCCCGGCGACCGCCTCGAAGAGGCTTCGGAGAACGACGCGAAGCTCAACCGGCTCCTCTTCGGGCCGCAGGACTACGCCCTGATCGCGCGCGTGCCGCGCGGATGAAATCGCCGCGGGTCCTGGTCCTCGCCGTGCAGTCTCCCTTCTCGGAAGGGGGAGCCGAGAGGCACGTCCGGCGCCTGACGGAGGAGCTGTCGAGGCGCGGCGCGGAGGCGGACCTGCTCACGATTCCCCTGATCGAGCGCGAGAGGTTCGACCTCGTCCGCAGCGCGCTCGCCTGGCGGGGCCTCAACCTGTCGGAGATCGCCGGCCGGAGCGTAGACGCCGTCATCGCGACGCGTTTTCCGAGCTACGCCGCCCGGCACGACAACAAGATCGTCTGGCTCATCCATCAGTACCGGCAGGCCTACGACCAGTTCGGGACGAGCTACAGCGACTTCACCTCCTCTGCCGAGGACCGGCGGACCCGGGAGGCGATCGCCGAGATCGACCGCGTGGGCCTTTCCGAGGCGAGGCGCGTCTTCGCCAACTCGGCCAACGTCGCGGCGCGCCTGCGCAAGTACAACGGCATCTCGAGCGAGCCCCTCTACCATCCGCCTCCCCTGGTGGGCCGCTATCGGACCGGCGCGGCGGGGGACTACGCCCTGGCCGTGGGACGCCTCGACGCGTGGAAGCGGCCGGAGCTGCCGGTCGCGGCGCTGGCCTACGCTCCCGCCGCGCGGCTCGTGCTCGTCGGCCGTGGACCGGAGGAGGAGAGGTTGATGCGGCTGGCCCGCGAGAGCGGCGTCGCGGACCGGGTGGAGTTCCGGCCGAGGGTGGACGAGGAGGCGTTGATCGATCTCTACGCGAAGGCCCGGCTCGTCCTCGTCACCGCGGCCGACGAAGACCTGGGCTATGTCCCGCTGGAAGCGTTTCTCTCGGGAAAGGCCGTCCTGACGACGGACGACGCGGGGGGACCGCTCGAGTTCGTCCGCGACGGCGAGACGGGCTTCGTCGTGCCTCCCACCCCGGAGGCGATGGGAGCGGCCTTGCGGGTCGCCTGGGAGAAGCCCGAGACCCTGGCGCTCCTGGGGGAGCGGGGCCGGCGCGAGGCTGAGCGGCTCAACTGGGACGACGTCGTCTCGACACTCCTCTCGGCGGCGGGACTCTCGAGATGAACGAGGAAGGGTTGGAGAAGGTGCTTCGGGATCTCGCCCGGGAGAGCGGCGCGGCGCTCGCGGAATTGGGCGTCCGTCCCTCCGACGGCAAGTGGATCCGCGAGCATGCCCGGACCATCGCGAGCCTGACGGAGCCGAAGGCCGGCCGGAGTCTGCGGGGACTCTTCCGGCGCTTCCGCGGTCGCTGAGCCTCGCCGGCCGGAAATGAAAAAGGCCCCGCGAGGGGCCTTTTTCTCTTTCGCCGTGAAAGAACCGCTACTTCTTCTTGGTCTCGGTCGTGGTCGTCGCCGTCGAGGTCGTGGTGGTCGAAGGCGCCCCCATCGTCGAAGTCTCCGTCGAGGTCGTCGCCATCGCCGCGCCGGTGGTGCTGGTCTCGGTCGTCGTCGAGGTGGTGGCGGTTGCCGTGGTCCCGGTCTCCTGCACGACCGCCGGCTGCTGCTCCGTCGTCGTCGTCGTGGTCTCGGTGGTTTCTTTCTTCTGGCAACCGGTGACGAGCGCCGTACCCAGCACGGCAGTGAGGCCCAGGGTCACGAGCTTCTTCATATCCCTCTTCTCCTTCTTAATCAGCCCCCCGGGAAGCATAAAAACTCCCGTAAGGGGAAAAACGAGCCCGGATCATATCGTATGCAAAGGGTGTGTCAACTGGGTCGCTGCTCCGCTCCGGGAGCCTCGACGGATGCGGCCGTCGCGGCTATTCTTGGCGCTCCCGGCGGCCGTCCCGGCCGCCAGGAATCGGGGGTGCCAGTCCATGTTCGAGGGCCTGGGCGATCGGATTCAGGGCGTCTTCAAGGAGCTTCGCGGCGAAGGGCACCTGACGGAGTACCACCTCGAGTCGGCCTTCCGGGAGATCCGCCTGTCGCTGCTGGAGGCGGACGTCGCGCTTCCGGTCGTCAAGCAGTTCACGGAGAAGGTCCGGGAGAAAGCGATGGGGCTGAAGGTGATGCAGAAGCTTTCCCCCGCCCAGGAGGTCACCCGGATCGTCCGCGACGAGCTGATCGAGCTTCTCGGGGGCGAAAAGAAGGACGTGGACCTGTCCGGCCGCCCGGCGGTGATCGCCATGGTCGGCCTCCAGGGCTCCGGGAAGACGACCTCGACCGCCAAGCTCGCTCTGCACCTGAAGTCCCGGGGGCGCTACCCGCTCCTGGTCGGCGCGGACCTGTCCCGACCCGCGGCGGTGTCGCAGTTGAAGACCCTCGGAAAGCAGATCGGCGTCCCGGTCTTCTCGCCGGAGGGGGCGAAGGACCCCGTGGAGGTCGCGCGCGAGGGGATCCGGGAAGCGAAGCTGACCGGACGCGACACGGTGCTCGTGGACACGGCGGGCCGCCTCCACATCGACGAGGACCTGATGAGGGAGATCCGCGCCGTCGTGGACGCGATCGCCCCGCGCGAGACCCTCTTCGTCGCCGACGCCATGACCGGCCAGGACGCGGTCCGCTCCGCCTCGGGGTTCGCGGCGGTGTTGCCGCTGACCGGCGTCGTCTTCACCAAGACCGACGGCGACGCGCGCGGAGGCGCCGCGCTCTCGGTCGTGACGACCGTCCACGCCCCGATCAAGTTCGTCGGCGTCGGGGAAAAGCCCGAGGACTTCGAGCCGTTTCACCCCGACCGGATGGCGTCGCGCATTCTCGGCCTCGGTGACGTGCTGACCTTGATCGAGAAGGTCGAAGCGCAGGTGGACGAATCCGCCGCCCGGCGCCTGGCCGAGAAGACCGGCGCGGGGGAGTTCACGCTCGAGGATCTGCGCGACCAGCTCGCCTCGGTCAAGAAGATGGGGCCGCTCTCGGGGCTGCTCGACCTGCTTCCCAAGGGGGGAGCATTCCGCGGGCTCGCGGACCCGGGCGCCGTCGACGAGAAGTCGCTCGTCCGAGTGAGCGCCATCATCGACTCGATGACACCGGAGGAGCGGCAGTATCCCCAGATCCTGAACGGGTCGCGGAAGAAACGAATCGCTTCGGGGTCCGGGACGAACGTTCCGGAGATCAACCGGCTCATCAAGCAGTACCAGCAGATGAAGAAGATGATGAAGATCGCCGGCAAGGCCGGGCGCAAGCTCGACCTGTCGCGGCTGCCGCTGCCGGCCCCCAAGGCCTGACTTGTTGTAGAATGCCCGGCTCTTTGCTTAGGAAAGGAACGTCTTAGCATGTTGAAACTCCGCTTGAGGCGCATGGGCGCCCGCAACCGTCCCTACTACCGGATCGTCGTGTCGGATTCCCGGCTGACGGCGCGGGCGAAGGTCCTCGAGGAGCTGGGCTCCTACGACCCGGTCGCCGGCGGCTCCTCATTCCTGGTGGACCGGGAGCGGGCGAAGTACTGGATCGACAAGGGCGCGGCGGTCTCCTCGACGGTCCGCTCCTTCCTCGAGAAGCCCGAGCCGGCGGCATCGGCTGCCGCGGCTTCATGAGCTCCGGCCGCCCCCAGGACGGATCGCCGATCCGCCGCCTGGTCGAGACCGTCGTCCGCAAGCTCTCCGACCATCCGGCCGAGACGCGGGTCATCGAGATCCCGGAGGGGCGGGGGACCGCCTACGAGATCTCGGTTCCCGAGGGCGACCGCGGACGCCTGATCGGTCGGGAGGGCCGGACGGTCCGCGCCCTCCGCGCCTTCGTCGGCGCCGCCGCGGCCGTCCGCGGCAAGAAGGTCAACATCCGCATTCGCGACTAGCGAAGACCCGTCGCGGACTCGAGCCGCGCGCTTTTCATTCGATGTTTGCGGTCGGCTACGTTCATCGCCCTCACGGGTTGGATGGCGAGGTGTCCGTCGAGAAGATCGCGGATTCCGAGGACCTCTTCCATGAAGGCGAGGAGCTCGTCTGGGTCCGAGGGGAAGAGCGGCGCGCTTTGACGATCACGTCGAGCCGGACCCACGGGGATCGCTGGCTGCTCTCCTTCGAAGGCATCGGCGACGCCGACTCGGCTCGCGAGCTTGCCGCCGGCGCTCTCTGTCTCGAGAGCCTTCCGCCGCAGCCGGCCGACTTCTACTGGTCGCACGACGTGCGGGGATGGACGTGCGAGGACCGGGCCGGGCGCGAGCTCGGCAAGGTCCGGGATCTCGCGGAGACCGCCGCCGGGCCGCAGCTGACGCTCGACACGGCCGGAGGGCGGGAGGTCCTCGTTCCGTTCGTCCGGCCGATCGTTGTCGAGGTGGACGGGAAAGGTCGGCGAATCGTCCTGGATCCTCCGGAAGGTCTGATGGAGCTTTGAGGCGGCCGGTGGAAATCGAGATCCTGACGATCTTCCCCGAGTATTTCCGCTCGCCGCTGGCGGAGAGCCTCCTCGGCAAGGGGATCGCGGCAGGGCGGCTCGAGGTCCGGGTCACGGACCTGCGCGACTTCGCCGCGGACAAACACCGCAAGGTCGACGACGAGGCGTACGGCGGAGGACCCGGCATGGTGATGATGGCGCCGGTCATCGCCGCGGCCGTCGAAGCTCGGCGGGGAGAGCCGCCGGCCTGGTCGGTCCTGCTCACTCCCGACGGCGAGAGGCTGGACCAGGCTGCCGTCTCCGCGCTCGCCGCGCGGCCTCGACTGCTCCTCTTCTGCGGCCGCTACGAGGGAATCGACGAGCGGGCGCGGCAGCTCGGGCTCTTCGACCAGGAGATTTCGCTCGGAGACTTCATCCTTCCCGGAGGCGAGGCGGCGGCCCTGGCCTTGATCGAAGCCGTGTCGAGGCTCGTCCCCGGCGTGGTGTCGCGCGCCGAATCCGTCGAGAAGGAATCCTTCGCCGACGACCGCCTCGACTATCCTCACTACACCCGGCCGCGGGAATTCCGCGACCTCGCGGTGCCCGAGGTGTTGATCTCCGGCGACCATGCCCGGATCGAGCGCTGGCGGAAGGCTCGCGCCCTGGAATCGACGAAGAAGAGGCGTCCGGACCTGCTGCTTCGCCGGCCCGAGGAGCCCGGCGAGGCGGACGGCTAGTGAAATTGCCACACAGGTGGATCTCGGCTATACTCCGCGGTTCCGCAAACGGTCCCCTGACTCTGGAGGAGAACTGCCATGTCCGACATCTTGCTGGAAGTCGAAAAGCCGGCGCTGAAGACCGGGCTGCCCGACTTCGCGCCCGGGGACGCCATCCGCGTCCACGTGAAGGTGCGCGAAGGCGAAAAGGAGCGCATCCAGGTCTTTGCCGGCGTCGTCATCGCCCGCCGCGGCGGGGGGGTCCGTGAAACCTTCGCCGTCCGCAAAGTCTCGAGCGGCATCGGAGTGGAGAGGGTCTTCCCCCTGCACTCGCCCGTGATCGACCGCATCGAAGTCGAGAAGAAAGGCTCGGTTCGCCGAGCCAAGCTCTATTACCTCCGCGGCCGGAAGGGCAAGGCCGCGCGCATCGACGAGAAGCGGGACCGGGAAACCAAGCCCGCCGAAACGACTTAGTCCAAGAGAGTCGACGCTCGACAGTCGGCAGCCAACAGGGGAGAGGTGTGTGCGCTCCCCTGGACTGTTGACTGTAGACTGTTGACTCTTCATGGCCCACGATCCCGTCGGAGCCCTGTTCGCGGAATTCGGGCGGTTGCGCCGCCTCGAGAAAGTCGAGCGGGAGCTTCGCGCGAGGGGTTACCGCTTCATCGCCGGCGTGGACGAGGTCGGGCGCGGGGCGCTCGCCGGGCCGGTCGTCGCCGCCGCCGTCATCCTGCCGGACCGGTGCGTCCTTCCGGCGCTGGACGACTCCAAGAAGCTCGACGCACCCTGCCGCGCGAAGCTCGACGTCGAGATCCGCCGCTGCGCGATCGCCGTCGGGGTCGGCATCCTCTCCGCCGGCGACATCGACGCCGACGACATCCTCCGAGCCAGCCTGAAGGCCATGCGCGGCGCGGTCGAAGCGCTGCGACCCGAGCCGGACGCGGTCCTCGTGGACGCGGTCGCGATCCCGGGAGTCAGGCGGCCGCAGCTGCCGATCGTCCACGGCGACGCGCTCTCGGCCTCGATCGCCGCCGCCTCGATCGTCGCAAAGGTCTACCGCGACCGGCTCCTCGACGAGGTCGCCCTTCGGTATCCCGCCTACGGCTTCGAGCACCACAAGGGGTACGGGACGGTCGAGCACTGGGAAGCCCTGCGCGTAGCGGGCCCGTGCCCGGAACATCGCCTGAGCTACCACGGCGTCGTCCTCGATCCCTCCGGCCTGACCGACCCCCGCATCCGCTCGATCGACGCGGACTAGCCGCTTGCTTCGAATCTACGCGGCCGGGCCTACGCGTGCCGACGAGGGAGACGCAGCGGCTCCGGGGCGGCTTTTTCGTCAGAATCGAATCCGGGATTGCCCGTAGGGACAGCGGGGCGGACTCCTCCGGCCTGCTAAAATTCACCGTAGTGGCGAGTCGCGACCAGATCCTCAAGTCGGCGGAGAAGAACATCGCCCGGGGCCGGTTCGATCAGGCCCTCAAGGAGTATCTGCGTGTCCTCGACGACAATCCCAGAGACATCTCGACACTGAACAAGGTCGGGGACCTGTACGTCCGCATCAACCGGCCTTCCGATTCGATCCCCTTCTTCACGAAGATCGCCGAAGTCTGCTCGCTCGACGGGTTCTTCCTGAAGGCGATCGCGATCTACAAGAAGATCAACAAGATCGATCCGTCGCTCCTGGAGGTCTATGACAAGCTGGGCGACCTCTACTCCAAGCAGGGGCTCCTGCAGGACGCCCGGACGCAGTACCAGGTCCTGGCCGACCACTACGCCAAGAACAACGAGCCGGCGCTGGCGATCGCCGCATACAAGAAGATGACGGCGACCGATCCCAACGACCTGAAGATCCAGGTCCGTCTCGCTGACCTGTACCGCGGCCAGAACCAGCTCGAATTGGCGGCCATGCAGTACGCCCTCGTAGGCTCGATGCTCCTGCGGCGCGGAGCGCAGGACGAGGCGGGCGCCGTGTTCCAGAAAGCCCTGGAGCTCTCGCCCCAGGACGCGGCCGCCCGCGAGAACCTGGTCAAGTCGCTCCTCGCACAGAAGAACCCGGCCGCGGCGATGGCAATCCTGAAGGCAGCCCCCCGCACGGCCGACAGCCTCGCGCTGATGGCCGAGGCGCAGTTCGAGCTCGGGCAGAAGGTGGACGCGGTCCGGAGCGCCGAGCAGTCGCTGGCCCTGGAGGAGGGGCACGTCGGGGCGAGGATGGCGATGTGCCGCGCCCACCTGGCCGACGCGGATTTCGAGGCGGCTCTCGCCGACATCTCGCCGCTGGTGGACGCCGCCACGGCGCAGGGGGATTTCAACCGCGCCGCCGGTTACCTCTCGACGATCCTCCAGATCGAGGAGGCCCACAGCGATTCCCTCCGCAAGATGGCGGAGGTCCGTGAGGCCGAGGGCAACTCGGCCGAGGCGGCGAGGCTGCGGCTCGCCCTGGCGCGCGAGGACGAACGGCGCGGCGACGCGGCCGCGGCGATGGAGAACTACCGCAAGGCGGCGGCGGCCGCTCCCGGCCACCCGGAGGCGATCTCGCGCTTGAACGAGCTCTCGCGGGCCGGATCGGGCGGGGCCGCTCCCGCGCCGGCACCCGTGGCATCCTCGAAGGGCGCACCCGCCGAGATGGTCGTGGACATGGAGGACGCCCTCGTGGACCCGGCCGCCGCGACCCCGCTCGCCGCCCTGCCGGGCGCCGCCCCGCCCGCGTCGCCGCAGGATCGGGAGCTCGAGACCCTCATCGTGGAAGCCGAGATCTTCGCGAGGTACGGCTTGACCGACAAGGCCGTCGAGCGGCTCCGCGCCGTCGTCCGCAAGCGCCCGGACCTTCCCAACGCGCGCGAGCGGCTGCTCGAGCTGATGGCCGCGTCCAACAACCCGGCGCTGGCCCAGGAGGCGGAGTTCTTCGCGGCGTTCTGCCGCGAACGGGGGGAAAGCGCCCGCGCCGAAGCGGTGCTGTCGAAGCTCGGGCTGCCGGTCCCGGGCACGCCGAGCGCGCCGGCCGCGCCCCCGCCGGACGCGTTCGAGGAGTTCCCCATCGAGCCGCGAGCCGAAGCGCCGCCGGAGTTCCTCGACGAGTTCGGAGCGGAGTCGATCGCCTTCGAGACGGAGGCGGCGCCCGAAGCGGTCTCCCGGCCCCGCGCGGTCCCGCCCGCGGCTCCTCACCCCCCCGAGCAGACCGTGGCGTCCACCGAAGGGGAGTTCGTCTCCTCCGAAGGCCTCGACTCGCTCCTGCAGGAGCAGATGCGGGAAGCCGGAGCTTCGCCAGCGTCGGTTCCGCCGGCCCCCACGCGGCCCGCCGTGGACGAGCGGAGCCTCTTCGCCGACGAGCAGCAGTTCTTCAACCTGGCCGACGAGCTGGAGAAGGACCTCGCCGAGCACCCCTCCGAGCCCGCGGTCCCCGCGATGGCCGGCCCCGACGGAGAGGTCTCGCTCGAGGAGATCTTCCGGGAGTTCAAGAAGGGGGTCGAACAGCAGCTCTCCGCCGAGGACTACGAGACCCACTCGAACCTTGGCATCGCCTACAAGGAGATGGGGCTGATCGACGAGGCGATCGGGGAGTTCCAGCTCGCGAGCAAGGATCCGGCGCGCTCGGTCGAGTGTTGCAGCATGCTCGCTCTCTGTTTCCTCGAGAAAGGGATGCCGCAGCTCGCGATCAAGTGGTACCGCAAGGGCCTCGAGACTCCGCGCATCAAGGAGTCGGAGACCGTCGGCCTGCTCTACGACCTGGCGACGGTCTACCACTCCACGGGCGACGTGGAGAACGCCTACCGGGCCTACCTCGACGTGTACGGCCTGGACACCCACTTCCGGGACGTCTCGGACCGGGTCCGCGAGCTGGAGGCGGTCCGGAAGGATTGACTCTTCCGGTCCTCTCCACCAGGGATCTGACCGTCGAGCTGGCGGTGGACGGGAAATGGTTCCCGGCCGTCAACCGGGTGAGCTTCGACCTGGCGCCCGGCGAGTCCCTCGGGATCGTCGGCGAGACGGGGTGCGGCAAGACGCTGCTGGCATGCGCGCTCATCCACCTCCTGCCCGAGGGCGCGCGGGTGTCCGGAACGCTTCGCTCCGGAGAGGAGGACCTCTCGCATCTGACGGAGAAGGAGTGGACGCGCCTTCGGGGCGGCCGGATCGCCATGGTGTTCCAGGAGCCGGCGGCGGCGCTCGATCCCGTCATGACGATCGGCGCGCAGATCCTCGAGTCGGTCCGCCGGCATCGGGGTGCCACCGGCGCATCCGCGCGGGCGTTTGCGCGAGAACTCCTCGCGGAGGTCTCCTTCCCGGATCCCGACCGCGGCCTCTCGGAGTATCCGCACCGCCTCTCGGGGGGACTCAAGCAGCGCGCGCTCCTCGCGGTCGCGCTCGCGGGCGATCCGGCTGTGCTCATCGCCGACGAGCCGACGACCGCGCTCGACGCGACGGTCTCCGCCGACGTGCTCGAGCTCCTCGACCGTCTTCGCCGCGAGAGGGGTCTCGCGCTCCTCCTGATCACGCACGACCTCGCCTCGGTCGCGCGGCACACCGACCGCACGCTCGTGCTCTACGCGGGCTCCGTCGTCGAGGAACGCCCCACGGGCGACCTCTTCGGCGCGCCGATGCACCCCTACACCCGAGGCCTCCTCGAGTGTCTCCCGCGCCTCGGCGCGGCGACGTCCTCGCGGCTTCCGGTCATTGCGGGAGCAGTGCCGGACCTGGCATCCCGGCCGGCCGGCGTTTGCTCCTTCGCGCCGCGGTGCCCGGACCGATTCGAGCCGTGCGACCTCTCCGAGCCGCCGCTCTTCCCTCTGGCCGCGGGGGTCGCGCGCTGCTTCCTGTACGAGGGCGCCCGTTCGACCCCCTCGACCCGGGGAACCGGAGACGGGGCGTGAGCGCGGCGCTCGATCTGCTGCGGGTCGAGGAGATCCGCAAGAGCTACCCGGTGCGACGCGGCGCGTTCGGCGCCGCGCGGGGCCGGCTCCGGGCGGTGGACGGCGTCAGCCTCCACGTCGCTTCGGGCGAGACGCTCGGCCTCGTCGGGGAGTCAGGAAGCGGGAAGACGACGACGGGACGGCTGATCGCTCGGCTCGAGGAGCCCGAGTCCGGGAGGATCTGGTTCGACGGGGAAGACTGGCTGGCCCTCTCGGGCGAGGCGCTGCGCCGCCGCCGGCGGGACCTGCAGGTCGTCTTCCAGGACCCTCAGACCTCGCTCAATCCCCGGATGACGGCCGGCGACCAGGTCGCCGAGCCGTTGCGGGTCCAGGCGATCGTCCCGCGCCAGCAGGTCCGCTCGCGCGTCGCGGAGCTTCTCGCCGAGGTCGGCCTCTCGCCGGAGTCCGCTTCGCGATTCCCCTCGGAGTTTTCGGGCGGCCAGCGCCAGCGCATCGCGATCGCCCGAGCCCTTGCGACGCGGCCGAGGCTCGTCATCTGCGACGAGCCGGTCGCATCGCTGGACGTCTCCGTCGCCGCGCAGGTCGTCAACCTGCTGCTCGACCTTCGGGAGAGGAGCGGGCTATCCTACCTCTTCGTCTCGCACGACCTGGCGACCGTCGAGAGGATCTCGGACCGCGTCGCGGTGATGTACCTGGGGAGAATCGTCGAGGAAGGCCCGACCGCCGAGGTCACTTCGCGGCCCCTGCATCCCTACACGGCGGCGCTCTTGTCGGCGGTCCCGAGCGCGGGCCCCGTGCCCGCGCGCGCCCGTGTCGTCCTGCCCGGAGAGCCGCCGTCGGCGGCGGACCCGCCCCACGGGTGCTCGTTTCACCCGCGCTGCCCGATCGCGCGGCCGAGGTGCCGGGAGGAGACACCACCCCTCTCCCCGTTCACCTCCTCCCGGACGGCCGCCTGCTTTTATCCGGGCGAGCTGGCGCCGTAGAGAAACTAACCATTTCGGGGCCCGGTCCGTCATATGATTCGGCCTGTTTCGTCCCAAGAAAAGCGGTCCCGGACCCTCCGGTCCGGAGAAACATTTACACCCGCGTCTGCGTAAGAAGCTTGACGAAGGAGCGTGGAATGAAGAACTTCCGGAATGGGTTGGCGGCCCGAGCCGCCGCGGTGGCAATCGGACTGTCGGCGTTTGCCATCGCATCGCCGGCCCAGGAGAAGCCGGTGGTTTCCGCCCGGCCGGGTCAGCGGACCCTCCAGCCGCTGCCTCCCGCCACCCAGGCGGGCATTCCGCTCTCGCTCGCCCAGGCCATCGGGCTCGCCCTCTCCGACAACAAGGACCTGGACATCACGATCAACTTCGCGGAGTCCAGCCGCTTCGCCCTGTTCAACACGCAGGGGATCTACGACCCGCTGCTGCAGGCCACGGTCTCCCGCTCGCACACCGAGCAGCCGGCGACCTCGCAGCTCGTCGGCGCCGCCGTCAATACGGTGGACTCCTCCGACGCGCGGGCCTCGATCACGCAGCTCGCGCCGACGGGAGGCCTCTTCGCCCTCGGCTTCACCGGAAACAAGACCAACACGAACTCGACGTTCGCGTTCGTGAACCCGTCCTACAACACGAGCCTGACGCTGTCGATGAACCAGCCGCTGCTGCGCAACTTCGGGCCGAGGACGACGAACTGGCTCATCCACATCGCCCGCAACACGCGGGACTCCAGCTACCAGGACTTCGTGCGCAGCGTGCAGTCGGTCGTCAACACCGTCGAGCAGGCGTACTGGGACCTCGTCTACGCCGTCCAGAACCTGGACGTCAAGAAGGAATCCCTGGCGATCGCGCAGGAGTTGAACCGCATCACGAAGATCAAGATCGACGTCGGCTCTCTCGCCCCGATCGAGATCACGCAGACCGAGGTGGGCATCGCCATCGCCGAGCAGGACATCATCCTCGCGGAGGGCCTGATCGGCGATGCGCAGGACCGCCTGAAGCGACAGATCGGCCTCGCAGAGGGGTGGGGTGGGAAGGACATCGTCCCGACCGACGAGGTCCGAGGCGAGGACGTCAAGATCTCGGTCGATGAAGGGACGGGCACCGCGCTCCACCGGCGCCCGGAGATGATCAAGGTGGAGTACCTCGTGGACTCCGACGTCGTTCGCTACGACTACTACAAGAATCAGGTCCTTCCCGCGCTGAACCTGACCGGCAGCTACGGCAACCCGGGGACCGCCGGCACCGTACACGACCCCGACACCGGGGCGATCATCGGCCAGGGCAACTTCGGGGACGCCTTCCAGCAGGTCATCGACCGCAATTTCAAGAACTGGTCCATCGGCCTGAACTTCTCCTTCCCGATCCTGAACCGGGCCGCCCGCGGAAACTACGGCGTGGCCAAGTACACGCTCGAGGCGGACCGCGCCACGCTGACGACGACCGGCCAGAACATCATCGTGGAGGTCCGGGCGGCCGCCCGGGCGATCGACACGGCGGCCCGCTCGATCGTCGCCACGGGGAAGGGGCGCGAGCTCGCCGAGCGCAACCTCGATGCCGTCAAGAAGAAGTACGACAACGGCATGTCCACTTCCTTCGAGGTCACGCAGATCCAGCGCGACCTGTCGGCCGCCCGCACGGCGGAGCAGCAGGCGCTGGCCGTCTACCGCAAGGCCCTTGCCGCCTACCACTTCGCGATCGCTGATATCCTCGACTGGAAGGGCATCCAGGTCGAGGGGCTTCCGGAGACCACTCCCCCTCAGGCCGAGGCCCGAGTGGAGGGGAAGTGATGGAGGATAGCAACCGAGGAGGCTCCGAGCCCGCGCCAACTGCCGCCCCGGAGGCTCAACCGCCCGCGGGGCTTCCCGAAACGGTCCCACCGGCTCCGCCCGGCGCGGTGGAGGCCGGCCCCACCGTTTCGGCCGCCGGCCGCATCCCGGGGGTCTTCTTCTCTCCGGTCACGACGTTCGATTCGATCGGGCGCCGGCCCACGTGGCTCCTGCCGCTGATCCTCTGGACGATCGTCTCGGTCACCGTCACGACGCTGCTGATCCCGCGCATCGACTTCGAGAAGATGATGCGGGCCCGGCTGGAGCGGGGCGGCCAGCAGGTCCCGGAGGAGCGGATCCAGGCGGCGGTCGCGATGCAGAAGCGGCTGGCCCCCGTCCTCTACAACGCCATCGCGCTGGCGACGCCGACGATCTTTTCGCTGCTCGTCGCCGCGGTCTTCTGGGGCTCGTTCAAGTCCTTCGGGTGGGACCTGTCATTCCTGCAATCGCTCGGGGTCACGACACACGCGTTCCTGCCGGGGGTCCTGGGGTCCCTCATCTTCATTCCCGTCCTGCTGTCCAAACCGAGCGCGGACCCGACGGAGCTCGGGGACATGCTCCACTCCAACCTCGGGTTCCTGGTGCCGCGCACGCGTCCCGCGCTCCATGCTCTCCTCCAGTCGGTGGACCTGTTCTCGATTTGGACCTTGATCCTGCTGGCGATCGGGTTCGCCCTGGCGGCGAAGATCTCCCGCAAGACCGCGGCGGCCGTGGTCGTTGTGGTCTGGATCCTGTTCATCCTGGGGAAGGTGGGGTTCGCGGCGATCTTTTCCTAAACCCGGGGGGGCCGGGGACGTATTAGGAACAGAGCCATGCTCATCGATATCCGAGACATCACCAAGGTTTACGTGATGGGGGAGGAGAGGGTCCATGCCCTCTCCGGCGTGAGCCTGGGCGTCGAGCGGGGCGAGTACGTGGCGATCATGGGCCCCTCGGGGTCGGGCAAGTCCACGCTCATGAACTTGATCGGGTGCCTCGACACGCCGACCTCGGGCTCGTACGTCCTGAACGGGCGCGAGGTCGCCCGGATGACGGACGACGAGCTGGCGGCGATCCGCAACCAGGAGATCGGTTTCGTGTTCCAGACTTTCAACCTGCTGCCGCGCACGACGGCCGTGCAGCAGGTGGAGCTCCCGCTCGTCTACTCGGGACTTCCCCGGCGCGAGCGGCGCGACCGGGCGGTCCGCGCGCTCGAGGCGGTCGGGCTCGGGGACCGGATGACCCACCACCCCAACGAGCTGTCGGGCGGGCAGAGGCAGAGGGTCGCCGTCGCGAGGGCGCTTGTCAACAACCCGTCGATCCTCCTCGCCGACGAGCCGACGGGCAACCTCGACTCCGCGACCGGCGCCGAGATCATGTCGCTCTTCGACGACCTGAACTCGCGCGGCAACACGATCGTCCTCGTCACGCACGAGGAGGACATCGCCGCCCACGCTCGCCGGATCGTCCGCCTCCTCGACGGCAAGATCCGCGACGACGGCCCCAACACAAGACCCGCCGTCCGCGTTCACGCGGCAGCCCCCGCGTAATCCTCTCGTCCCGGAAAGGCCCTAGGGTCGGGTCGCGGGCGTCAGTGTCAGGGTTTCGATGGGCCCTTCGCCGAACGTGACGTAGCGCCCGTCGCGCCAGAGCGGGAGGAAGTCTCGGTAGTGGCGGTCCAGGACATTGCCGGACTGGCCCGTGGTGTTGACGTAGAGGCTTCGCGAGAAGTCCGAGAGGTCCAGCACCTGCCGGTAGCTCGGCCCGTCGGTCATGAGGAAGCTGCCGTCGCGGCGGTAGGAACCCACGTTGACGGTGGAAGCGTCGCCGCCGGCCTCGGCCTCCAGGGAAAACAGGGCGCGCAGGACCGGAACCCTGTCGAAGACCCCGTGGGGGAAGCGGGCGTGATGGATCTTCCCCCACTTCCATCCGGCGGGATCGGCGCCCATCTTCTCTTCGAGCAGCGCCACGGCGCGCGAGAGGCTGGCGCTCTTCCATTCTCCGCAGGACTCCTTCGCCGGCGTGCGGACGTTGTCGCACCAGGGCGATTCCGTCGCCAGCGCCTGGATCAGGAACCGCGACCGGACGTTGCCCGCGGGAATCTCCTTCAGCTCGTCCTGCGGCATCTCCGAGAGCTTTGCGTACCACGCGGCGTAGATCGCGGCGGCGTCGGAGCCCGGTGAGAACTCAAGGTTCCAGCCCTTGAGCTTCTCCAGCGCACGGGCGGCCTCGGATCCGTCCGGACGTGTGTCGAGGAGCAACGGCATCAGGTCCCTCGCCTGGAGCGAAACCCGGTCTTGCTGGATGGCGGCGACGTCCTCGAGGCCAATCCGCGGGACCGCCAGGATCCGCTCCGTGATCCTCGCCGCCCGGTACGGCTCGGGCCAGTCGAGAGTGATCGGATAAGGGTAGCGCCGCGACACTGCGCGGTTGTTGGCCGTCGCGACGAACCCGCGGGGCGGATCGAGGACGCGCGGCAGGCTCTCGAACGGGATGTAGCCGCTCCAGTCGTCCTCTCCGGTTCCGGGCACCGGGAGCGTCCCGTCGGCGCGCGGCCGGATCGGCACGAGGCCGGAGGCGGTGTAGCCGATGTGCCCGTCCACGTCCGCGTAGACGAGGTTTTGCGCCGGGGCGTCCAGGCGCGAGGCGGCCGAGAGGAACTCGCTCCAATTGCGGGCCGTCGCCATGCCCTGGAAGGCCTCGGTCGTCGAGTCGGAGGGGTCGAGCCCCGTCCATCGGAGAGCGACGGCCGGAGATCCGGCGCCGGGTTCGCCGAGCGTCTTCGCCCCGTCGAGGACGTCCGTCACGATGGGGCCGTGGACGGACTCGCGGATCCGGACGATTTCCTCGCGGCCCCCGCGCACGCGGATCGTCTCGGTCCGCGTCTGGAAGCTTCGCCACGCCCCCGCGTGGAAGTAGCGGGAGCGGTCCTTCGGATCTGTGCGCTCCAGGAAGAGGTCCTGGACGTCGGGCTCGAGGCTCGTCAGTCCCCACGCGATCCGTGCGTTGTGCCCGATGATGACGCTCGGGATGCCGGGCAGGGTCGCGCCCGCCACGGAGAGCCCGGGAGCCTCGAGCCTCGCCAGGTACCAGACCGAAGGCGTTCGCAGGCCGAGGTGTGGATCGTTGGCGAGGATCGGGCGTCCCGATTTCGTCCGCGAGCCCGAGAGGACCCAGGAGTTGCTGCCCACGGTCTCGCCGCCGAAACCGAGGTCGTCGAGGAGGGCGAAGCGCGATTCGAGGGCGGCCCAGGGAACGGGACTCGCAACTCGGGACTCGGGACTCGAAACGCCGCGACTCCGCAAATCCGAAGTCCGAAATCCGAAATCCGAAATGGTCTTCCACTCGTCGTCCTGGACGATCGTGGGCTGCTCGGGGACCTCGGGGAAGAGCTCCGCGGCCTTCTCTGCGCCCAGCGCCGCCGCGATCCGAGCGCGCCGGATCTCGCCCGCGGCGTTGCCGGAGGCGAGGTCCCAGGCCATGATCTTGGCCCACCCCAGGCTGTCCGCGGCCGTGAATAGCTCGGGCTCGACGCGCAGGAGCCTCATCTCGAGAGGACGGCCGGAGGAGGACGCGAGGAACGCGTTGACCCCGGCGGCGTAGGAATCCAGCTGCGAGCGCGCCTCCGCGGAGAGCCTGGCGAGCGCCGTCTCGGCCGCCCTGCGGAAGCCGATGGTTCGCAGGAACCGGTCCGTCTCGACCAGGCGCTTGCCGAGGATCTCGGAAAGGCGGCCGGCCGCGATTCGCCGCTGGAACTCCATCTGCCAGAGGCGGTCTCGCGCGTGGGCGTACCCGAGGCCGAAGATCGCATCGCCGGCACTCAACGCGCGGATCGTGACGAGGCCGTGCGAGTCGGTCTCGATGCGGATCGGGCCGGCAATTCCGGCGAGGGGCTGCGTCCCCTCCCGTGTCGGGAAGGTCGAGAGCGCCACGGCAGCGGCGAAGAGAACGACCCCGGCGAGAAGCGCCGCGACGGCCGCCAGCGCCCGCCGCCTTCCGCTTCTCACGGCGCGAACTCTACAGCGAGGGACCTTGCGGTGCCCCGACCCCCTGGCAGGCGGAAAAACGAAGGGCCGGCGCGAGGCCGGCCCTTCCGAGATCGAGGTTGGAAACGACCCTTACGCGCCCGAGGAGCTCCGCTTGAGCAGCAGGTAGCCGAGCCCCGCCAGCAGGAGACCCAGGACGAGCATGCCCGACTCGGAGAGCGTCGGCACCGGGGTGGACGGCGTGATGATGCTCGGGCTCGGCGAAGAGGTGAACGTCACCGTCGGCGTATTCGTCGGCGTGTTGGTCGGCGTATTCGTCGGAGTGTTCGACGGCGTGCCGGTGGGTGTGTTGGTCGGGGTATTCGTCGGCGTGTTCGTGGGTGTGTTGGTCGGCGTATTCGTCGGCGTGTTCGTGGGCGTGTTGGTTGGTGTGTTCGTCGGCGTGTTCGTGGGTGTATTGGTCGGGGTGTTCGTCCGCGTCGGCGTGTT
>DATFQY010000138.1:0-12518 GCA_035263845.1 Thermoanaerobaculia bacterium | reverse complement strand
GAGTCCCGGATCTCGGTTTTCATCAGGAAGGTCGCCGCGAGCCCCACCAGCGCGAGCACGGCCGCCACGAGCGCAACCCGCGAGCCGGGAGTCGAGCTGCCTCGGAGTGCGAGCGCGCCGAGAGCCCCGAGCAGCCCGGTCGCCGGGACGAGCGCCCGCGCGGCCGCGCGCCGCGCCGCGATGACGAACGACGCCAGGGTCATCGCGACGACGGCAGCCATCAGCGGACCCAGCCAGGCCGCGAGGGCGCTGGAGCTCACGGGCAGAAGATGGCCCGGATCGAGGCCACGCTGCCCTCCGCTGAACACCCGACTCGGGATGAGGATGGATGCCTCGATCGCGGCGGCCGGGGAGACGCGGGGATACAGGAGGATCCAGATCAACGGAAGAGACAGAAGGAGAGCGACGAGAAAGAGAGCCGGCCGGCCGGCGTCACCGGGTTCCCGGTTCGGACGGCCGCGCCCGGCGAGCTCGACCGCGACGATTCCCAGGAGCGCGTACCCGGCGAAGACGGGCCGGATGAGGACAGCGCACGCCAGGGCGACGCCGCCGCCTCCGGCGGCCAGGTTCGCGAGGGCTCTCGAGGGGGCTGCCCGAGAAAGACAGACCATCGCCAGGGAGGCGAGGCAGAAAGTGAATCCCAGGAACGGCGGCTGCCAGAAGACGTTCGTCATCAGAAAAGCCGAGAGCGCCACGCCGCCCCCCCCGAGGAGGCCGAGACTTCCGGACGGTCCCTTTCGGCCCATCCAGAGCAGGAACGCGATCGACGCGACGAGCAGGATTCCCTGGAAAGCGCGCAGGGCAAGCCCGAAATTGTTGTTGAGCGACAAGGCCGTCGCAACGAGCGAATAACCGAGAGGCCCGTACGGCGTGTAGAAGTCGACGTAGGGAAGCTGACCGTTGCGAAGCAGCCGGGCTCCGAGGAGCAGGGAGCTGTCGTCGTACGCGCTCACCCGGATCTGGAGGAGACCCAGCACCGAGAGCAACGCGATCGCAAGGAGGATCAGTCCCCAGACTGCCGGACCGACGACGACCGGCCGCGAAAGAGGGTTCGGCGTGCTGAGATCGGCGTTCAAGTCGTGCGGACGATTCCGATCAGGCATCGTACCCTTAATCTCGATGCCGCGCCGCTCTCGTAGACTGGTATCGTGTCCGAAACGACGAGTGCTCGTCCGAAGAGATCGGAATGAACCCGCCTGACGCCGATCCCCTGCTTCACTTTCGTTCCGAGTTTCCGATCCTCGAGAGGACGACCTACCTGATTTCCAACTCCCTCGGGGCGATGCCGCGCGCGGTCGCGTCGGCCCTCGCCGAGTACGCGGAGACCTGGGCCTCCCGCGGCGTCCGCGCGTGGTCTGATTCCTGGTGGGACATGTCCGTCGAGGTCGGAGATCTCGTGGCTCCGATTCTCGGCGCGCCGGCGCGAAGCGTCACGATGCTGCCCAACGTCACCATCGCCTCGGCCGTCGCCCTCTCCTGCCTGGATTACCCGCCCCAGCGCAACCGGATCGTCATGGTCGAAGGCGAGTTCCCGTCGATCCGATACATCTACGAGTCGCTGGCGACGCGGCTGGGCGCCCGGATCGTCACGGTGCCGTCCCCGGATGGCAAGGGGCTCGAGGCCGACGAGGAGCGGATCCTCGAGGCCATCGATGACCGGACGGCGCTCGTCGCCGTGTCGCACGTCCTGTTCAAGAGCGCCTTCGTGCTGGACGTTGTTGCGCTCGCGGAGAAGTGCCGGCGGGTCGGGGCGCTGCTCGCCCTCGACGTCTACCAGTCCGCGGGAACGCTCCCGGTCTCCGTCGGCGCGCTGGGCGCCGATCTGGCGGTCGGCGGAGTGCTCAAGTGGCTCTGCGGAGGACCCGGGGGCGCGTTCCTCTACGTTCGTCCCGAGCTTCGCCACCGCCTCGCCCCTTCGCTGACGGGATGGATGGCGCACCCGGCGCCCTTCGACTTCGAGGCGCCTCCGATGCGGTACCGCGACGACGCATTCCGGTTCCTGACCGGCACGGCCGCGATCCCGGCCCTCTACGCCGCGCGGGAGGGGCCGAAGCTCGTGGCGGCGGCCGGGATCGAGGCGATCCGCGAGAAGTCGCTGCGGCAGACCTCGCGCCTGATCGAGCTGGCTCGGGAGCGCGAGTTTCGCTGCTCGACGCCGCGGGAGCCGGCGCGCCGGGGCGGGACGGCGGCGGTGGATTTCGACAACGCGCTCGAAGTCTCTCGGGAGCTCAATGCCCGCGACGTCGTTGTGGACTACCGGCCGGGCGTCGGGATCCGCATGTCTCCCCACTTCTACACGGAGGACCGGGAGCTCGAGAAGGCGTTCGCGGCCATCGACGAGATCCGCGAGAGCGGCGCCTGGAAGCGGTGGGAGGGACGGCCGTCGCTGGTGACGTGACCGGGCCGCGCCCGCGGCGCCTGGCGGTTCTCGCCGTCCCGGTCGCGGCGGCCGCGACGGTCGTTCTCTTCCTCGTCTCGCGGGGGAAATGGTCGGATCCGATCATCGACTCCGGCAGGGAGTGGATCGTTCCCGACGCCCTCGCGCGCGGCGAGCTTCTCTACCGCGACGTCGTGTACTGGTTCGGTCCCTTCACGCCCTACTTCCAGTCCCTGTTCCTGCGGGTCTTCGGATCGAGCCTCGCGAGCCTCGTCCTCTCCGGCGCCGTGGCCTCCGTCGGAATCCTCGCCGCGCTCTACTTCGCGCTCCGGACCCTGACGGACCGCGCGATGTCGCTGCTAACCACGATCCTCGCCGTCCCCGCCCTCCTCTTCATGCCCAACGCGGGCGGCGCGCTCCTCGGGATGGGCTACCGCATCTGGCACGCCGCGGGATTCGGCCTCGCCGCCCTGGCCCTGGCCTGCCGCGAAGGAAAGGGAGGGCGGCGGCGAATGGCCGCGGCCGGCGCTCTTGCAGGGCTCTCGGGCCTGTGCCGGACCGAGTGGGGGCTCGTGATCCTCGCCGCGGTCCTCCTCGCGCGAGTCCGGCTGCGGCGCAAGAAGGGCATCGCCGCGCAGCTGGGGTTCGCCCTGCTGCTCTACGCCGCCGTTTTCGGCGGGGTGTTGTTCTTCTTCGTCGCGGTCGCCGGGCGGGACGCGGTCATCCGCGAGGGTCACGTCCTTCTGACTGGTCTGCCGGAGGAGACCCGCCGTTTCCTGCTGACTTACTCCGGGATCGGCGATTGGAAGGCCGGCACCTTCGAGCTTCTCTACTCCTTCGGGATGTGGCTCGCCGCGTTCGAAGGAGTCGCCCTGCTCGCCGCGCGCCGGCCGGGCGCTCCTTGGTCGTCGCGCGGCGTACTCCGTCTCCTCGGACTGCTTCTCTTTCTCGCGGTGCTCGGGCTTCTCGGAGCGTTCGGGGGCGCCGTCCTGTTCTCCGCCGGCCCTCTCGTCTGCCTGGTGGCGATCGTGGCCGGCTGGAGACTGCGCCCCGGCCGGCGTTCGGCCGCCCTCGCCTCGTTCGGGCTTGCCGGCCTCATCCTCTCCTGTCGCCGCCCGTTCCACATCGGCGACGGGGCTTACGTCGGGCCGCCGCTGCTCTTGGCCTTGGTGTGCGCCGCGGGCCTGCTGCGCCTCCGGGTCCTTGGCTTCGCCGATCCCCGCGCCCGGTCTCGTCTCGCCGCGGCGCTCGCCGGCGTCGTCGGCATCCTGGCTGCACTGGCCTTCGCCGGCCGTCTCTTTCAGTACTCGTCCGACGGCGTCGTTCCGATCTCCGGAACCCGCGGAATGCTCTGCGCGCGCCCGCAACTCGCCCGGGAGCTCGCGGCCCTCGCCGGATCGATCCGCGATCGAACCCGGGAGCCGGCTACCCTCGCCGCCTTTCCGGAGGGCGAGGTCTTGAACCTGCTCTCCGGACGCGCGAATCCGATCCGGCACAAGCTCTACATCCCGGGATATCTGACCCGCGACAACGAGGCGGCGATTCTCGACGAGCTCGAGCGATCGCCTCCGTCCGCCGTCGTGATCGTCAACAGGATCGCGCCCGAGTACGGCCCGGCCGCTTTCGGCGACGGCTACGGGGTGCAACTTCGACGATGGCTGGACGACCATTACGCCCTCGAGCCGTTCGAAGGGCGCGTCCATGGAATGTTTTCCTGGGGCCTCCGGCGGTAAGATAAATGAAAAAAATGCGACAAATCCCGGGCCAGAGCGAGGCACTGCGCGTTCCGGCGCCTCCGGTCTCTTCGACCGCCGACGACTCGATCGAGCTTTCCGTGGTGATGCCGTGCTTGAACGAGGCGGACACGCTGGCCTCCTGCATCGGCAAGGCCCAGGCCGCCCTGCGCGAGCACGGCATCGCCGGAGAAATCGTCGTGTCCGACAACGGCAGCGGGGACGGGTCGGCCGAGATCGCGGAGAGGCTCGGGGCCAGGGTCGTGCGCGCGCCGGTGCGCGGGTACGGCGGCGCGCTGATGGCTGGCATCGCCGCGTCCCGGGGAAGGTACGTCCTGATGGGAGACGCGGACGACAGCTACGACTTCGGCGAGGTCCCGCTCTTCCTGGAGAAGCTTCGCCAGGGCTACGACCTCGTCCAGGGCTGCCGGCTGCCCTCGGGCGGAGGAACGATCCGGAAGGGAGCGATGCCGTTTCTTCACCGCTGGTGGGGCAACCCGATGTTCTCCTGGATCGCGCGCCAGTGGTTCCGAGTCCCGATCCACGACATCCACTGCGGGATGCGTGCGTTCACCAGGACGCTCTTCGACCGGCTGGACCAGCGCTGCACCGGCATGGAGTTCGCGTCTGAGATGATCATCAAGTCGGCTCTGCGTAACGCGAAGATGGCCGAGGTCCCGATCACGCTGTCGCCTGACGGCCGCCGGTCGCATTCGCCGCACCTGCGGACCTTCCGGGACGGGTGGCGGCACCTGCGCTTCTACCTGATCTATTCGCCTCGGTGGCTCTTCCTGATTCCCGGGGGGCTGCTCATCCTGCTGGGCCTGCTCGGCTACGGGATCGCGATGCCGGGGCTGCGGCTGCGCGGCGTGCACTTCGACGTCCACACGCTCCTTTTCGCGAGCCTCTCGATCATCTGCGGCTACCAGTCAGTCCTCTTCGCCTTTCTGACGAAGGCGTTCGCCATCAACGAGGGAATGCTGCCGGAGGACGAGCGGGTGGCTCGCCTCTTCCGGGTGGTCAACCTGGAGCGCGGCCTCGCCGCGGGCGCGATCGCGACGCTCGCCGGGTTGCTGCTTCTCTTCGGCGCGGTCAACGAGTGGCGGCTGGAGCGCTTCGGCGACCTCGACTACAGCCACACGATGCGCTGGGTCATTCCCGGCGTGACCCTCACCACGCTCGGCTTCCAGACAATCCTGTCCAGCTTCTTCCTGAGCATTCTCGGGATGCGCCGGCGGTGAGGCCGGGCCGCGGCGAATGCCGCTGAGAACCCTCATCCCGATCGCCGTCTTCGCGGCGTTCGCCTTCTTCGCCTCGCGCCGGCCGCGCCCCTGGGCCGGCCGGTTCCAGGGGCTCTCCGCCCTCCTGTTCGTCGCGAGCCTGGCGGCGCTGACCTGGTGGGCGTTCGGGACCTTCGAGCTGTTTCCGGCGGTTTTCGGCCTCGTCTATTCCCTCGTGACGTGGGGGACTCGTCCCCTTGCCGACCCGACGCCGTGGGACCGGGCGATCCTGTCTCGCTGGTCCCCGCTCGCGGTCGCCGTTCTTCTCGTCGGCGCCGGGTGGGCGGGAACGAAGCGCTTCGATGCTCTTCCTCTCGGCTTCGCCCTGCTTCCTTTCGTGCCATTCCCCTTCGACCGGAGCGCCGTAGCGCGATTCCTCTCTTCCGCGTGGGCGCTCCTCGCACTGGGAGTGGCGCTCGCCGCGATGGAATGGGGACTCCTCTCGACCTTCGATCCGGAGATGTGGCTCGGCTTCGCCCTGATCGGCGTCGTCGCGCTGGCGCCTCCCGCGAGGCTCCGTTTCGCTCCCGAAGACCGGAAGCTCGTGTTTCATCCGGCGATCTACGGGCTTCTCACGGCCGCCGCGGTCGCCTGGACCTGGGGATCCCTCGATCCGGTCCCCGCGGTCCACGACGAGGCTTCCTACCTTTTCCAGGCCCGGCTCTTCGCTCACGGCCAGTGGAGGGCGCCGTCGCCGCCGCTGCCGGAGTTCTTCGAGCAGCTCCATGTCCTCGTGACCCCGGTGATGGCGTCGAAGTATCCGCCCGGCCACGCGCTGCTGCTCGCGACCGCGATTCGGACCGGTTCCCCCGCGATCGTGCCGATCGTTCTCACCGGGTTCACCGCGGGCCTTTTCTTCGAGCTCGCGCGCCGGCTCTCGAATTCCGCGGTCGCCCTGCTGGCCTGGTTGATCTGGATCGGGGCTTCGCGCAACCTCGAGTACAGGGCCACCTACCTTTCGGAGATCACGACCAGCGCCCTGTGGCTGGCGGGATGGTGGGTGCTGCTCCGATGGAAGGAGACCGGGAAGTCCCGATATCTCGCGCTCCTCGGGGCCTGCGTGGCCTGGGGAGCGATCACGAGGCCACTGACGATGCTGGCCTTCGCGATCCCGGCGGTGATTGTTGTCCTTCGACTCGTCGTCACCCGCCGGGCGTGGCGCGATCTCGCCCTGGCCGCGGTTCCGGGGGCGGCGATCCTGAGCATCCTGCCCGTGTTGAATCACGCCACGACCGGAGACTGGCGCCTCTCTCCGCTCCAGCTCTACACGCGGCAGTACATGCCATACGACGTGCCGGGATTCGGTCCGGGAGCGCCCCCGCCCGCCCGCGAGCTCTCGGCGGACCTTCGGAGGGTCAACGAGCTGTTCGAACGCCGGAAGAACCTCCACCTGGCGTCCGACCTGCCGCGAATCCTCGTCGCGCGCGCGACCGCGATCAAGGAAGACCTCTTCGGCAGGAACGGGGACATTTTCCTCGTCTTCCTCGCCATCGGCCTCTTTCATGCCGCTCCCGCGGCGGCGCTGGCCTTCGGGACCGGCGTACTCCTCGTCGTCCTCTACCTGACGTACTGGCACGTCCACAACTGGAGCGTGTACTACCTCGAGCTCTACCCGGCTGTCTGCTTCGTCGCGGCGCTGGGTGTCTGGCGCCTGATCACCATCGCGGCGGACATCCTCTCGCGCCGGAGGGCGAACGCCCCGGACGCCGCGGTCCTTCTGACTCTTCGGGCCGGCGCCTCCTTTGCCGTCATCCTGGCCGTCTCCGCGGCGGTTCGAATTCCGACGGTCCGCTCCGAGGTCGAGGAGAAGCTGGAAGCGCAGGGACGGTTCCGGCGAACGATCCGGCAGATCCGGGCTCCCGCCATCGTGTTCGTCCGCTACGGCGCGTCGCACGACATTCACCGCAGCCTGGTCCAGGCCGAGGACGATCTGACGAGGGTCCGCGTGTGGGTCGCTCATGACCGGGGAGACGAGAACGAGAGGCTCCTGCGTCTCTTCCCCGATCGCCGGCCTTACCTCTACGACGAGGCGCACCGCTCGCTCCGCCCCCTGGCGGGACCGACGCGGTCCGCACCCGGCGGGTGACCAGGCACGGCTCGGAAATCGGTTACTCTCTTCGCACCTCCCTATGAAGCCCGAGAGCGCCAGCGGACCGGCGGACCGGCCCCCTTCGGGCCGGGCGTCTTTCCCGCGCGATGTGGCTGTCATCGGCGGCGGAGGCCACGTGGGCCTGCCCCTCGCGCTGACGTTCGCCGAGGCGGGACTCCGGACGGTGATCTACGACAGCAACCGGGAGACGGTCGCGAAGATTCGCGGCGGCACCATGCCCTTCACAGAGGAGGGCGCGCAGGAACTGCTCGAGAGAGCGCTCTTAAAACGCCTCCTCGAAGTGAATGCGACGCCGGAATTCTTGAGCGAGTGCCGGTTTCTGATCCTCGTCATCGGCACTCCCGTCGACGAGCACCTGAAGCCGACTTTCACGGCCATGCTCCGCGCGATCGACTCCTGTTCTGGAGAGCTCCGCAACGGCCAGATCCTGATCCTGCGCAGCACGATCTTTCCCGGCATCAGCGCCCACGTGCAGAAGGACCTGGAAGCGAGGGGCCTGGAGATGGGCGTCGCTTTCTGTCCCGAGCGGGTCGCGGAGGGCAGGAGCCTGCGTGAGTTCCGCGAGCTGCCGCAGATCGTCAGCGCCTTCCGGCCCGAGACGGTCGCCGCGGTCAAGGAGCTGTTCGGCCGCTTCACGCCGGAGTTCATCGAGATGACGCCCATGGAGGCGGAGCTCTGCAAGCTCATGACGAACGCCTCCCGTTACATCCAGTTCGCGATCGCGAACCAGTTCTACACGATCGCCCGGGACCACGGCCTCGACTTCGACCGCATCCTCCACGGCTGCCGCCACAACTACCCGAGGATGGCGGGGATGCCGGGCCCCGGGTTCGCGGCCGGACCGTGCCTTCTGAAGGACACGATGCAGCTGGCGGCCTTCAGCCAGAATTCGTTTCTGCTCGGGCATTCCGCGATGCTGGTCAACGAGGGCCTTCCCGGAAAGCTCGTGGAGCTCGCCAGGCGCGAGGTCGGCCTGTCCGGGAAGACGACGGGAATTCTCGGGATGGCCTTCAAGGCGGAGAGCGACGATCCGCGCGACTCCCTGAGCTACAAGCTGCGCAACCTCCTGACGCTCGAATCCCGCCGGGTCCTCTGCACTGACCCCTACGTCCGGGATCCGAGCCTGACCACCCTCGAGCGCGTCCTGTCGGAATCGGACGTCCTCTTCCTCGCAACGCCGCACAGGGTCTACCGGGGACTCCGGATTCCCGAGGACAAGCCGCTCTTCGACGTCTGGAGCTGGATCCCGCGGCGATGAGGATCCTCGTGACGGGCTCCGCGGGCTTCATCGCGGGGTACCTCGTGCAGGAACTGCTCGACCTCGGGCACGACGTCGTGGGAATCGACAACTACTCCAAATACGGCCCGGTCGAGAAGAGCTACCAGGAGCACCCCCGGTACAAGTTTGTCGAGGGCGACGCCAAGGACGTCTCCCTCCTGACGGAGCTCGCCTCCGAGTGCGACCACTTCGTCGTCGGCGCCGCGAGGATCGGGGGGATCACCTACTTCCACGAATACGCCTACGACCTGATCGCCGAGAACGAACGGATCGCCGCTGCGAGCTTCGACGCCGCGATCGCCGCGTTCCGGCGGGGCCGGCTCGTCAAGGCCACGGTCCTGTCGAGCAGCATGGTCTACGAGAATGCGACGGTTTTTCCGACGCCGGAGGGCCATATCCGCGAGTGCCCTCCTCCCACCAGCACCTACGGGTTCCAGAAGCTCGCCTGTGAGTACTTCGCCCGGGGAGCCCGGGAGCAGCACAGCCTTCCCTACACAATCTGCCGCCCGTTCAACTGCGTCGGCGTCGGGGAGAGGAGGGCGCTCGGCGGCCGGGACATTCCGAGCGGAAACGTGCGCCTCGCCATGAGCCATGTCGTCCCCGACCTCGTCCAGAAAGTCCTCAAGGGGCAGGACCCTCTCCGGATCCTGGGCTCGGGAGACCAGGTCCGCTGCTACACCTACGGCGGGGACCTGGCGCGCGGGATTGCCGCCGCGATTTTTCATCCTGCCGCGTTGAACGAAGAGTTCAACCTCTCGACTCCGGTCTCCACGACGGTCCGCGAGCTCGCCAGGGCCATCTGGCAGAAGGTCTACGGCGCCGGCCCTTCCGCGAGGGCTTTCCGCTTCGAAAGCGATCCTCCATACCCCCACGATGTTGCCCGGCGGATCCCCGACACGAGCAAGGCCAGAAAGATCCTTGGATTCGAGGCGACGACCGGGCTCTCCGAAATGCTCGACGAGGTCATCCCGTGGATCCGGGAGGAGATCGCCGGGGGGCGACTCTGACCCGTCCCCTTGCTCGGGCGAATGTCTCGGAAGTCGAAGGAAAGTACTTCGACGCCCGGATCCGCGAATGCGGCGAATTCGATCCCTTCTCTCCGGCCGGCTGGGAGACGATCTCCCGGCGCTTTTCGGAGATGGTCCCGCTGCCCTCGATCCCGAGGCTTCTCGACATCGGCTGCGGAACCGGCCAGTCGAGGCAGGTCTATGAGCCGAAGACCGCCGGATACGTCGGCATCGACCTCTCGCTCGAGGCGCTGCGGCTTGCTCGCTCCAAGTTCCCGTCGGCCGCGTGGGAGCTCGCGGACGCCTGCCGTCTTCCGTTCTTGGACTCGGTCTTCGACGCGGTCGCCTTTAGCAGCGTTCTGCACCACATCCCGGACTTCCGGCCCGCACTGTCGGAAGCGCTCCGGGTCGTCCGGCCGGGAGGCTTCGTCTTCGCCTTCGATCCGAATCTCCTCCACCCTGCGATGGCGCTCTTTCGATGGCCGAAGAGCCCCCTGTACATCTCCGAGGGGGTCAGTCCCAACGAGGCACCGCTTTTGCCGTCGGTCCTGCATCGGGCCTTCGTCGATTGCGGCCTCGTCGAGATCCGCCAGCGCTGCCAGTCCAACATCCCGTACCGGGAAGTCGCGCCCCGCCTGATCAACGCCTGCCTCTCGCTCTACAACGCCGCGGACCGGATGTTCGAATGGATCGGCCTCGGCCGCTGGTTCGGGACGTTCGTCCTGACGTGCGGTATGAAGCCGGCGAGCGCGCAGTCGGAATGAGCGGCGGCCCGAGATACAGCCTCGTGGTTCCCGTCTACAACGAGGCCGAGAACATCGGTGCTTTCTGCCGGAAAGCGATCGGGGAGCTTCCGCCGGGCTACGAAGTCCTCATCTGCCACGACTTCGAGGGCGACAACACGCTGGCGGCCTTCAAAGCGCTTCCCGAAGGCGGAAAGCCCGCGGAGGTCCGCTTCGTCCTCAACACTCTGGGGGCGGGCGTCCGCTACGCGATTGAAGCGGGGATGCGTGCAGCGAGGGCGCCGGTCGTCGTCGTGAGCATGGCGGACCTCTCCGACGACTACCGCGCGGTGGAGGAGATGGTCTCGCGCGTCGAGCGCGGCGCGGACGTGGTTTGCGCGAGCCGCTACATGAAGGGAGGTCAGCAGGAGGGAGGCCCGTGGTTCAAGTCCCGCCTGAGCCGGCTCGCGGGGGTGACGCTTCGGCTGCTTTCCGGCGTTCCGACCCACGATCCGACCAACAGCTTCAAGGCTTACCGCCGCGAGTTCCTCGAGCGGACCCCGATCGAAAGCGAGGCGGGCTTCTGCCTGGCGATGGAGCTGACCGTCAAGGCCCATTTCTCCGGCGGTCGTGTCGAGGAAGTGCCCGCGACCTGGATTGGGCGCACGAGCGGGGAGAGCCGTTTCCGCCTCTTCTCGTGGCTTCCGCTCTACCTGCGTTGGTACTTCTGGGCCTTGCGGAAACGCTGGGTATGACCCGGCCCGCCGGGCCGGTCGCGCGATGATCCTGGAGCGGCTGGTCCCACGGATTCTCACGGCGCTTGTCGTCGCCGCCTCGGCGTTCGGCCTCCTGTCGATCCCGATCGGCGATTACGACGACAGTCTGCTTCTGATGGGAGCGCGGTTGTCGTCGGGTGGCTCGGTTCCCTACCTGGATTTCTATACGCACTACGGGCCGTTCGGCTTCACGCTCCTCTCGGCGCTGACACGCGGGTTCGGCTCGCCAGAGGTCGCGCTCCGGATCGGGGAGATCGCGCTCCTCGCCGCGATCGCGGTCGCGACACACCTCCTTTACCGCTCCCTCCAGGCCGGCAGTCGATTCGGGGAGTACGCCGTTGCTCTCGTCGTCGCTGCGTTTTCGCAGGCGGCGATGCAGCCGGCCTTCCTGGGATTCGCGTTTGCGATGATCAGCCTGCTTCTCTTCGTTCTTTCCCGGACCGCTTCGAGGCCGGCTGCGGCGATGCTTGACGGCGCTGCCGGGGGAGTGTCGCTCGCGCTTGCCGCCCTGACCCGTCCGGTCTTCGCCGCCTACGTCGCCGCCGCGGTCGTGATTCTCGAGGCCGCCGCGGGACGACCCAACTTCGGCGCGCGGCGAGCGCCGTTGGCCGCACTGTCGTCCTTTTTCGGATCCGCCGTCCTCGCTGGAGGGGCGACGTGGGTTCTTCTCTACCCGAGAATTTCTCCCGCAGTCGCACTGGACGCCACGATCCTCGCGCCGTCCCGCCTGATCGGCGTGGGAGACGCGCGCTATCTCGTTCCCGGGCTGCTGAGTTTCGAGGATGGGCTCCTGATCGGACTCTCGTGGGCGGTCGCGGCCGGCGCCGCCTTGTTCGCGGTCACGGTGACCTGGGCGGCTGTCCAGTTGCCCGCGGGCGCGCGCCTCGCGTTGGCTTGTGCTGGCGTCGGCGGAGCCCTGCCGGTACTCCTCGCGGTTTCCGATCATCCCGGACGGGATGCCAGCATCGTCGCCCTGGCGCTCCTCCTGCTCGCAGCGGTGGTCGTTTTCGGCTCGGGGGGCCGCCTCGCCGAATCTCCCCTTCTCCGGTCCTCGGCCGCCTTTGGCCTGGCGGCGGCCGCCTTCGGCCACTACTACTGGGCCCGGGCGGACGCCTCGCATCTGGTCCTCCTGATGACGCTGGCCTTCGCCGGCGCGGGACTCCTCTTGCCGCGGTTGAGGCCCCGCGGCCGAGCGGCGGTCCTAGGCCTGCTCCTGTTCGCGCAGCTTTCTGGC
>DATFQY010000137.1:0-2943 GCA_035263845.1 Thermoanaerobaculia bacterium | reverse complement strand
CGCCCCCGTCTGAGCGAGGCCGACCGAGACCACGCTGAAAATGAGTAGCCCCAGGGCGATGAACCGAATGCGTGCGACGGCTTCCTGCATCCGCTGGGCAGCCTTTCTCATTCTCATTCTCGTTCTCCTGCCGCCGGGCACACTTCGGGCGAGCCGGCTACCGAGTAAGACGTACACGACGGCGGACGGGTTAGCCCGGGATTTCGTCACCTGCGTCGAGCAGGATTCGCGGGGGTTCCTCTGGTTCTGCACGGCGGAAGGGCTCTCGCGGTTCGACGGCTACCCGTTCACCAACTACCACGTCGAGGAGGGGCTGCCGGCCAACTTCGTCAGCGACTTTCTCCAGACGAAGGCCGGCGTCTACTGGTGCGCGACGCCGGGCGGCCTGGCGCGCTTCGATCCGGCCGGCTCCGGTCCGTCGCGGTTTCGAAGGTACCCGCTGGGCCGCGCCGACGGGCGCAACGTCCCGGCCGTTCTCTACGAGGATCGCGACGGCGGGCTCTGGTGCGGGACCTCCTCCGGCGACATTCGCGCCTTCTACCTGGCGCCGGGCGACGCGGCCTTTCGCGCGGTCGCCATGCCGGCGCCCGACCCGGGCACGAACGACGACTCGAGCACCGCATTCCTCGTGGATCGACGCGGGACGCTCTGGATCGGCACGCCCGAAGGCCTGTACCGCCGAGATCCCGGCAGGGATTTCGAGAGAGTCGAGCAACCCGCGGGGCTGACCGATACGTTCGTGATGCAGCTCCTGGAGGACCGCGAGGGCCGGATCTGGGTCGGCACTCGCGGCGGGCTCGTCCGGATGGAAGGGATGGCGGATCCCGCCCGCCCGCCGAGACGTCAGGTCTACACGCGCAAGGACGGGCTGCCGAGCGCCCGGATCGAGTCGCTCCTGGAGTCTTCCAATGGGACGCTCTGGGTGGGAACCAACGAGGGCCTGGCCGAGTGGGTGCCCGGCAAGACCCGCGAAGGCCGTGAATTCCGAAGCTACACGCTGGCGCAGGGGCTCGCGGCGAGAGCCGTCGGGGCGCTGGCGCAGGACCGCGACGGGAACCTCTGGGTCGGCACGTACGGGTCCGGCGCCATGAAGGTTGCCCGGAGCGGCTTCACGACGTACGCCGAAGCCGATGGCGCGCTGCCCGCCATTTCTCTCCTGGAGACGCGCCGCGGAGAGACCTGCCTCGTCGCCCGCGAAGAGGACGGCATCGTGCTCTCGCGGTTCGACGGCGAGCGATTCGTCACGATCCGGCCGCGCTGGCCCGAGGAGATGACCTATTTCGGATGGGGGCGCGGGCAGGTCGCGCTCGAAGACCACGCGGGCGACTGGTGGATCGCAACAGGGCAGGGCCTTGCGCGCTTTTCCGGCGTCTTGCGCCTCGAGGATCTCGCGGGCAGGGCTCCAGCGGCGGTGTACGGCAAGCGCGACGGTCTTTCCGGGGACAACATCTTCCGCGTCTTCGAGGACTCCCGGGGAGACATCTGGATCGGAACGATCGGGCCCGGAAACCAGGACGGCCTCGCGGTCTGGAACCGCGCGACCGGGCGCATCACGAACTGGACGGATGCCGGCGTTCTTCCCCCGCACCCGGCGCCGACCGCGTTCCTTGAAGACCGCGCCGGCAATCTCTGGATCGGCTTCTTCCACTGGGGGGCGGCGCGCTACCGCAACGGGCACTTCGACGTCTTTCCCGGGTCGGACCGGCTTCCCGGAAACGTGCGGCGGTTTTTCATGGACTCCGCGGGCCGGCTCTGGATCGGGACCGCCGCCGGCCTCGTCCGCGTGGACGACCCCTCCGCCGAGCGGCCGCGCTTCTCCGCCTTCGGCGTCCGCAACGGCCTTGCGAGCGACGATGTCGCGGCGATCGCGGAAGACGGCTGGGGGCGCCTCTACGCCGCGACCGGACGCGGGATCGACCGCTTCGAGCCGCGGCCCGCCGGGCCGGCGCGAGTCAAGCACTACACCAGCGCGGATGGCGTCGCGGCGGCCGAGCTGCAGCTGGCCCTTCGCGACCGTCAGGGGAACCTCTGGTTTTCGACACCTCTCGGCGTCTCGCGCCTTGCGCCTTCGGAAGATCGTCCGCGCTTTCCACCGCCGGTCCTCGTCACCGGCGTCTCGATCGGGGGCGTTCCGCAGCCGGTCTCGGATCTGGGACAGACGTCCGTCTCCGGATTCAAGATGCGCAAGAATCCTCTCCGGATCGATTACGTCGGCCTGGGCTTCTCGCCGGGCGAGGCGCTTCGCTACCAGTACCGCCTGGAGGGCGCCGACCCGGACTGGAGCCCGCCGACGGACCAGCGAGGCGTCGTGTACGCCCACCTCTCGCCGGGGACCTACCGCTTCCTCGTCCGCGCGGTGGCGAGCGAGGGCGCGATCTCCCGCGAGCCGGCGAGCGTTGCTTTCCGCGTCCTACCGCCGGTATGGCTGACGAACTGGTTCCTCGTGACCGCCGCTCTCGCCGCGTTCCTCATCCTCTACCTCGTGCACCGCTACCGGATCGCCCGCGTCCTCGCGATGGCGAACCTCCGCACGCGGATCGCGACCGACCTCCACGATGACATCGGCGCCGGCCTCTCGCAGATCGCGATCCTCTCCGAGGTGGCGCAGCGTCCGCCCGAGACGTCCGGGGCGCTGGCGACTCCGCCGCTCTCCGACATCGCGGGGATCTCGCGCGAGCTCGTGGATTCGATGAGCGACATCGTCTGGGCAATCAACCCCGAGCACGACCGGATGGGCAACCTCGTCCACCGGATGCGCCGCTTCGCGACCGACGTCCTGGGCGGCCAGGGGATCGCGATGAAGTTCGTCTCCTCCGTCGCCGACGAGGACTTGAGAATCGGCGCCGACGTGCGGCGGCAGATCTACCTGATCTTCAAGGAGTCCATCCACAACGTCGTGCGCCACTCTCGCGCCCGCAACGTGGAAGTCTCACTCGACGGAGC
>DATFQY010000136.1:0-62652 GCA_035263845.1 Thermoanaerobaculia bacterium | reverse complement strand
TCTACGGGGCGTCGGAGGGCCTTCGGACGATCCTCGTCGAGCAGAGCGCGCCGGGAGGGCAGGCGGGCACGAGCTCCCGGATCGAGAATTATCTCGGCTTCCCGTCAGGAGTCTCCGGGGCGGAGCTGGCGCGGCGCGCGGCGACGCAGGCCCGCCGGTTCGGCGCGGAGGTTCTCGCGCAGGAGATCGTCTCGCTGCGGCGGGAGGACCCGTACCGGATCGCGCGCCTGGCCGACGGCACCGAGATTTCCTGCTACGCGGTGATCCTCGCCACCGGCGTCGCCGTTCGGACGATGGACGTCCCGGGGATGGCGGAGCTTCTGGGCATCGGGGTCTACTACGGAGCGGCGATGACCGAGGCCGCGACTTACCGCGGCCAGGACGTCTGCGTGATCGGCGCCGGGAATTCCGCGGGCCAGGGAGCCCTGTTCTTCTCCCGCTACGCGCGGAAGGTGACGCTGCTGTGCCGGGGAGACTCGCTGTCGAAGTCCATGTCGAGGTACCTCGTGGACCGGATCGAGGCGACGCCGAACCTCGAGGTCGCGCTGCGGACCGAGGTCACCGGCGTCGTCGGGGCCGGCAGGCTCGAGCGGGTGGGCCTCCGCAACGCCGCGACCGGCGAGGAGCGCTCCCTCGAAGCGGCGGCGATGTTCATCTTCATCGGGGCGAAGCCGCGCACCGAGATGGTCGCGGGCCTGATCGAGCTCGACGACAAGGGCTACGTCCTGACGGGCCTCGACCTTCCCAGGACCAACCACCGACCCAGGGGATGGGCTCTCGATCGCGACCCTTTCCTCTTCGAGACCAGCGTCCCCGGGATCTTCGCAGCCGGCGACGTCCGCGGCGGCTCCGGCAAACGCGTCGCCGCGGCCGTCGGAGAAGGCTCCGGCACCGTCAGCATGGTCCACCGCTACCTCGAAACGGTCTAGCTCGCTTTCGATCTCTCCCTACGGGGGCTCGCCGTGGAGGATCCTGGCGAGCTTGGAGGGGTCGATGTTGCCGCCGGAGATCACGGCCACGGTTTTGCCGGAGTCCGGTGAGCGTTTGAGAGCTGCGGCGAGGGAGGTGGCGCCGGCGCCCTCGGCGACGACGCGGTTTCTCTCGGCGAGAAGGCGCAGGGCTGCCGCCGCTTCCTCGACGGAGACGACGATCGAACCGGCCAGCAGAGAAGAGGCGAGAGGCCACATCTCCGGCAGCATCGAGCGGCCGCCGATGCCGTCCACGAAGCTCGGGGTGTGCTCGACGCGCACGGGTTTGCCCGCGGCGAGCGATGCCGCGAAGGGCGCCGCGGTGTCCACCTCCGAGGCAAAGACCTTCGCCCGCGGGCGCAGCGCGCGCAGGCCGGCGGCGATCCCGCAGGAGAGTCCGCCGCCGCCGAACGGGACAATGACGGTGTCCACGTCGGGAAGGTCCTCCAGGATCTCCAGCGCGATCGTGCCGTTGCCGGCCATGACCGCCGGGTCGCTGACGGGATGGATGAAGAGCCCCTCGATTCCCGGGTAGCCGTGCTCCTCGAGCACCTGCCACCATCGCGCGTAGGGGAGCTTCACGGCCGTCGCGCCCAGCCGCGCGATCGCGTCGAGCTTGTTCTGCGGCGCGTTGTCCGGCACGACGACCGTGCACGGGACTCCCCGCCGCCTCGCGTTCCAGGCCACGCCCTGCGCCATGTTGCCGGCGCTCGCCGTGTAAACGCCCTTCGCGAGCCGGTCGGGGTCCGCGAGCCCCATCGCGTTGCCCGCACCGCGCAGCTTGAAAGAGCCGATCGGCTGGAGGTTCTCGAGCTTCAGCCAGATCTCGGCCGGTCCCTCGGCGTTCAGGTGCACGAGCGGCGTCCGGATGGCCGATCCCGCGATCCGCTCCCGCGCCGCCCGGATCTCTTGGATGCCGACCGGCTCGAGCGGGCGGATCCCTCGATCACTCGACGTGGCGCCGCCCTCCGAACTCCAGCCACCGTCCCTCGCCTGACGCCTTCGCCTTCTCGTAGATGTGGCGCGCCGACGCCACGTCCTCGACGGCGATGCCGAGCGACTTGAAGAGCGTGACCTCGTCGCGCGAGCGGCGGCCGGGCGCCTTTCCGATGAGGACCTCGCCGACTTCGCCGACGATGTGGCCGTCGCCGATCGCGCCCTCCTTCTTCGGGATCAGAAAGTCGCCCGCCTCGTTGAGCGCGGACTCGCGGCGGTCCACGTAGAGGCGGGACCGGACGACGGTAGCCGTGTCGAGCTCCCGCGCGAACGGCACGCTCGACCCGACCGCGTTGATGTGCGCCCCCGGCGTGATCCACGCGGAGGAGACGATCGGCTCGCGCGAGGACGTCGTCGTGCAGACGAGGTCGGCTCCTTGGACCGCCTCGCGGGCTGTAGCGACCGGCTCGATCTCGATGCCCTGTCTCTTCGACTCGCGCTCGGCAAAGGCTCTTGCCCGGCCGAAGTCCTTGCTCGCCACCCGCACGCGTCCGAGCTTTCGCGCTACCGACATCGCCTCGAGGTGCGTCCGCGCCTGCGTTCCCGAGCCGAGGATCGCCAGGTCCCCGGAGTCCTCCCGCGCGAGAAGCCGGGTCGCTACGCCGGAGACGGCGGCGGTGCGGATCGCTGTGATCGAGGTGGCGTCGAGGACGGCGAGGAGCCGGCCGCGCTCCGCTTCGAAGAGGAGTACCGCTCCCTGGTGCGTGTCGAGCTCGGTCCCTTCGTTGCCGGGGAAGAACGTGATCGCCTTCAGGCCCACGACCTTCTGCGGCACCAGTGCGGCCGGCATCAGGCCGAAGCCGCCGACTTTCTCCGGCAGCCAGAGGATCGACCGCAGAGGCAGGAGTGCCTCGCCCCGGGCCAGTACGGACAGGACCTCCTCCATCGCGTCCATGCACTCGGCCATCGGCAGCAGCTCCGCAACTTCCTCTTGGTTCACGAATAGCACCTTGTCGCTCATGTCTCCCATCCCTCTTGCCCCCGACGCGTCATTGCCAGCGGAAGATCTTCAGGGCGATCGCGTAGCTGATGATGCCCCAGACGGCGAGCACCGCGATCTGCGGCGCGAGCGTCGAGAGCCCCCGTCCCTCGAGCATCACGGCTCGGAGCGCGTCGTTGGCGGCCGTCAGCGGCAGCGCCTGGATCGGACCGTGGAGCGCCTTCGGGAAGCGGTCCGGCGAGAAGAAGACCCCGGAGAAGAGCCACATCGGGACGAGGATCAGGTTGATCAGCCCGTTGACCCCCTCGATGGTCTGGACGCGGGACCCGCACAGCAGCCCGAGGCCCGTGAAGGAGAGCCCGCACACCGCGCAGAGCAGCACGAAAGCGGAGAACGACCCGCGCAGCGGCACCTGGAAGACCAGGAGCCCGAAGACGACGATGACGGCCGCCTCGAGCGCGAGCAGCGCGAAGCGGGACAGCATCTGGGCGAGGAGGTAGTCGGACCGCCGCATCGGAGTCGCCGTCATCAGCTTCAGTGTCTTCTTCAGCCGCGCGTTGACGATCGAGTAGCTGATTCCCCACACGCTCGTCGAGAGCAGGTTCAACCCGAGCAGCCCCGGCAGCAGGAAGTCGATGTAGCGCGACCCTTTCTCCCGGACGAGCTCGTCGCGCACCGCCACGGGGTCCTTGCGCCCCGCCGCGCCCTGGAGCGCCTGGTCCACCTCGAACTTCGCCAGGCGCGAGTCGGGCCGCGTCGGGTCGTACCAGTACACGATCGGCGATCCGTTTTCCACGAGCAGCGCGATCTTCCCGACCCTCAGGGCCGCCCGCCCTTCCTCGATGGAGGAGAAGACCTGCGGCTTGAGCAGCGCGGAGCGCGTGAGCGCCTCTCGGAGTACGGAGGTCTGCGCCCGCCCCGTGATCCCCACCGAGACGGGCTCGGGCGCCTTGTCGCGGAAGGCGAAGCCCAGCGCCAGCGCCATCCCGATCGGGAAGAAGAACACCCAGAAGATCGCCTCCGGCTCCCGGGCGATCTCGAGGAGCCGCGCCCGGATCAGCTCGAAGAGGGGGTAGGACCGGCGGGGACTACTCATCCCGCAGCTCCCGGCCCGTCAGGGCGAGGAAGACGTCCTCGAGCATCGCCCGCCGCGTCGAGAGCTCCTCGAGCCTCGAGCCGGACTGATCCAGCGCCGAGAGCAGCGCCGGGATCGCCTCGGCCAGCGAGGAGACGCTGACCGACCAGTGGTTGCCGCGCTGCCGCGGCTGGAAAGCGCCCGGGATCGCGGCCACGAGCTCGAGCGGAGCGGGCGGCTCGGAGGTGAAGTCCAGGACGTTGGGAGCGCGCAGCCGCCCGATCAGCTGCGCCGGCGTTCCCTCGCCGATGACCTTGCCGTGGTCCACGATGGCGACCCGGTCGCAGAGCTGCTCGGCCTCCTCCATGTAGTGCGTCGTCAGAAGGACGGTCCCTCCCCGGGAGCGGAACGCGCGGATGTGCTCCCAGAGCTGCCGGCGGCTCTGCGGGTCGAGCCCCGTCGTGGGCTCGTCGAGGAAGAGGATCTCGGGGTTGCCGGTCAGGGCGCAGGCGACGGCAAGGCGCTGGCGCTGGCCGCCGGAAAGCTTCATGACACGGGTGTCGCGCTTCTCCTCGAGGGAGAGGTCCCTCATGGCCTCCTCGGGAGTCTTGCCGTCGCGGTAGAACGACCGGAAGAGGCGAAGCGTCTCGAAGACCGTCAGCTTGTCGAGGAAGCGGCTCTCCTGCAGCGAGGCGCCGAGCCGCTCGCGGAGCTCCCGCTCGTGAGTCCCCCAGTGACGCCCGAGGATCGTGACCTCGCCCGAGTCGGGCCGGTTCAGTCCCTCCAGGATCTCGATCGTGGTCGTCTTGCCGGCGCCGTTGGGCCCGAGCAGCCCGAAGCATTCGCCCGGCGAGATCGCCAGGTCGAGCCCGTCCACCGCCGTGACGTCGCCATACCTTTTGACGAGTCCCCGGCACTCGATCGCGTAGGCCGCTTCCATGGGGAGCGGGGATTCTCTCAGAGAAGAGTCGACAGTCGACAGGGCTCGGAAAGTTACTTCGCCGGAACGACGATGCCTTCGAAGCCGGCTTCCTGGAGCGACGCCAGGACCTCCTGTGCCTCGTCGCGCGAGGGATACGCCCCGACCTTCACGCGGGTCAACCCGTTGAACGGCTCCAGAGACACGACCCGCCCGGTCGCCCGCGCGCGGTCCGCCTGGCGCCGCGCGTTGCGCGCGTCCGCGAACGACCCGATCTGGACCGCCCACAATCCGGAGACGGAGATCTCCGGCCTCTCGATTCCCGCCCTGACGATCGTCAGCCGCACCCGGCCGATCCCCGGCCCGATCAGGTCGAGCCTCTCCGCCGCCGCGCGCGACAGGTCGATGATCCGTCCCTTGACGAACGGCCCCCGGTCGTTGATGCGCACCCGAACGGTCTTCCCGTTGTCCACGCAGGCGACCTCGACGACCGTGCCCAGCGGAAGCTCCCGGTGGGCCGCGGTCAGGAGCGAGGAGTCGTAGATCTCGCCCGACGCCGTCGGCTTCCCCTCGAACCCGTCGTTGCCGCCGTACCAGGAAGCGATCCCCTCCTCCGCCAAGACGGCGGCGTTCGCGGGTGCCGAAGGCTCGGAAGCCGGCGCAGTCGCCGGCGGCCGCGAGGAGGAACATCCGGCCGCGATCAGGAGGACGGCCGCGGCCGAAAGCAGCCGGCTCCGCATTCAGACGCGGATCGCCGCCGGTTCCGCTTCCGCGACGCCGGCAAGCGCGGGGTCGAGCTCCTCGCGGACGAAGACCTCGACCTGCTCCGCGGCCCGGCCGATGAGCTTCTCGGCGCTCGCCGCCGCCGCGACTTCCTCCCGCGTCATGCCGAAGACCGAGTCCGCGGCGACCCGGTCGAGCAGGTCCGCCGGCGCGCCGTCGCGGGCGCGCTTTTCGGAGGAGGCGCGGGCGTGGATGCGAAGCCGCTCGTGGAGCTCCTGCCGGTCGCCGCCGCGCCGGACTCCCGCCATCAGGATCTCCTCGCTCGCCAGGAACGGCAGCTCGGCTTCCAGGCGGCGCCGCGAGACCTCCGGCCGGACCACGAGCCCGCCGGCGACGTTTTCCAGCAGCAGCAGGATCGAATCGGCGGCGAGGAACGCCTCCGGCACCGCGATCCGCTTGTTGGCCGAGTCGTCGAGGGTCCGCTCGAGCCACTGCGTCGCGGCGGTCATCGCGGTGTCGAGCGAGAGCGCGATGACGTGGCGGGCGAGCGCGCAGATCCGCTCCGCCCGCATCGGGTTCTTCTTGTGCGGCATCGCGGAGGAGCCGACCTGCGAGGCCTCCGACGGCTCCTCGATCTCGCCGTCGTGCTGGAGGAGCCGAATGTCCGTCGCGATCTTGTGCGCCGACTGGGCGAGGCCCGACAGCGCGTGGAGCGCAGCGTCGTCGTACTTGCGCGAGTACGTCTGCCCGGAGACGAGGACGCGCCTCTCGAACCCCGCGCGGCGGGAGAGGGCACGGTCGAGCTCCTCGACGCGGTCCGAGTCGCCGTCGAAGAGCGAGAGGAACGAGGCCTGGGTCCCGGTCGCGCCCTTGACGCCCAGGAACCGAAGCGATGCGCGCGTCGCCCGGACGACCTCGAGGTCGAAGAGCAGGTCGGCGCTCCACATCGCCGCGCGCTTGCCGACGGTCGTGGGCTGCGCCGGCTGGTAGTGGGTGTAGGCGAGTGCCGGGAGGTGGCGGTGCGCCAGCGCGAAAGCGCGAAGGCGCTTCAAGACGGACGCCAGCCGCGACTCGACGAGCGCGAGGGCCTCGCGCATCTGGATCAAGTCGCCGTTGTCCGAGACGAAGGCCGACGTCGCTCCCCAATGGATGATCCCCGCGGCCGCGGGCGCCGCTTTCCCGAAGACCCGGACGTGAGCCATGACGTCGTGGCGTGTGAGCTGCTCCTCTCGAGCCGCCGCCTCGAAGTCGATCTTCGCCAGGCCGCTGCGCATCTGCTCGATGGCCTCCTCCGAGATCGGCAGGCCCAGCCGCTTCTCCTCCTCCGCCAGCCAGAGCCAGAGGCGCCGCCACGTCTCGAACTTGAACCGCGGCGAGAAGATCCGCGCCATCTCGGGCGAGGCGTACCTCTCCGTCAGCGGGTTGGAGTAGGAGTCGAGGCCGCTCATTCCTCCTCCTCGGTCATCTGGAAGAGCAGGATGTCTTCGTTGCCGCACATCATGCAGACGGCCTCGAGGAGGCGACCTCTGTCCATCTCGAAGGTGTAGCAGGGGGTATTGCAGAGCCGGCAGACCAGGTACTCGATTTCCCGCTCCTCCTCGGTGCTCGGGCGGGCGGGCTTTTTGTTCTCTGGGACTTCTGGCACAGCGGTTGCGTCTCCGAAGCATTTTCGCATCCGGCGCGCCGGGCCACAAGGGAAAGCGAGCCCCGGCGGCGGAGAGGAGCAGGCCGATGGAGCTGACCTTCGGTTCCCTTCTCATTTATCTCCTGATCGCGGCGGTGGCGGGAGCACTCGGGCGCGCCATCGCCGGCGGAACTCGCGGCGGCTGCCTGGTGTCGATCGCTCTGGGCTTCATCGGCGGGATCCTGGGCTCCTGGATCTCCCGGAAGGCCGGCCTGCCGGAGCCCCTGCTGATCCAGGTCGGAGGGGCGAACTTCCCGTTCTTCTGGTCGATCATCGGCGCCGCGCTCTTCGTCGCCGTCGTCGTCCTCATCTCCGGCCGGAGATAGGTAGGTCGATCCCGCGGCGGCGACCCTCGATCCGGTCGGACATGGTTTGTCCGGGCGGGGGTCGCATCCTGTCAGCCATGTCTTCATCGGCAGTGATCCTGCTCATCGGAGGTGTGCTGATCGTGGCGGCGGCGGCGCTATTCGTCGCGACGAGCCTGCGAGGATCCTCGAGGCTGGACCGGCTCCTGTCGGAGACGGCGGGCGCGCGGGAAGCGTCGGAGTCCCTCGACCGGCGCTTCGAGGACCTGAGGCGCTCCGTCGAGGAGCGGGTGCGCGGTGTCGAGGCAAGCCTCACGGAGGGACAGAAGGGTTTGACCGACCATCTCGGAGAGTCCGGGAAGCTCCTCCGGGATGTCGGGGAGCGGATGGGCCGGCTCCTCGAGGCGTCCCAGAAGATCGAGAAACTCGCCGGCGACGTCACGCGGCTGGAAGACCTGCTGAAGCCTCCGAAGCTGCGGGGGACTCTGGGGGAAACATTCCTCGAGCAGGCGCTCCGGCAGGCGCTGCCGCCGGGCTCCTGGAAGATGCAGCACCGCTTCTCCGACGGCGTCGTGGTGGACGCGGTCGTCCGGATCAAGGAGCGCTGGGTGTCCGTCGACAGCAAGTTCCCGCTCGAGAACTTCCGCCGGGCGCGTGAGGTCGAGGACGAAGGGGAGCGCCGGCGCGCCAGGTCCGCGTTCGCGAGCGACGTGAAGAAGCACGCCGAGGCGATCCGGCGCAAGTACATCCGGCCGGCGGAAGGGACCTGTGAATACGCCTTCATGTACGTCCCGGCCGAGGCCATCTACTCCGAGATGGCCGCGGACGGGGACGACAAGGCGCTGGCCGACGTCTGCATCGAGATGCAGGTCTTCCCGGTCTCGCCGCGGCTCCTCTACGCGTTCCTGGCGACGGTCGCGATGGTGCTGCGCGGCGAGGAGCTCCAGAAGAACGCGAAGGAAGTCCAGGAGCGGCTTGCCGAACTGGAAAGGCTCTGGGAGAGAACCGAGGAACCGTTTCAAAAAGTCCGGGGTCATCTGTACAACGCCCAGAAGCAGTACGACGAGGCGGCCACTGCCCTCAGCCGGTTCTACGCCCGCCTCTCGGGAATTACCGAGGTCTCCCAGGAGAAGCTCGGCGAGTCCGAGCGCGAGGAAGCCTCGCTCCTCCCGCCGTCCTGATCCGTTAGAATCCCGCGCCCCCTGTGGGGCGGCCCCATGAGCCTGAAAGTCCACTCCGAGATCGGGAAGCTGTCCTCGGTCCTCGTCCACCTGCCGGGCCCGGAGATCGACCGGATGGTCCCGGCGATGATGGAGGAGCTTCTCTTCGACGACATCCTCTTCGGAGCGCGAGCGCGGGAGGAGCACCGGCGGTTCCAGCAGGTCCTGGGCTACGTCGCCGAGGAGGTCCTCGACGCCCAGCGCCTCTTAGCCGAAGTCCTGGCCGAGGCCGACAGGCGAAACGCGGTCCTGGAAGACCTCGCGCGCAACCTGCGCTGGGGGCCCGACATGGACTACCGGCTGCGGGAGCTGCCGGCCGATCAGCTCGCTTCGGTCCTGGTGACGGGCATCGAGAAGGAGCCCAGCGAAACCGCTCAGTCCTCCTCCGACCTCTACTGGCTGGCGCCCGTCCCCAACTACTTCTTCCAGCGGGACCCTCTCGTGGTGGTCGGCGACCGCGTGATCCGCGGCTCGATGGCGACGCCGGCGAGGGCGCGCGAGCCGCTCCTTTCCGGCTACATCTTTCTTTACCACCCCCGCTTCGCGAGGGCCGGCAGCGCGTTCTGGTTCCAGGAGTTCTCGGCGGACTTCGGGCCGCCCGCCTCCTACGCGCGGATGCGGCCAACGCTGGAAGGCGGCGACATCCTCGTCCTGCGCGAGGACATGCTTGCGATCGGCTACTCGGAGCGGACCGAGAAGACGACCATCGAGCGGCTGGCCGAGACGCTCAAGGCGGAGAAGTCGCCGATCCGGAGGCTCATCCTGGTGGCGATCCCCCCGGCGCGCTCGACGATGCACCTGGACACCGTCTTCACGGTGATCTCGCGCGAGGAGTGCCTGGTCTACGGCCCGATGATCCTTGCCGGGGGCGCCGAGGAGGCAGACGTCTACGAGTGCGACCTTTCGAAGCGCGCGCCCGCCTGGACCTCCGCGAAGGACCTCCTTTCCGTGCTGAAGGCGCAGGGCATCGATCTTTCGCCGGTGCGCTGCGGCGGCCGGGACCCGATCGCGGAGCGGCGGGAGCAGTGGACCGACGGGGCCAACGCGTTCGCCCTCTCGCCGGGGATCGTCCTGCTCTATGACCGAAACGTCGCGACGGCGGAGGAGCTCTCCAGGGCGGGATACCGCGTCGTCGAGGAGGCGGACCTGCTGCTCGGCCGCGAGGAGCTGGATCCGCTCTCGGACAAGTGCGTCATTCGCCTCGCTGCGCACGAGCTCTCCCGCGCGCGCGGCGGGCCCCGCTGCATGGCGATGCCGCTGGTACGGGAAGACGTTTGACTCGTGAGCCGTCAGCCGTGAACCGTGAGCCGGAGATCTTCGACTCGGACCGGAAGGGGCTTCGGCTTACGGCTTACGGCTCACCGCTTACGAACCCATGAAGACCCCGTTCTTCTCCTTCGTCCGGCCGCTGGCGGTCGTGGCCTTCGGCGGCAACGCGCTGCTGCGGCCCGGGGATTCGGGGACGACGAAGGACCAGCTTGCCCGGGCGCGGGAAGCCGTCCGCAGGCTCCTGCCCATCCTCGCCCGCGGTTACGAGCTCGTCGTCGTCCACGGAAACGGCCCGCAGGTCGGGAACCTCCTGATCCAGGCCGATCTGGCGGCCGAGCAGGTGCCGCCCCAGGCGCTCGACTTCTGCGTGGCGCAGACGCAGGGCTCCCTGGGGTTTCTCCTGGAGCTCGCCTTCGCCAACGAGCTGCCGAGGGCCGGCTTCCGCAAGGAGGTCGCGACCTTCCTGACGCAGGTCGAGGTGGACCCGGCGGACCCGGCGTTTCTCTCGCCGACCAAGCCGATCGGGCCCTTCTTCTCTCGCGACCGGGCCGCGCAGCTGGAGGAAAACGAGGGATGGAAGATGGTCGAGGACGCCGGGCGCGGGTGGCGCAAGGTCGTCGCGTCTCCGAAGCCGAGGGCGATCCGGGGAGTCGCGGTCGCGGCGGCCCTGGTCAATCGCGGGCACATCGTGATCGCGGGCGGCGGGGGAGGCATCCCGGTCGTCGTCTCCGACGAGGGGGAAGCGCGGGGAGTCGAGGCGGTCATCGACAAGGACTACACGGCCGCGATGCTCGCTTCCTCGCTGTCGGCCGAACTCCTCATCATCCTGACAGGGGTGAACCGCGTCTCGCGCGATTTCGGAAAGCCGACGCAGGCGGCGATGCCGGAGCTCGACGTCGAAACCGCGCGCCGGCTCCTCGCCGAAGGGCAGTTTCCGCCCGGCAGCATGGGCCCCAAGATCGATGCCGCGGCGCGTTTCGCGGAATCCGGCGGGCGGGTCCTGATCACCCGGGCCGAGTCGCTCGACGAGGCGCTGGAAGGGAAAACCGGCACGATCGTGCGAGGATGAGGATGACAACGGCGGCTTCATGAAGCGCGATTACGTCAACGAGAAGGACTGGGCGCCCGAGGAGATCTCCGGGATCCTCGACCTGGCGGGGCGCGTCAAGGCGGAGCCGGGCCAGTACGGGCGCGCGCTCGCCGGCCGGAGCCTCGCGATGATCTTCGAGAAGTCCTCGACGCGTACCCGGGTGTCCTTCGAAGCGGGGATGTTCCAGCTCGGAGGGACCGCGATGTTCCTCTCCTCCAGGGACATCCAGCTCGGCCGGGGCGAGACCGTCGCCGACACCGCCGCGGTCCTCTCTCGCTACGTGGACGCGATCATGGCGCGGACCTTCGCCCACGCGACCGTCGAGGAGCTCGCCCGCCGTTCCTCCGTCCCCGTCATCAACGGCCTGTCGGACCTCCTCCACCCCTGCCAGGCGCTGGCGGATTTCCTGACCGTGAGGGAACGTTTCGGCACGGAGAGGGGGTTTCCTCTCTGCTATGTGGGAGACGGCAACAACGTGGCGCACAGCCTGATGGTGACGGGAGCCAAGCTCGGGGCCCGGATCGCCGTCGTGACGCCGCCGGGCTTCGAGCCGAAGCCGGAAGTCCTGGCGTGGGCCCGCGAGGCGGCCGGCGAAACCGGAGGCTCGGTCCTCGTCACCAACTCGATCCAGGAGGGCGTCTCCGGCGCGCGCGCCGTCTATACCGACGTCTGGGCTTCCATGGGGCAGGAGTCCGAGGCGCAGGAGCGGGCCCGGAAGTTCGCGAAGTACCGCGTGACCCCGGAGGTCTTCCGCGCCGCGGACTCGGACGCCATCTTCCTCCACTGCCTCCCGGCCCACCGCGGCGAGGAGGTGGACGCCTCCGTCATCGACTCGCCGGCCTCGGCGGTCTTCGACCAGGCGGAAAACAGACTCCACGCCCAGAAGGCCCTGCTGCTCACGCTTCTCGGGGGCGCTTCCTGAGCACGCCGCCGGAAGCTCCGGTCGTGGACGCGCGCGGGACCGTTCCTCGCTGGCTCGTCGCCACCGCGGCGGGAGCGGCGCTCTTCCTGATGGTGTCGCTGCTCTTTCTCGCCGTCCGCCCGGCGCGGCCCCGGGCGGCGAAGGCGGCGAGCACCGAGATCGAGGGCGTGGTCACGGTGGACGTCGCGGATCTGAAGAGCGAGGCGTCGGGCAAGGGAGCGGCGGCGGGCGCGCTTCCGAAGGGAACGCGGGTCTCGATCGTGGGGCACCGCGGCGAGTGGCTCGAGATCAAGTCGGGCAAGGGGACCTCCTTCGTCTCGGCGAGCGCCGTCGAGACCGATGCGGACCGGCAGACGCGGGAGGAGCGTGGAAAGACGATCCTCGCCTTCAAGCCGCTCCCTGGCCTCGTCGCCGAGGATACCGACGTGCTTCTCGGCGCGTTTCCGTCGGCTCCTCGCGCCGGGCGGCTGCGGCGCGGCACCGCCGTCCCCGTGTACGCGGTGGACCACGACTACTACGCCATGAAGTCCGACGAAGGGGTCGCCTTCGTCCGTTCGGCCGACATCGACCTGGTCCCGCCGGACCCGAAGCTCCCGGCGATCGTTCCCGCGGCGGGCAAGACCATCAAGGACCTCGCGATCAGCGATTCTTCCTCCACGGGGCCCGAGGGCGCCCCCGACGCGGCGTCTGCGGGAGCGCCTGCTCCTCCGCAACCTCCGGCGCCTCCCGGCTCGGCCGTGGAATCGCAGGCGCCGGTGTCCGAGGAGCCGATCGAGCCGGCGGCGCTGATCTCGAAAGTGGACCCCTCTTATCCGGTCGCCGCCCGGCAGGCGGGAGTCGAGGGGACGGTCGTCCTCGATGCGGGGATCAGCGAGACCGGAGAGGTCGTCTCGGTGACCGTCGAGCGAGGCCTGCCCATGGGCGTCTCCGAGGCCGCCGTCGCCGCCGTCCAGCGCTGGAAGTATCGCCCCGCGCGAGGACGGATGGGGCCAGTTCCTTCCCATAAGACCGTGCGGATCCAATTCACGCTCGGCGAATAGCGCTCCTGGCGGTGTCATTCTGAGGGAAGCGTAGCGACCGAAGAATCTTCTCGGGTGAGCCGCGTGATTGGAATAACGCGGCTCGGTCGAGTAGATCCTTCGCTGGCCTTCGGCCTCGCTCAGGATGACAAGGCATGACCTGGACGCGCCAGGCAACCTCTGACCTATAATTTTGAGCCTTCATGCTCCAGGTGCTCTACGAGGCCGAAGGACGGCCGCAGGTTTTCAACCTGACGAAGGACGAGGCCACGATCGGCCGGTCCAACGACAACGACATCGTCCTGAATGACTTCTCCGTATCGCGGCGGCACGCCGTGCTTCGGAAGGAAGCCGCGGGCTGGGTCATCCACGACAACCAGTCCACCAACGGCGTCCGCATCAACGACAAGCTCGTCGCCTCGGCCCGGGTCGCCGACGGCGACGCCGCCACCGTCGGCACCTTCGTCCTGCGGTTCCGGGAGGAGGTGCCGGCGCCGGCCGTCCCTCCCCGCAAGCAGGACTCCACCTCCACCTGCATCCGCCCGATTTCCGAGTTCAACCTGGACTTCGGCTTGGAGAAGGACGTCGAGGCGGGAGTGGGAGTCGAGTCCACGACCGGCCGCAAGCGCGCGGTGCTCGACGCCGCGTACAAGAACCGGGTCTTCGAGATCCTGATCCAGGTCGCCAAGACCCTGATCACCGTGGAAGACGTCGAGGCCGTGCTCGACAAGGTCATGGACCTGATCTTCGAGCACCTGCCGGTGGACCGCGGGTTCCTCCTCCTGGAAGAGGCCGGGGTCCTGAAGCTCCGGATGAGCCGGCTCAAGTCCTCCAACCGGATGACGACGGACGGCAGCGCCCCCTACTCGCGCACGATCGTGGACATGGTGGTCCGCCAGAAGGTGGCCGTCCTGACCACCGACGCGCAGACCGACGAGCGGTTCGAGGCGGGCCAGTCCATCCGCATGCAGCAGATCCGCTCGGCCATGTGCGTCCCGCTCTGGAGCCGCGACTCGGTCATCGGCGTGATCCACGTGGACTCGCCCCTCCACGTCGGGACGTTCACGGAGAAGGACCTGGACCTGCTGACCGCGCTCGCCAACTTCGCGGCCGTCTCCATCGAGCAGGCGCGGCTGCGCGAGAGGGTCGAGGAGGAGAGGCGCATCCGGGGCCGGCTCGAGCGCTACCACTCTCCCCAGGTGGTCGAGGAGATCATCGCCCACGCCGAGGCGACGGGCGCCCGCGAGGTCGCCCTGACCAAGTGGGTCACCGTGCTCTTCGCCGACCTCGTCGGCTTCACGACATGGTCCGAGAAGATGGGGGCGGGGGACCTCGCGCACATGCTGACCCGGTTCTTCACGCTCTCCTCCGATGCGGTCTTCTCGCAGGACGGTACGATCGACAAGTTCATCGGGGACGCCGTCATGGCCTTCTTCGGCGCGCCCTTCGACCAGCCCGACCACGCGGTTCGCGCCGTCTCGGCGGCCCTGAAGATCCAGGAAGGGATGGCGATGTGGAACCGCGAGAGGGTCGCCCAGGGACAGCCGGAGATCCTGGCCCGCATCGCGTTGAACACCGGCGAGGCAATCGTCGGCGAGATCGGCTCCCAGCGCCGCGTGGACTACACGGTGCTGGGTAACGCGGTCAACGTGGCGGCGCGGATGGAGGAGTTCGTGGCCGGAGCCGGCGATACCGTCATCGGGCCGCAGACCTTCGACGCCGTCCGGAGCCGCTTCCACGTGACCGAGATGGGGCAGTACGCCTTGAAGGGGCTCTCCACCAAGGTTCCGATGTACAAGGTCCTCGGCCCGATCTCAGAGGACGAGACGGTGTACTCGACCCGTCTCGCCGCTCCGGTCAAGAAGTAGCGCGAGCTCTCGCGCCTCCCTCGCCACTCCTGGCAGGAATCCTGCTGGGAAGAGGATAACCATTCGTGTACGGCGCTGGCTTGATTCTTGCTTCGGGTGCGTGAGGAGTTTCAGCGGACTCAACGAACCAAACCTTGGCGACAAAAGGGCTGTCTTACCTGGCGTTCGAGACGCGTGGCTTGGCGGGTAGACGTGCGCTTTCGGAAAGGACCTGCCGATGAAAACGGAGAACGTCCGCGCTTCCGGCTCTGCACGCAATGGAGCGGCGATCCGCAAGGAAGCGCTCGAGCAGGTTCGGGCCGCCAACGGCAATGGCGGAGGAGGCCTCGACCGCCAGAGCCTTCTCGCCGCTCTGACCCGCCTGAAGAAGGGATACTTCGATGCCCGGCTGCCGGGTGACATGCTCGGCCTGGACGGCAAGATCGCGGACACCTTCAACGAGGTCGTCGAGCTGCACCAGGCGATGAGCCGCGAGCTCGAGCGCTTGAGCGACGCCGTCGGCAAGCAGGGCAGGCTCTCCGAGCGCGCCGATCTTCCGGGCGTCGGGGGTTCCTGGGCCGCCTCGATGCAGTCGGTCAACGCGCTGATCGGCGACCTGGTTCACCCCATCAGCGAGACCGCGCGCGTGATCGGCGCCGTCGCCAAGGGAGACCTCTCCCAGACCATGGCCCTCGAGAACGACGGCCGCGCGCTGCGGGGCGAGTTCCTGTCGACCGCCCGAACCGTCAACACCATGGTGGACCAGCTCTCCTCCTTCGCGTCGGAGGTCACCCGCGTGGCCCGCGAGGTCGGCACGGAGGGGAAGCTTGGCGGGCAGGCGCGGGTGGTCGGCGTCTCGGGAACGTGGAAGGACCTGACCGACAACGTCAACCTGATGGCGTCCAACCTGACAGCGCAGGTGCGCAACATCGCCGCGGTCACGACGGCCGTCGCCAACGGCGACCTGACCAAGAAGATCACCGTGGACGTGCAGGGAGAGATCCTGGAGCTGAAAGACACGGTCAACACGATGGTGGACCAGCTGCGCTCCTTCGCCGCGGAGGTCACGCGCGTGGCCCGCGAGGTCGGCACCGAAGGCAAGCTCGGCGGGCAGGCCGAGGTCCCGGGCGTGGCCGGCACGTGGAAGGACCTGACCGACAACGTCAACTCGATGGCCGGCAACCTCACTGCCCAGGTACGCAACATCGCGGACGTGACCAAGGCCGTCGCGATGGGCGACCTCTCCAAGAAGATCACGGTGGACGTGCAGGGAGAGATCCTGGAGCTGAAGGACACGGTCAACACGATGGTGGACCAGCTGCGTTCCTTCGCCTCGGAGGTCACGCGCGTGGCGCGCGAGGTCGGCACGGAGGGGAAGCTCGGCGGGCAGGCCGAGGTCGCGGGAGTGGCCGGCACGTGGAAGGACCTCACGGACAACGTCAACTCCATGGCGGGCAACCTGACCGGCCAGGTGCGCAACATTGCCGACGTCACGACGGCCGTCGCGAGGGGCGACCTTTCCAAGAAGATCACGGTGGACGTCAAGGGCGAGATCCGGGAGCTGAAGGACACGATCAACACGATGGTGGACCAGCTTTCCTCCTTCGCCTCGGAGGTCACGCGCGTGGCGCGAGAGGTCGGCTCGGAAGGCAAGCTCGGCGGCCAGGCGGACGTGCGCGGCGTGGCCGGCACGTGGAAGGACCTGACCGACAACGTCAACTCGATGGCCGGCAACCTCACGGCCCAGGTACGCAACATCGCGGCCGTCACGACGGCCGTCGCGAACGGGAACCTGACCAAGAAGATCACGGTGGACGTCAAGGGCGAGATCCGGGAGCTGAAGGACACGATCAACACGATGGTGGACCAGCTCTCCTCCTTCGCCTCGGAAGTCACGCGCGTGGCGCGCGAGGTCGGCACGGAAGGCAAGCTCGGAGGACAGGCCGAGGTCGCGGGCGTCTCGGGCACCTGGAAGGACCTCACGGACAACGTCAACTTCATGGCGGGCAACCTGACCTCCCAGGTGCGCGGCATCGCCAAGGTCGTCACGGCGGTGGCCAACGGCGACCTGAAGCGCAAGCTCACGGTCGAGGCCAAGGGCGAGATCGCCGCTCTGGCCGACACGATCAACGGGATGATCGAGACGCTGGCGACCTTCGCCGAGCAGGTCACGACGGTGGCCCGCGAGGTCGGCGTCGAAGGCAAGCTCGGCGGCCAGGCGAGCGTGCCCGGCGCGGCCGGGACGTGGAAGGACCTGACCGACAACGTCAACCAGCTCGCCGCGAACCTGACCAACCAGGTGCGCGCCATCGCCGAGGTCGCGACCGCCGTGACCAAGGGCGACCTGACCCGGTCGATCTCCGTGCAAGCCTCCGGGGAGGTCGCTGCCCTGAAGGACAACATCAACGAGATGATCCGGAACCTCAAGGACACGACGCAGAAGAACAGCGAGCAGGACTGGTTGAAGACCAATCTCGCCAAGTTCTCCCGGATGCTCCAGGGGCAGCGCGACCTGCTGACGGTCGGCCGCCTGATCCTCTCCGAGCTCGTGCCCGTCGTCTCGGCGCAGCAGGCCGTCTTCTACACGCTCGACAACTCGGGCGAGGAGCCGCAGTTGAAGCTTCTGGCGAGCTACGCGACCAAGGCCAGGAGCGCCAAGAAGGCCGTGGGCCTGGGCGACGGGCTCGTCGGCCAGTGCGCGATGGAGAAGCGCAAGATCCTCCTCCACCAGGTCCCGAAGCGCTACCTCTCGATCTCCTCGGGCCTGGGCGAGTCGGCGGCCGCCTCGATCATCGTTCTGCCGGTCCTCTTCGAGGGGCAGGTCAAGGCGGTCCTGGAGCTCGCCTCCTTCGAGCGGTTCAGCTCCTCGCACGAGGCGCTGCTGGACCAGTTGACCGAGTCCATCGGCATCGTGCTGAACACCATCGAGGCCAACACCCTGACGGAGGACCTCCTCAAGCAGTCGCAGTCGCTCGCCGGGGAGCTCCAGAGCCAGCAGGAGGAGCTGCGCCAGACCAACCAGCAGCTCGAGGAGAAGGCGACGCTCTTAGTCGAGCAGAACGTCGAGGTCGAGAGCAAGAACAAGGAGGTCGAGCAGGCCCGCCTCGCCCTGGAAGAGAAGGCCGAGCAGCTCGCGCTGACGTCCAAGTACAAGTCGGAGTTCCTGGCGAACATGTCGCACGAGCTGCGAACGCCGTTGAACAGCCTGCTGATCCTCTCCGACCAGCTCTCGCGAAACCCGGAAGGGAACCTGACGGGCCGGCAGATGGACTTCGCCAAGACCATCCACGCCTCGGGCAAGGAGCTGCTCACCCTCATCAACGACATCCTGGACCTCTCCAAGATCGAGTCCGGCACGGTCGTCGTGGACATCGGGGAGCTGCGGTTCCCCGAGTTCCTCGACTACGTGGAGCGCAACTTCCGCCACGTCGCGGAAGCCAAGGGGGTCGGATTCGGGATCGAGGTCGCCAACGACGTCCCGCGCTCGGTCTTCACCGACTCGACCCGCTTCCAGCAGGTCATCAAGAACCTTCTCTCCAACGCCTTCAAATTCACCGAGAGGGGCACCGTCACGGTTCGCGTGGCCACGGCCCGCGGAGGGTGGAGCTCCAACGTCGAGTCCTTGAACCGGGCCCGGACGGTCCTGACGATCTCCGTCTCCGACACCGGGATCGGGATCTCTGCGGAGAAGCAGCAGATCATCTTCGAGGCCTTCCAGCAGGCCGACGGCTCGACCTCCCGCAAGTACGGCGGAACGGGGCTGGGGCTCGCGATCAGCCGCGAGATCTCGCGCCTGCTGGGAGGGGAGATCCGCCTGACCAGCACCCCGGGCGAAGGGAGTACGTTCACGCTGTTCCTCCCCCAGGCTTACGTCGCCCCCAAGGCAGTCCGCCCGGCGGTCGAGGCGCCGGCCGAGCGGGTGGCGGCCGTGCTGCCGCAGGTCGCCGCGCCGGCCGGGGCCGCTGAGCCCTACCTGCCCTCGGGGCCGCCCGACGACCGGTCGGACCTGGGCCCGGAGGACCGGGTCCTGCTCATCATCGACAACGACGAGGGGTTCGCCGCCTTCCTGCGCGAGATGGCCCACGAGAAGGGCTTCAAGGCGCTGATCGCGGCGCAGGGAGCCGACGGGATCTCGCTGGCGCACCGACACCGCATTGACGCGATCACGCTGGACATCCGGCTGCCCGTCATCGACGGGTGGAGGGTCCTCGACCGGCTCAAGAATGACCTCGAGACGCGCCACATCCCCGTCTACCTGATCACGACCGAGGAGGACGCCGCTCGAGGCCTTCCGCGGGGCGCCATCGGGGCACTCGTCAAGCCGGTCAAAGAGAAGGAGACGCTCGACGCCGTCTTCGACGCGATCCGCGGCCACCTCGACCGCCGCGAGAGGGAGCTTCTCCTGCTCTCGGTGGACGAGAAGGAGGGTGTCCTGATGGCGGAGTCGCTCTCGCCGGCGGGCGTTCGGCTGCGGCGGGCGGACTCCCCGGAGGAGGCCCTCGGGGCGCTGGACGAAGGGCGGTTCGACTGCGTCGTCGTCCAGGCCGCGGCTCCGTCCGAAGCGCTTCCGGCTCTCGAGGAAGCCATCCGGCAGTGCGGGACGCGGCAGATCCCCGTTCTCCTCTTCACTCCGCGCGAGCTCCCGGAGGACGAGGAGGCCCTCCTGCAGCGGCTCTTCCGCCTGGCGGCCGTCAAGCGCGTCCGCTCGGCCGAGCGGCTCGCGGACCAGGTCGCGCTCTTCCTGCACGTCCCGGTCGCGCAGCTTCCCGAAGCGGCCCGCTCGCGGTTCGCGCGGCTCTACTCCAATTCCGTGCTTGCCGGCAAGAAGGTGCTGATCGTGGACGACGATATCCGCAACATCTTCGCGATCACGAGCGTGCTCGAGCGGCAGGACATGGTCGTGATCCCCGCCGAGACGGGCCAGGAAGCGATCGACAAGCTCCAGGGGTCCGACGAGATCGACGTCGTCCTGATGGACATCATGATGCCGGGCATGGACGGCTACGACACGATGCGGGAGATCCGGAAGATCGACAGGCTTCGCGCCTTGCCGATCATCGCCGTTACGGCCAAGGCCATGAAGGGAGACCGGGAGAAGACGCTCCAGGCCGGCGCCTGGGACTACCTGGCGAAACCCGTGGACACCGACCAGATGCTCTCGGTCCTCCGGTCATGGCTGCTCCGGTGAGCCCGCGAACCGAGGAGCGCGTCAACATCCTGGCTGTCGACGACAGCCCGGACAAGCTGCTGTCGCTCTCGGCGATCCTCTCGGAGCTCCACCAGAACGTCATGTGCGCCGCCTCCGGCCGGGAAGCTCTCTGGCACCTGCTGCGCGCCGAGTTTGCCGTGGTCCTGCTCGACGTCAACATGCCGGGGCTCGACGGCTTCGAGACCGCCGCGCTCATGCGGCAGAGGAAGAGCTGCGAGCACACGCCGATCATCTTCATCACCTCCTACGGCGACGAATCGCATGCCGTCCGCGGCTACAAGCTGGGCGCCGTGGACTACATCCTGGCCCCCGTGGACCCCGAGGTCCTGAAGACGAAGATCATGGTTTTCGTCGAGCTCTTCCGGAAGGCCTCCGAGGTCCGGCGGCAGGCCCACGTCCTCGAGCAGAGGGCCGAGCAGTTCCAGAGGCTCGCCCGCGCGTCCGTGGCCATCAACTCGGCGGTCTCGATCGACGGCATCCTCGCCGTCGTCGCCGGCCTGGGGCGCGGGATCCTCGGCGCCAACCAGGCGGTCGCCGTCGCCGCCGCGGACCAGAAGTGGTCCTCGCCCCGGGTCGCGGTCTCCCTCTCTCCGGAGTACGAGAAGACCGGGGAGCGGCCGGTGCTCCGGGACCGCGAGGCCCTCCTGTCGGTTCTCTCCAAGCTTCGCGAGACCGAGCGGCTGCCCCGGGGACTCCCCGAGGAGGAGCGGCCGTGGAGGGAGGCGCTGGCCGGAGGGGCCGCCGGGGACGGGTGGCTGGCGGCGCCGCTCTGCGGGCGCGACGGCCGGACGTTCGGCCTGATCCACCTCCTCGATCGGGCCGAGGGGGACTTCGGCGAGGAAGACGAGGCGATCCTGACCCAACTCGCGCAGATGAGCTCGATCGCGATCGAGAACACCGTCAACGCCGAGGCCCTGGAGTCCAACCGGCTGAAGGACGAGTTCCTGACGACGCTCTCGCACGAGCTGCGCACGCCGCTCTCGGCGATCCTCGGATGGACCCGGACGCTGCGGAGCGGGCCGCTGGAGGACCGCGCCTCCCACGGCCTCGCGGTCATCGAGCGCAACGTGCTGGCGCAGACCAAGCTGATCGACGACCTGCTCGACGTCTCGCGGATCATCACCGGCAAGCTCTTCCTGACGCTGCGCAGGACCTACCTGGGCGGGGTCATCGAGGCGGCCTGCGAGTCCATGCGGCCGGCGGCGGAGGCCCGGGGCATCGAGCTCGTCTTCGAGCGGCGCGTCCCGCCGGAGGAGGACGCCATCGTCGGAGACGCCGACCGGCTCCTGCAGATCGTCTGGAACCTCGTCTCCAACGGAATCAAGTTCACCCCGGCGCGCGGCCGGGTCACCGTCCGGCTGGAGCGGTTCGAATCGCATTTCGAGATCCGGGTCATCGACACCGGCCGAGGCATCCGGCCCGAGTTTCTCTCGCACGTCTTCGAGCGCTTCCGACAGGCCGACAGCTCGACCTCGCGCGCGCAGGGGGGGCTCGGCATCGGCCTCGCGATCGTCCGGCACTTGACCGAGCTGCACGGAGGCTCGATCTCGGTCGAAAGCGCCGGCGAGGACCGGGGGGCCACCTTCGTCGTGCAGCTTCCGGCGGTCGCGCTCGGCCTGGAGACCACGACCGAGGCGAGGCGGCGCTCCCAGCTCGAGCTCCCGAAGCGGATCCCGACCGGGGCGCCGGACCTGACAGGCGTTTCGGTTCTGGTCGTCGAGGACGACCCGGATACGCGGGAGCTCGCCGAGCACACGCTGCGGCTCGCCGGCGCCGACGTGCTGGCCGTCGATTCCGCCCTGGAAGCGGTCGAGATGCTCCGCAGCCACCCTCCCGACGTGCTCGTCAGCGACATCGGCCTGCCTTACCAGGACGGCTACTCCCTGATCGACGCCGTGCGCAAGCTTCCCGCCGGGCGCGGCCGGGACGTGCCCGCGCTCGCCGTGACGGCCTACGCCCGCGAGGAGGACCGGATGAAGGCGTTGATCGCCGGATTCCAGGGACACCTCGCCAAGCCCTTCGAGCCCGAGGCGCTCGTCTCGAGCGTCGGTTCCCTCGTGGGCCGGGTGCCGCTCGCGCCGCCGTCCGCCGACCGTCCCGCTTCCGCCGACTCTCCGGAGTCGGCCACGGCCGGAACCGGACAGGAGCCCGGGGTTCCCGCGAGGATCCTGATCGTCGAGGACGACCGCGACTCGCGGGAGGGCCTCCGGGAGCTCCTCCAGGTCTGGGGACACTTCGTCGAGGTCGCGCAGGACGGCACCGAGGCTATCGAGAAGGCGCTGGAGACGCGGCCCGGGGTGGCCCTGATCGACATCGGGCTGCCCGGCCTGGACGGCTACGAAGTGGCGCACCGAATCCGCGAGGCATTCGGACAGCAGCCGATCGTTCTCGTCGCGCTGACCGGCTACGTGGATTCCGAGGCGGGACGCCGCGCGGCCGAGTCGGGCTTCGATGCGCACCTGCCCAAGCCGGTCAACGTCGAGCGACTCAGACCGATCCTCGAGAAGGCCTGCCCGGCTCCGACGCCCTGAGCCTCTTCGCTACTTTGTCGCTTCGCGGACCCGCTGGGCGAGGTCCGGATCGGGCGGGGCGAAACGCAGCTGCCGGTACGCGTGGTGGAACATCCGCGCGTAGAACGGCTGGTGGTTGTCCACCGCGGCCAGCGCCTGGGTCTTCAGAGCGCCCGTCACCTCGCGTTTGAGCTCGTCGGTGAAGGGATCGCCGGGATGCGTTGCAACCCAGAAGTTCGCAGCGTTGGCCACGTCCATCGCTCGGTGCGCCCGCCGGTCGATCGGACGCGATTCCCAGTTCCGGAGCATGTTGCGCAGCTTCTCCGGTGTCGGGACGCCCTGGATGGCGGTTTCCTCCGGCTCGGCCGACGACGCCGCGGGTGTCGGCGGGGCCGGCGAGGGCTGGGGCTTCGGCGAAGGGAGGCGGGTGTGCTCAGGATGAGCCGCCGCGGGTCGGGTCGGCGTCGGCGCGGCGGCGGGAGTTTCCACCGGAGTCGCCTGCTCGATGATCCGCGGGGCGACGATGACCTGGTCCGGGCCGGACGTGGGTACCGGAGTGGGTTGGGCCGCGGGAGCGGGCGTCGGCGCCGGCTTCGAGGGGCGGGGGCGCGAGGCGGGACGGCGGACGATGTAGTACGAGCCCGCGATCGCCGCGGCGAGGAGGGCCCCGGCAAGGACCAACAGCGCGACCGGCTTGCTCCGGGGCGGCTCGACGTCCGGGAGGGGGAGCGCGGCCGGAGTGAACGCCTCGGTGGCCTCGGGCGAGGCGCGCTCCAGGGCGCCGGCGAACTCGCGCGCCGAGCCGAAGCGCTTGTCGCGGTCCTTCTCGAGCGCCTTGCGGACGATGGCGGAGAGCGCCGGCCCGGACCGGACCGGCAGCCGGGAGGTGTCGAGCGGCGGCGCGGGGGAGTGGAGGTGCTTTCCCAGGTACGCCTCCGGTGTCTGGGCCTCGAAGGGAGGCCGCCCGGCCAACATCTCGTAGAGCACCACGCCGAAGGAGTAGAGGTCGCTCCTCCCGTCGAGGACCTTGCCTTCGGCCAGCGCTCCGGCCTGCTCCGGGGAGCAGTACTTCAGCTTTCCGACGAAGAGCCCGGTCCCGGTCATCGAGAGGGACTCGGCGGCGACGCGCTTGGCGATTCCGAGGTCGATGATCTTGGCGACGAGCCTCCCGTCGCGCCCGTGGTGGACCAGGATGTTGTCGGGGGAGAGGTCGCGGTGGACGATGCCCTGGGCGTGGATCTCGGCGAGGCCCGCGAGGACCTGCCGCGAGACCTCGAGGACCTGGTCGAGGGGGAGAGGAGCATGGCGGCGCATCCACTCCTCCAACGTCACGCCGTCGATGAACTCCCAGACCATGTAGTAGGAGCCGTCCGGCATCCTCGAGAAGTCGTAGAGCGCGGCGACGCTTGGGTGGCGCACGAGGGTGGCCATCCGCGCCTCCTCCTGGAAGCGGCGCGGGTCGCGCCCTTCGCCCAGCGCGTCGGGCTTGGTGACCTTGATGATCCGGATCTCTTCGAGGTGGAGGTGGCGGGCCTTGTAGACCTCGCCCATTCCCCCTTCGCCGATTTTCTCGAGGATCTGGTACTTGCCGTCGAGCGTCTCGCCCGGGACCAGGCGCGCCGCCGCGTACCCGCAGGCGCCGCAGAACCGCGCGGACGCGGGGATCCCTGTTCCGCAGCGCGGACAACGGATCTCGTTTTCAGGCACTGGAAGCATTCTAGCTGTCAGCTCTCAGCTCTCAGCTCTCAGCAAGGAGAGAACCGTCCGGGACGCTTCGGTTCCAGGCTGACAGCCGACAGCTGACAGCTGATAGCTTCCTCACGTGCAGCTGGCGGTGTTCGTGACGGGGCGCGCGGAGAAGGCGAAGGAGGCGGAGCGGCTCGGGTTCCGGTTCGAGCGGGTCGCGCTCGATTTGGACGAGATCCAGGAGCTCGACCCGGCGCGGATCGTCGAGTCCAAGGCCCGCGACGCCTGGGCGAGGATCGGGCGGCCGGTCCTCGTCGAGGACTCGGGGCTCGCGATCCACGCGTGGGGCGGGTTCCCCGGCGCGCTCGTCAAGTGGCTGGAGAAGAGCGCCGGCCTGGAGAAGATCGCTCGCATGCTCGACGGCTTCCCGGACCGCTCGGCGACCGCCACGTGCGCCGTCGCCTGGTTCGACGGCACGACGCTCGCGCGCGGCCTCGGACAATGTCCGGGCTCGATCGCCGAGAGCCCCCGGGGAAGCGGCGGGTTCGGGTGGGACAGCCTCTTCGTCCCGGAGGGCCTCGGCCGGACGTTCGCCGAGATGCCGGCGGAGGAGAAGGACCGGATTTCGCACCGGCGGCGCGCGTGGGAGGACCTGGCGCGTCGTTTGCCAGAAGGAGTCGTCAGCCCATGAAACGCGGTTCGTTCCTCCTGTTGCTCGCCGTGCTTGCCGCAGCCGCGACCACTCCCAACGACCAGGAGCTCCGGACCATACACACGAAGGACGGCGTCTTCCTCAAGGTCGAGACCTTCGTGACCGGCCTCGAGGTGCCGTGGTCGATCGCCTTCACCTCGCCGACGAGGATGCTCGTGACCGAGCGGCCCGGCCGCGTCCGGATCGTCGAGAACGGGACGCTCAAGCCGCAGCCGCTCGCCGTGATCTCCGATGTCGAATCGACCGGCGAGACGGGATTGATGGGCATGACGATCGCGCCGGACTACGAGAAGAGTCGGTGGCTCTACCTCTCCTACGCCTATTCCGCCCGCGGCGGAATCCAGGTGCGCGTCGTGCGGTATCGCGACGACGGCTCGTCTCTCTCGGACCGGAAGGTGATCGTCGAAGGCCTTCCGGCGTCCCAGTTCCACGCGGGCTGCCGGCTTCGCTTCGGCCCCGACGGAAAGCTCTACGTCACGACCGGCGACGCCACCACGCGCGAGATCGCCCAGAAAATGGATTCTCTCGGAGGCAAGACGCTGCGCTTCAACCCGGACGGCTCGCTCCCCTCCGACAACCCCTTTCCCGGCTCACCTGTCTTCTCGCTCGGCCACCGCAATTCCCAGGGGCTCGACTGGCAGCCGGGGACAGGATTGCAGTTCCAGACGGAGCACGGACCGTCCGGCTTCGACGGCCCCGGGGGAGGCGACGAGGTCAACATCGTCGAGAAGGGGAAGAACTACGGCTGGCCGGTCGTCCACCACAAGGCGTCAAAGGAGGGGATGGTCTCGCCTCTCCTGGAATTCACGCCTGCCGTCGCTCCCTCCGGCGCGTCCTTCGTGACCGGCTCGAAGCTGCCCGCCCTGAAAGGCGATTTCCTCTTCGCCTGCCTCCGGGGCGAGGCCCTGATGCGCGTCCGATTCGACCCGAAGGACCCGCGCCGGGTCGCCGACACCGAGCCGCTCTTCGTGAAGGAGTTCGGCCGCCTCCGCGAGGTGGTCAACGGCCCGGACGGCGCGATCTACTTCTCGACCTCCAACCGCGACGGCCGGGGCTCTGTCCGCCGCGGGGACGACCGCATCCTCCGCCTGACTCAGGCCTCTCCCTGAGGCGGGTTGATAGACTTTCCGGCAGGGGACACTGAATGAACGAGAGACCGATCCGGGTCTTGATCGCCAAGCCCGGGTTAGACGGGCACGACCGCGGGGCGAAGGTCATCGCGCGGGCGCTGCGGGACGCGGGCATGGAGGTCATCTACTCGGGGCTGCGCCAGACGCCCGAGCAGATCGTCGCGGCTGCGATCCAGGAGGACGTGGACGTCGTCGGACTCTCCATCCTCTCGGGCGCGCACAACGTCCTCTTTCCCGAGGTCATGAAGCTGCTCAAGGAAAAGGGGGGCGAGGACATGGTCGTCCTCGCGGGCGGGATCATCCCGGACAAGGACATTCCGAACCTGAAAGCCATCGGGATCCGTGAAGTCTTCCTGCCCGGCACCCCCACGCAGCGGTTGGTGGACTTCATCCGCGAGGAAGCGGGCCGACGGGTGAAAAGCTGAAGTCCCGCGCGGCCCGGAAGTCCACCGGGGCGGAGAAGCCGCCGGCGCCTGCCCCGGTCCATTCCGCCGCCCACCACCCCGGCGAGGCGCTGGCGTCCGCGGTCGATCCGGCATCCGCCGAGTTCCGGGAGCGCTTCTCCGCTCTCGAGGCTCTCGTCGCCGACCTGAAAGCGCGGACCGCGAGGGCCCGGGAAGGAGGCTCCGGGCGGCAGCGCCACGCCGAGCAGGGAAAGATGTTCGTGCGCGACCGGATCGACGCGCTGCTCGATCCCGGCTCTCCGTTCCTCGAGATGTCGGCTCTGGCGGCCAACGGGATGTACGACGGGGAGGCGCCCGCGGCCGGGATCGTCACGGGCATCGGCCGCGTGGCGGGGCGCGAGGTCATGGTCATCGCCAACGACGCTACCGTCAAAGGCGGCACGTATTACCCGATGACCGTCAAGAAGCACCTGCGCGCGCAGGAGATCGCCGAGCAGAACCGGCTCGCCTGCGTGTACCTCGTGGACTCGGGGGGCGCGTTCCTGCCTCTCCAGGCCGACGTCTTTCCCGACCGGGAGCACTTCGGCCGGATCTTCTACAACCAGGCCCGGATGTCGGCCAAGCGGATCCCTCAGGTCGCTGTCGTTCTCGGGTCGTGCACCGCGGGCGGCGCCTACGTCCCGGCGATGTCGGACGAGGCGATCATCGTCAAGGGCACCGGGACGATCTTCCTCGCGGGCCCGCCCCTTGTGAAGGCCGCGACCGGCGAGGAGGTCACCGCGGAGGAGCTCGGCGGGGGAGACGTCCACACGCGCATCTCCGGAGTCGCCGACCACCTGGCCGACGACGACGCGCACGCCCTGGAGATCGCCCGCTCGGTCGTCGCGACCCTCGGCGGATCGAAGACTCTTCCTGCGGACCGGACGGAGCCGGAGGACCCTGTCTACGATCCGAGGGAGATCTACGGCGTGCTTCCCCTCGACGTGCGCCAGCCCTACGACGTGCGCGAGGCCATCGCGCGCCTGGTGGACGGCTCGCGCTTCCAGGAGTTCAAGGCCCGCTACGGGACGACGCTCGTGTGCGGCTTCGCGAGGCTCGCGGGATTCCTCGTCGGGATCGTGGCCAATAACGGGATCCTCTTCTCCGAATCGGCATTGAAGGCCACGCACTTCATCCAGATGTGCGCGCGCCGGAAGATCCCGCTCCTCTTTCTCCAGAACATCACCGGGTTCATGGTCGGCAAGGCCTACGAGCAGGGGGGCATCGCGAAGGACGGCGCCAAGATGGTTCACGCCGTCGCCAACGCGGCCGTCCCGAAGTTCACGGTCATCATCGGAGGCTCCTTCGGAGCCGGCAACTACGGGATGTGCGGCCGCGCCTACTCGCCGCGCTTCCTCTGGATGTGGCCCAACGCGCGCATCTCGGTCATGGGCGGCCCGCAGGCGGCCTCGGTCCTTTCCACCGTCAAGCAGGAGCAGCTCGCGAGGGCCGGCAAGCCGCAGATGAGCGAGGCACAGGTCGCGGAGTTCGAGCGGCCGACCCGCGAAAAGTACGAGACCGAGGGAAACCCCTACTACTCGACCGCCCGCCTCTGGGACGACGGCGTCCTCGACCCCGCCGAGACCCGAACGGCGCTGGCGCTGGCCATCTCGGCGTCGTACAACGCCCCCGTCGAGGAGACGGAGTTCGGCATCTTCCGGATGTAGGCCGGACTCCGGCGCGAAAAAGCTAGAAGCGTGCGAGCTGGTTCAATGCGGAAAGCACGATCCAGAAGTTGACGCCGTCGCTGCAAGCACCCCAGGGCTGCGAGATGGATCCCGTCGGGAAGCTCCCCAGGGGGGAAAAGTCCGCGGCCTTGAAGAGGGTGACGCTCTGCGAGTCGTTGTTGGCCACCAGGATCCGCTGCCCGTCGAACGCGACCGCGACCGGGTAGGTCATGTTGTTTGCCGTGATCGTGGCGAGGATCGCTCCGGTCGAGGCGCGGATGACGGTCACGGTGCCGTCGAGATTGCCGGGAACCCAGAGGTTCGTGCCGTCGAAAGCCGGAAACGTGGGCTGGTTGCCTACGGTCACGGTCTGCAGGATCGCCCCGTTAGAGTCCAGCTTGAAGAGCCTGTTCGCGATTGCGTCCACGGCCCAGACGCTCGAACCGTCATAGACCATTCCGCGGAGGTCGGAGAAGCCGGTCGTGACCGTCGTCGTCGTCCAGGGTAAGGCTGCGCCCGGGGTGACGAGCTCGAGCTCGCCATTCGCGACCCAGATCCGGGTCCCGTCAAAGGCAATCCCCTGCGCGTTTCCCAGGCCGAAGGTCGCCACGGTTGTGGTCGCGCCGGCAGCCTGGCTCGGGTCGATCCGGGAGAGCTTGCCGTTTCCCGAAACGAGGACGCTTCCCATCGCGACCAGGACTCCGTAGGCGCCGGATGCTCCGGTCCACGTCTCGAGGAGGCGTCCGTCGCTCGCCCGCACCCGCGATACGCTGTTCGAACCGGAATTGGCGACCCAGATGTCCGTACCGTCAGAGGCGGCGAGGCGCGGCGCATTGCCGACGGTCGTCAACCCGAGCACGGTGGCGTTCTGGGTCGTCCAGAACTGATCGAGCGCGGCGCGCCGGCTTCCACGCTTCAGGACGCCGTCCACGGTCCGCGAGAGAAAAGCCGCCATCTGCAAGCGCGTCACGTTGGACGTTGGGTCGTAGGTCGTGGCGGTCGTCCCGGTCGTGATTCCAAGGTAGAAGATCTCGAGGACGAACGGGCAGAAGACGTCTGCGGCCACGTCGGTGAATGGCCCACACGCTCCCAGCAGTCGGCCCGCCGCGCCGGAAACCGCCACCGCAACGGCGAGCAGGGCCGCGACGGGCGCTGCGGGGCGACGACTCCGATTGGCCATCATGTTTGCTCTTCCTGTATACACCATCGCGTCGCGCGTTCGCTAGAATGGCGGCGATGTCTCTGGCTTTCGTGGTCCTTCTCGCGGCGGCCCAGCCCGCGCCGTCCGCGTCGCTCCAGGCCACGGTCGAGCCCGAGACCGACCTCGCTTTCTCCATCGTCGTGGCCGGCGGCGCGGGCGATCCGCAGGGCCGGATCAAGGTGGAGCTGACCTCCTTCGAGCTGACGGCGATGGGCGAGGCGCGAACGGAGGGCCGCGTCGTCCTCGCGATCCGGAATTCCTTCTCGTTCCCGATCTCGGCCGCGGTCTCGAAGTGCGCGGTCAAGGTCAACGGCGTGGAAATCGGCGAGGGCAATTCCGGGGATCGGAAGATCTCCGCGAAGAAGAGGAAGGCGCTGGAGATGCCCTTCCGCTCCGAGAAGAAGAAGTTCAAGGCCGCCGCCGGCCCGATGTGGGTCGAGGGCGCCTGGGTCCCCGCCGAGCTCGCCGGCTCCCTGACGCTGCGCGTCAACGGCAAGGACCTCCCGGTCGATTTCCACTTCACCTACCGGATGGGCACCGACGGCGCCCGCGAAGGCGTCTTCGCCCACCCCCTGGCCCGGTGAGCTCCTGACCTCACCGAACAACTCCCGGCTTCGCATCGAGCGGGGAGCCGTTGCGCGGGTCGCGCTGGCGCGGCCGGAGGTCCGGAACGCCTTCGACGACGCCCTGATCGAGGAGTTGACGGAAGCGTTCGCATCGCTCGGCGCCGACGGCGAGGTCCGGGTCGTCGTCCTTTCAGGAGACGGCCCCTCCTTCTGCGCGGGCGCCGACGTGGCGTGGATGAGGAAAGCCGGCGGTTACACCCGGGAGGAGAACGAGGCGGACGCCCTGCGGATGGCGCGGATGCTTCGAACGATCGACGCTTGCCCGAAGCCTGTCGTGGCGCTGGCCCACGGGGCGGCGATCGGCGGGGGCATCGGACTGGTCGCCGCAGCCGACATCGCGATCGCCGCGGAGGGGACGGTCTTCTCGCTGGCCGAGGTCCGGCTAGGGATCCTGCCGTCGGCCATCTCTCCCTACGTGCTGCGCGCCATTGGGCCGCGTCAGGCGCGCGACCTGTTCCTGACCGGTGACCGGTTCGACGCCCGGGAGGCCCATCGCATCGGTCTCGTCCATTCCGTGGTGCCGGCGGACGGGCTCGAGGAGGCGGGAAAGAAGAAGGTGGCGTCGCTCCTGGCGGCTGGGCCGGAAGCCGTCGGCGTGGCGAAGAGGCTGATCGAGCAGGTCGCCGGGAAGAACCCGGAAGAGGTAATGCCCCTGACCGCGAAGACGATCGCCGAGCGCCGCGCCTCCGGAGAAGCCCGGGAGGGACTGACGGCCTTTCTGGAGAAGCGGCCGCCCTCCTGGTTGCCGAAGTAGGACCTACATCGCTCGCCTCGCGACGAGAATGCCGAGTCCCGCAAGGAGGAGAGCCAGAAGGGCGAACGGCCATCCCTGGAGCATCGGGATCGGCGTATTCAGCGACGGGGGCGTCGCCGTTCGAGTCGGCGTCGGGGACGCCGCAGCTGTCGATGTCGGCGTCGGGGTCGGCGAGGATGTCGGCGTCGATGTCGGAGTCGGTGTCTGTGACACGCCCGGCCCTAGGACGAAGAAAGAGCTCGTCGCGGCAGCGGGCAGGTTTGCGGCGGAACCCGCGTAACTCGCGGAGAGCGTGAACGTCCCTCCCGAAAGCGGTGTCAGAGAGCAGCTCGCGAGGCCGTTGCCGCCGGTCGTCCCGGTGCAGCTCTGCGTACCGAGCGAGAAGAGGATGGAGGCTCCGGCGATCGCGACCGGCGGATTCTGGGACACGTCCACGAGGGAAGAGCCGAGCGTCACCGGTGTGCCTGCCGTGCCGGACGTCGGGAAAGAGCCGAAGCTCAGGAACGTCGTGTGCTTCCCGGTCCCCCAGGTGACCCTGGCGGTGTTGGACTTCAGCGTCGAGCCGCCAACGGTAACCGTCGCCGTGATCTTGTCCGTCCCCGCGAAGACGCCCGTGTAGCTGACCGAAGCCTTGCCGCCGGCGTCGGTTCTTCCCTCCTGGACCAGGGAGTTCGCTCCCTCGATGGCGAAGAAGACGGGGGTGTTGGCGGGCGCAGCCGCGTTGACGATCGTCGCGGTAAAAGTTCTTGAGGTGCCCTGGGCGGGGTTGGGGGAGACCGAAGACGGCGACAACGCGAGCACGGGCCCCGGTGCCGATGGGGCGAAGCTGCACGAGCCGTCCGCGGCGGTGATCCTGTCGACGCGGTCGCCGTTGGAAACATAGGCGCAGCCGTCCGGACCGGCGTTGATGAAGAGGGTGTGGGCGCCCCCCGTCGCCACGTTGGAGACGGCAGGCGGATTCTGAGTCAGGTCGAGCTTCGAGATGCCCACGTTCACGTTTGCGCCGCTGGCAAGGAGGAAGGGCGGACTGCCGGGGTTGGCCGGATTCAATGCCGGCAGGATGCCTTCGACGTTCGGAAGGGCGGTCGAGAGATAGGTGCAGGCGCCGGCATTCTGCGCGTTCGTTCCGGCGATCTTCACGATGTAACGAACGTTGGCCGTCACGGTTCCCCCCGGGAACGAGCAGGGCGGCGTCACGAAAGGAAATGCCTGCGTCCACAGCGTGCCGTCAGAAGTGAAGTTCATGCCGAGAGCGTGTCCGGGAGAGGAGTAGATCGAAACCACCGGCGTGGCGGACTCGGGGTTCGCGATCCGGTAGATGTTCTCCGTCCCCCCACCCGGGGGACACGGCGTCGAAACGAAGAGGTCCCCCGACAGAGGGTCCGTCGAGATGCCGGTCGCGCACGGGATACCGGTCGCGACCGTGCGAAGGATGCTCGCATCGGTCATGTTCAGCTCGACGACGTCGCCGCCGCTTCCGCAGAACTGGCGAGCGACATAGAGATGCAGACCGTCCTTCGAAAACGTCAGGCCGTGCGGGCAGGTCGGAAGCCCGATGGGAGGCGTTACGTCGGGAAGCGTTCCAATCAGAGTGCCCGCCCCGGCGGTTCCCCCCGCCGGCGGGAACTTGTAGAGCTTTCCGTTCGGGTAGTTCATGGCCCAGAGATTCCCGGCCGGGTCCCAGGCCGTTCCGGACACGCCGACGCAGTTGGTCGCCAGGGCGAACCCGGTCTCCGGACTCGAGATCGACCAGCCCGACTGCGGGACCTCCTGGCCGAGGTTGCAGTTGGATCCGCTTCCGTTGGTGAAAGACACCTGCGCCGAGCCGGGCACCGGCAGATTGCCGTCGGTGACGTCCGTGGCCGCATACGTGACCGTCTCGGTAAAGATGTCGGTGACGCTGAAGGTGACCTGACCGTTCGAGCCGGTGACGGCGGGCGTGGGTCCGGCGACGCTCGACCGCCCGTTTCCCTGCGAGAGGGTCACGACCTTGTTCACCGCTCCGTTGCCCTTGGAATCCTGGAGCGTCACCGTGATCGTCGAGGCGGCAACGCCATCCGCCAGGACCGTCGGGGGATTGGCGCCGATCCCGCCGGCCGTCGCCGGCGGCGAGACGAAACTCATCACGGCGGTCTGGGTCAGCGGGACACCGTCCGTCACGTCGGTGGCCGTGAGGGTCACGTCCTCGATCGTGGTGTTCTTGATGGTGAAGATCACGGCGCCGTTGGCCACGGAGGAGACGGCACTTGCTGGAGTGATGACGGCCTGGCTCCCCCCGTTCTTGGCGAGCGAGACGGTCTTCCCGGCGACCGAGTTGCCGTCGGCGTCGCGCAGGAACACGACCGCCTGTGAAGTCGAGGTGCCGTCCGCCGAGACCACCGTGTTCATCAGCGTGATGCTCGACTGGTCCGCGCTGACGGCTCCCGGGGTTGCCGGGACGAGGGCGAGATGCAGCAAGTCGACGTTGGGGGATCCGAGGCCGACGTGCGCGAAGTCGCTTCCCAGGCTTGCGGCCGAGTGGAAGGCGTTGGTATTCGCCAGGGGGTAGAGGAGAGGGTTGAGATTCCCCAGGTTCTGCCCTTGGGCTTCGTTCAAGAGAGCGGTGAAAGCCGCCCACGTCGGCGCCGCGCCGCTCGTCCCTCCGTAGCGCTGGGGCGAGGGACACCCCCCGGCACTGGCCTGACAGATGACGACTCCTCGGGCCGGGTCGGAGTTGGAGACGACGTCGGGCACGGAGCGCATCGAGGAGGGGTTCAACGCGTTCTGGTACGAAGGCTTCGAGAAAAACTTGCTGACGCCGAAGCCGCCCTGCCCGGTCGGCGGGACGTTCGACGAGCCATTCCACCAGGTCTCGCTGGCGTAGGTCGCGGCGGCGCCCGCAAGCACCGAGGAGCCGCCGACGGCCGTGGCGTTGGGCGAATCCGCCGGAACGCCGACCGTGTTCGGGCTGCCGTCCAGGCAGGTGGCGCCGGTATCGCCGCTGGCGTTGAAAACACTGATCCCCGAGGCCGCCGCCGTGGCCAGGATCGCGTCGATGCTCTGGGCGTCCGACGCCGTTGTCTGGTCCTCGCAGTAGCTCCAGCTGTTGCTGATGATCGTCATTCCGTCGTTGATCATCCGGTTGAGGAGCGTCTGGAAGCTCGTCCCCGCGCCGGTGAAGGGAGCGTCGTAGACGAAGACCTGGGCGCCCTGCGCGAGCAAGAGCACGTTGTCGATGTCGAGCAGGACCTCATTCTGGTTCGCGCCTGCCGGAGCGCCGCCGTTGACGTCCACCTTGCTGACATTCCCGATCACCGTGGGGGGGATTCCCACCAGGTCGATGTAGTTGCTGACGTCGCTCATGGCGAAGGTGTCGAATTCGAGCAGGCCGACCTTCTGCCCGGCCCCGGTCACATTGTTCCAGGCGACCGTCGAGGCGGCTGCCAGCGAGACTCTCGAAGAGGAGGGAATCGCCGTCGGCTTCGGCGGCTTGAAGTGGGTGCACCAGTTCTCCCCCTGGGTCCTGGCGTTCGACGTCCCCCCGAAGGTACTGACGCACTGGCCCACCGCCGTGATGCAATCGTCGTACTGCTGGTTGAGGTTCTTCTCGTTGGAGGACTGGACTCCGATGAGATTGCCCCAGAAGCCGCAGGCGATGCCCTCGAGGAGGTCCGTGCTGGGACTCGGCCGAGCGAGGTTCGTCAATCCGGCCACGGCAAGAACGTGCGGCGCGATCTCGTCCGGGAGCTCCGGATCTGCGTCGTTCGCATAGAACACGCGGTCGCCGAGCGCGTAATCGCCGATCCGGACTCCGAACGCCTGCTCGGCGGCCGCCCGCGTTCCGCGCGCGGTCAGCGTCAGCCGGTTCGCGGAGCCCTCGACCAGCGTCAGGCCGCTGCGCTTCAAATAACTCGCGACGAGATCGTAGGACTCGGGCGAAGGGCCGAAGCGCGCCGAGACTTCCCGCGGGGAAATCCACTTGCGGAAAAGGGGCGATCGAGAATCGTAGAGCTCGGCCAGGAATCTCTGGAACCCGGCCGGATCGTCGCGTTGGAGCACGACCGTCACCGTCAAGGGCGCCTCCTCGAGTCCAGCAAGCGCGGCGGACTGCGCTCGTGCGCCCGGCGGGCGGATGAGTGTCGCCCGCTGCAGGACGGGAAGAACGTGTCCCTCCAGCCGCGTCTTCTGCCCGGCTGACCCCGTCATACCCAGGATGAGCTGAGAGCAGATCCAAACCACCGCGACGATGCTCATGAGACGACGAGACATGACGCCACCTCCAGAGCGGAAACCGCTTGTCTTCTCGAGTGTCTAACGTGCTGAGCGGACTGAGCGTTTCTGATCTGTTCCCGCATGGAAAGACCGAGAGTAAAATGATCTGAGCGAGACAGCAGAATAGTACGGTCAGGAAATGTTCGAGGTCCTTTAGCGGCGCCTTAAATCTTCTAAATTCTTTCTTATTCGTCCCAGCGGATGAGCGAACAACGCCGGTTTTACGAGTTCGCAGGCTTTCGGATCGACGAGGGCCGCCGCCTCCTTCTGCGGAACGGAGAGGCGATTGCTCTGACCTCCAAGACCTTCGACACGCTTCTGGCGCTGGTGCGTCAACCGGGAAAGGTTTTGTCCAAGCAACAGCTCATGAAAGACCTCTGGCCGGCCACGCACGTCGAGGAGGGAAACCTCGCCGTCAACGTCTCGGTTCTGCGAAAGGCGCTCGGCGAGAGCCGCAGCGATCACCGCTTCATCCTGACGGTCCCGGGCGTGGGCTACCGGTTCGTCGCCGCCGTCGAGGAAGTCCTCGAGGAAGGCGGCTCGAGGGTCAACGGCGCCGCGCCCGCCGAGCCGCCTCCGCCGCCCACAAAGCTTCCGCCGCCGGCGTCCGCCGCCTTGCGTCCGTCGGCGCATTTCTTCTGGGTCGCGCTGCTGCTCCTGGCCTCGGCCGCCTTTGCGGGCTACCGGCTTGCGGGACATCCCGCCGGCGATCCGCCCGCGCCCGGACCCGAGGCGCCGGTGAGATCGCTGGCCGTTCTGCCCTTTCAGCCTCTCGTGGCGAACCGCCGCGACGAGTACCTGGGCCTCGGAATGGCGGACGCCCTGATCACGAAGCTCTCCGGCGTCCGGCAGCTGATCGTCCGGCCCACCAGCGCCGTGCTCCGCTATGCCGGCCGCCCGGCCGATCCGCTGGCCGCCGGACGCGAGCAGAAGGTGGACGCGGTCCTCGAAGGGACGATCGAGCGAGAAGACGAGAGCGTCCGGATGCGGATCCGGCTGCTGCGTGTCCGGGACGGCTCCTCCCTCTGGTCCTACCAGTGCGACGAGGCCGTCTGCTCGAACATCTTCCTGCTCCAGGACCTCGTGTCCGAGAAGATCGCCGAGGCGCTCCTCGTCGAAGTCACCGGCGCCGAGCGCACGACGCTGCGCAAGCACTACACCGAGAACGCCGCCGCATACGAGGCCTACGTCAGGGGCCGTTATTTCTGGAACGAGCGGACGTCGTCGGGCTTGCGAAAGGCCATCGAGTGGTTCGAGCGCGCCGTCGCGGAGGACCCCAACTACGCGCTCGCGTACGCCGGCCTGGCGGACAGCTACAGCCTCGGCGTCTGGTACATCCCGATTCCGGCGAGCGAGGCCGTCCCGAAGATGACGGCGGCGGCGCGAAGGGCGCTGGAGCTGGACGACCGGCTCGCGGAAGCGCACATCGCCATGGCGAACGTGCACTCCTTCGCCTGGGAATGGGCGGAGGGGATCGCCGAGCACCGCCGGGCGATCCAGTTGAACCCCGGCTACGCGACCGCGCGACACTGGTTCAGCCTGGCTTTGGCCCTGGAAGGCCGGATCGAGGAGGCGATCGTCGAGGCCCGGAAGGCTAGGGAGCTCGATCCTCTCTCTCCGAGCATCAGCGCGGACCTGGGGTGGGTCTACTACCTCGGCAGGCGGTACGACGACGCGATCCGGCAGTACCGGAGCACGCTCGAAGCCAACCCGGACTTCAGCCTCGCTCACTTCGATCTGGCGCTGGCGTACTCGGCCCGAGGGATGCATCGCCAGGCGGTCGAGGAGATGTCACGGGCGTCGGACCGGGGAAGCGACTACCTGGCCGGGCTCGGGTTCGTCTGCGGATCCGCCGGGCAGCGGGAACGTGCCATGCGCGCTCTGAAAGAGCTGGAGACGCTCTCGGCCCGAAAGTACGTGCCGCCGTACCACTTCGCCTGGGTCTATGTCGGGCTGGGCGAGCGGGACCGCGCGATCGCGTCCCTCCAGAGGGTCTATCGCGAGCACACGCAGCACGTGGTGGACTTCAAGATGAGCCCGATGCTCGACAGCCTGCGGGGGGACTCGCGCTTCGAGGACCTGGTGAGGCGGGTCGGCCTGTAGCCGGACTCTAGGAGCGTGTCCGACTATTTCTATTCGGGCACGCTCCTTCTCTGAAGCGGGGGACCTTGCGGTCCCCCGAGCCCCCTAGCCGGCGGGCGGCGTCGAGTCCTTGTTCTCTGCCTCCGCGGGCGGCGCGGCCGCGGCAGCCGGCGGCGGCGTCCGCTTCGACGCCTCGTCCTCCATCTCCTTCTTGCAGAAGTAGCACTTGACCTTCGCGCCCGGAGCGGTGTCGGGGCGCCAGGCGAAAAAAACTTTTCCGCAGTTGGGACAGACGAAGCGCTTCTGGACCCCGCTCATCCCGCCTTCGATGGACATCTACGGCCTCCGAGTCTCCGGCCGGCGAGCATAGCGCAGATAGAATGATCGCCCGGAGGATCTCCATGAGACGTCTGCGCGTTGCCGCCCTCGCGGCCATCGTGATCGTGTCCGCCGCCGGCCTTGCCAGGCGGTCGGCCGCGCAGGCCGCTGCGCCCCGGGTCTCGGCCGCCGGAGATTCCGGCCTGATCGGAGAGGTCCTCTCGTCCCGAAACCGGATGGAGGAGGACCTGCGGGTCTTGACCGACGAGATCGGGGGCCGGGTCACCGGGAGCGCCGCCTACGAGGCCGCGCTCAAGTGGGGAGTCGAAGCGTTCCAGAAGGCCGGCGCGGATTCGGTCCGCCTCGAGTCCTACGACGCGCCCGCGCGCTGGGAGGCGGAGTCGGCCACCGCGTCCGTCGTCTCTCCCTACCGTTTCCCGCTCCGCGTCGCGTCGTTTTCCCTCTCGCCTTCCACGAACGGGGTCGTGACCGCGCCGCTGGTGGACGGCGGGACGGGCCGCAAGGCGGATTTCGAGAAGCTGGGCGCGAAGGCCAGGGGCGCGGTCGCGCTCGTGCGGACGAAGCCGATGAAGAGCTTCGAGGACCTCTTCGGCGAGTACCTGATGGGGCCCGAGATGGTCGAGGCGGCGAGGTCGAGCGGAGCGGCGGCGATCCTGTTCCAGTCTAGCCGCCCTCGCGACCTTCTCTACCGGCACCAGGTCAACCTCGACGGGAGGCTCTCGGTGATGCCGCTCGCCGAGATCGCGCGCGAGGACGGATCGCGGGTCGCCCGCCTGCTGGAGAAGGGACGTGAGCTGACGGTTTCGCTGGAGATCCGCAACCGCACCGGCGGGCCGTGGAAGCCGCAGAACGTCGTCGCCGAGATCCGCGGGGCCGAGAAGCCCGACGAGATCGTGCTCCTGGGCGCGCACCTGGACTCCTGGGATCTCGGCACCGGGGCGCAGGACAACGGCGTCAACTGCGCCCTCGTTGTCGAGGCCGCGCGCGCGATCGCCGCCGGGCCGCGGCCCAGGAGGACGATCCGGTTCGTCCTCTTCACGGGGGAGGAGTTCGGGCTGCTGGGCTCGCGGGGATACGTCGAGTCGCACCGGGCGGAGCTCGACCGCCACGTCGCGGCCGTCATCCACGACATCGGCGATGGGCGGATCAACGGGTACTACGACAACGGCCGTCCGGAGCTGGCCGCCGCGCTGAACCCGATCCTCGAGCCGGTCGCGGCGTGGGGCGCCAACGGGCTGGTGGACGAGGCGCTGCTCGGCACCGACAACTTCGACTTCCTCCTCGAGGGCGTTCCCAACCTGGTCGCGAGCCAGGACGCCGAGCGCTACCTGCCCGACTACCACGCCGAGTCGGACACCTACGACAAGGTGGATTTTCGCGAGGCGCGGATGAACGCGGCCATCGCCGCCGCCACGGTCTCGGGAATCGCCAACGCGCCGTCGCGCCTGGGCCCGCGCCAATCCCGCGCGGACGTCTCGAAGCTGCTGGACAAGAGCGGCCTGGCCGACCAGATGAGGACGTGGGGAATCTGGCCCGAGTGGGAAAAAGGCCTTCGAGGCAGGAAGTGAATTGATCCGGCGCCTTCTCATCGCCAACCGCGGCGAGATCGCGGTGCGGGTCGCCAGAACCGCGGCGGAGATGGGCATCGAGCCCGTCGCCGTCCACAGCGAGGCCGACGCCGGCTCCTTTCACGTCCGGCGGATCGGGAGGGCCGTCTCGCTGGGAGCGGGGTCGCCCCGGGAGACCTACCTCTCGATTCCCCGAATCCTCGCCGCGGCCCGGGAGTCCGGCGCCGACGCGATCCATCCCGGCTACGGCTTTCTTTCCGAGAGCGCGGAGCTCGCGCGAGCCGTGGAGGAGGCCGGGATCGTCTGGGTCGGCCCGCCCCCGGCCGCGATCGAGCAGATGGGGGACAAGGTCTCCGCCCGCCGGCGCGCGAAGCGGGCGGGCGTGCCCGTCGTGCCCGGCACCAACGGAGCCGAATCCTCGGACCAGGAGCTTCTTCGCAAGTCAAAGGAACTGGGCTTTCCGCTACTGGTCAAGCCGAGCGCCGGCGGGGGCGGGAAGGGCATGGCCGTCGTCGAGAACGCGGCGGCTCTTCCAGCGGCGATCGAGCAGTCTCGGCGCGTCGCAGAGGCAGCCTTCGGGGACGGCCACGTTTACCTGGAGAAGCTCCTCGAGAGGCCACGGCACGTCGAGTTCCAGGTCTTCGGCGACCGGCAGGGCAACGTCGTGCACCTCTGCGAGCGAGAGTGCAGCGTCCAGCGGCGCCACCAGAAGGTGGTCGAGGAGACCCCGAGCGCCGCCCTGGACGCGAGGCTCCGGGGAGCGATGGGCCGCGCCGCCGCGGAGGTCGCCCGCGGGGTCGGCTACGTCGGCGCCGGGACGGTCGAGTTTCTCCTCGACGAGAAGCGAAACTTCTACTTCCTGGAGATGAATACCCGGCTCCAGGTCGAGCACCCGATCACCGAGGAGACGCTGGGCATCGACCTGGTCCGCGCCCAGCTCGAGGTCGCCGCCGGCGAAGCTCTGCCTTCCTCGTGGCGGGCGGGCAAGCTCGTCCCGCGCGGCCACGCAATCGAGCTTCGCCTCTACGCCGAGGACCCGGAGACGTTTCTTCCCCGGTCCGGAAGGATCCTCGCCTGGGAAACGCCGAAGGGCCCCGGCCTGCGGGTGGACGCGGGCGTCGCGGAGGGCTCCGAGGTCGGGCTCGACTACGACCCGCTGCTCGCCAAACTCATCGCGTTCGCCGAAGACCGGCCAGCGGCGATCGCGCGAGCGAGGCGGGCGCTGGAGGAATGGGTCGTGCTCGGTGTCGAGACCAACCACGACCTTCTCCGGGCGGTGCTCGCCTCCGGGGAGTTCGAGTCCGGGGACTACTCGGTGGACCTCGTCTCTCATCTTCCCGCGCGCGAACGCCCGAAGGCTCCCGACGCGGCTTGGGTCGCCGCCGCCCTGGCTTTCTCGGGCCCCGCGCCGCGGGCCGGCGCCGCGAGCCCGGCCGTGGCGGAGCCGTGGGATGCCTCGACTGGATGGAGGGCCGGCGAGTGAAGGTCACTCTCGGAGACGAAACCCGGGAGGTGCGGATCGAATCCGGCGCCGCCGTGATCGGGGACCGGCGGGTCGAGTTCTCCGCGACCGGCGCGGGCGAGAGGATCGAGACGCTTCGCGTCGGCGGGGAGCCGGTAGCGGTCCGGATCGTCCGCGACCGGGACCGGGTCTTCGTCTGGTGCTCGGGGGAGGCCTTCGAGTTTCGCCGCTCCGGGGCTCGCGCTCCGCGGCCCGGCGAGTCAGCCGGGGGGCTCTCCGCCCCGATGCCCGGACGGATCCGGCGCGTCGTCGCGTCCGAGGGGAGCCGGGTCGCCCGCGGCGACGTGATCCTGATCCTCGAAGCGATGAAAATGGAGCACGCGATCCGAGCGACGGCCGACGGCGTCGTCGCGCGGATCTGCCACTCAGAGGGAGACCTGGTGGACGCCGGCACCGCGCTCGCGGAGATCCGCTAGATAATTACCGGCAATGGAACCCTGGGAAGAGCACGCCATCAAGCGGCCCCACCTCCCGTCGCGGGTCACGGTGTATGAGGTGGGCCCGAGGGACGGGCTCCAGAACGAGAAGGAGTCGCTTCCCGTGGATGTGCGCGTGGCCTACGTGGACAAGCTGACCGAGGCGGGCCTTCCCGCCATCGAGGTCGGCTCCTTCGTCTCGCCGCGCGCGGTGCCGCAGCTCGCGGACTCCGAGGAGGTCTTCCGCCGGATCCATCGCAAGAGCGGGACCCGTTATCCCGCTCTCGTTCCGAACCTCAAGGGGCTGGAGCGGGCGGCGGCGGCCGGAGTCCAGGAGATCGCGGTCTTCACCGCCGCCTCCGAGACCTTCAACCGCCACAACATCAACGCCGGGGTGGACGAGTCCATCGAGCGCTTCCGACCGGTCGTCGCTCGGGCCCGTGAGGAAAAGATCCGCGTGCGGGCCTACGTCTCGACCGCTTTCGGCTGCCCGTACGAGGGGCCCATCTCTCCCGAGGCGGTGCGAGAGGTTGTCCACAAGCTCCTGGACCTTCCCGTGGACGAGATCTCCATCGGCGACACGATCGGCGTGGCCACGCCCGGCGGCGTCTTCGAGGTCATCGAGACCCTCTACGACTCTGGCGTGACGCGCGCGGTCCTCGCCCTGCACTTCCACGACACGCGCGGGACCGGGCTCGCCAACGTCTACGCGGGGCTCGAGTGCGGCATCCCGACGTTCGACTCCTCCTCCGGGGGCCTCGGCGGCTGCCCGTACGCCCCGGGCGCGGCCGGCAACCTCGCGACGGAGGACCTCCTCTACATGCTGGAGGGTCTCGGCATCGAGACGGGAGTCAGCCTTCCCGGCGTGGTCGAGGCGTCGAAGCTTCTGGCAGGCGCGCTGGGGCGGAGGCCGCCGGGAAGGTACCTGTCGGCGGTTTGGTCTCAAGAACAGTCGAATGTGGGATGAGGCTTTGGACCAGTTATTTGACAGCCGATTCCGACGCGAGTAGCTTGACTTCCCGTTCAACAGCCTGACCTCCAACATGGGAAAGAAAATTCTTCTGGCCGATGACAGTCTCACGATTCAGAAGGTCGTGGAGCTGACGCTTTCCGGGACGGAGTACGAGCTCACCTGTGTCTCGAACGGACAGAAGGCGCTGGAGTCGATCGCGCAGTCGCGTCCCGATCTGATCCTCGCCGACGCCGTCATGCCCGAGAAGAACGGCTACGAGGTCTGCGAGGCCGTCAAAGGCAGCCGGGCGACCGCGCGGATCCCGGTGGTCCTGCTCTCGGGCATCTTCGAGCCTTTCGACCGGGAGCGCTCCGAGCGGATCGGCGCCGACCTCGTCGTCTCCAAGCCCTTCGACGCACAGCAGCTCCTCGACCAGGTGGAGTCCCTGCTCGCGCGCGCCGCGGCGATGCCGCCGGCTTCGCCCGAGGAAGACGAGCCGCCCTTCGAGACCTGGCCCGTGGAGGAGGCCGCGGCCGGCGGAGGGGAGCTGGCGCCGGAAGAGCCGCCGCCCGCTCCCGCGCACGAGATCCCGGAGACGATCCCGTTCGTGCCGGACTTCGCCGTTGCCCCCGTGGAGGAGCCCCTGCCGCCTCTTCCGCAGCCTGTTCCGGAAGGGCGGGGGCCGCGCGAGACGATCGAGCTGGTCCTCGACGACATCTCTGCGGAAGACGCCGACGCCCTCTTCGACATTCCCGGGGTACGGGCGCAAGCTCCGACGCTGGTTTCGCCGCCGGCGGTGAAGCCTGCACCGGCTCCGGCTCCCGCGGCCGCTCCGGCGCCGGCGCAACCGCCCGTCCCGCCGGCGACGATCGCGCTCGAGCTGACCGACGAGCAGATCGACCGGATCGCGGCCGCCGTCGTCGCGAAGCTCTCGGACCGCATCGTCCGCGAGATCGCCTGGGAAGTCGTGCCGGACATGGCCGAGATCGCGGTCAAGCGCCGGATCGCCGAGCTGGAAAGCGGCACGGAGTAAGCGCCGGTCGGCCCGCCTCCCATCCCGCTTGCGGGTTTTGATATTTTGGAAGGGGCAGCGCCCCTTTTTTCATGTCCGAAACACGATTGACCGCGGGTCCCGAGGAGGCAGCCCGAAAGCTTCCGAAGACCTTCGAGCCCGCCTCGTTCGAGGAGAGGTGGTACCGCGTCTGGATGGACGAGGGGCGCTTCCAGCCACAGGGCCCCGAGGGCTCGCCGCGGTTCGTCATGGTCATCCCGCCTCCCAACGTCACGGGCAAGCTCCACATCGGCCACGCCTACGGCCGCACCGTCGAGGACATCCTCGCTCGGTGGATGCGGATGCGCGGCTACCGCGTCCTCTGGGTCCCGGGCACCGACCACGCCGGGATCGCGACCCAGATGGTCATGGAGAGACAGCTCGCGAAGCAGGGGATCGACCGGCGGGACCTCGGCCGCGACAAGTTCATCGAGAGGGTCTGGGCGTGGAAGCGCGAGGCGAAGGACACGATCCAGTCGCAGTTGAAGAAGCTCGGCTGCTCGCTCGACTGGAGCCGCGAGCGCTTCACGCTCGACCCCGACTTGTCGCGCGCCGTGCGCCACGCCTTCGTCTCCCTCTACCGGGACGGCCTGATCTACAAGGGGCGGTACGTCGTCAACTGGTGTCCGAGGTGCGGGACGGCGGTCTCGGACCTGGAGGTGATCCACAAGGACGTCGAGGGGACGCTCTACCGCATCCGCTACGACGTGCCCGGGGTCGCGTCGGGCGCGATCGTCGCCACGACCCGGCCCGAGACGATGCTGGGCGACACGGCGCTGGCGATTCATCCCGACGATCCCAGGACGGCGAAGCTGCGCGGCCGAAAGGGAATCCTCCCGATCGTCGGCCGGGAGCTGCCGGTCATCGAGGACGGAATCCTGGTGGACCGCGAGTTCGGCACCGGGATCGTCAAGGTCACGCCGGCCCACGACGTCAACGACTTCGCGGCCGGCCGGCGGCACGGGCTGCCGGAGGTCGTCGTCATCGGCCCGGATGGGAAGATGACGGCGGAGGCGGGGGAGTTCGCAGGGCTCGACCGCTTCGAGGCCCGCAAGCAGGTCCTGGCGAGGCTGACGGCCGAGAACCGGCTCGTCGGGAGCGAGCCGCACAGGATGGCGGTCGGAACGTGCCAGCGCTGCGAGACGATCATCGAGCCCTACCTCTCCACCCAGTGGTTCGTGAAGATCAAGCCGCTCGCCGAGCCGGCCATCGAGGCCGTCGAGAAGGGGGACGTACGCTTCGTCCCGTCCAACTGGACCAAGACGTATTACGAATGGATGAAGAACATCTACGACTGGTGCATCTCGCGCCAGCTCTGGTGGGGCCACCGCATCCCGGCCTTCACCTGCGCCAACGGGCACCTTACCGTCACCGAGGCCGACCCGAAGTCCTGCGAGATCTGCGGCTCGGAGAGTTTCGAGCAGGACCCCGACGTGCTCGACACGTGGTTTTCCTCGCAGCTCTGGCCCTTCTCCGTCTTCGGGTGGCCCGACGAGACCGAGGACTACCGGAAGTTCTACCCGACCGACACGCTCGTCACCGGCTACGACATCCTCTTCTTCTGGGTCGCGCGGATGATCATGGCGGGCCTTCGCTTCACGGGGAAAGCGCCCTTCTCCGTCGTGCACCTCCACGGGCTCGTCCGCGTGGGCGGCGAGAAGATGTCCAAAACGCGCGGCAACGTGATCGACCCCCTCGAGGCGATCGCCGAGTTCGGGGCGGACGCCGTCCGGCTGACTCTCGCCTCCGCGGCCGCGTCCGGGCCGACCGTGTCCGTCGAGAGGAGCCGCATGGCCGGCTCCCGCAATTTCGCGACGAAGCTCTGGAACGCCGCCCGATTCACGCTCGGGCAGGTCGAGACCGGGGGCGAGGCGGCCCCGCTTGCTTCTGCCCCGAAGACCCTTCCTGACCGCTGGATCCTGTCGCGCCTCTCGTCGACGGCCGAGGCGGCCAACCGCCACCTCGCCGGCTTCCGCTTCGATGAGGCCGCCGGCGCGGTGTACCAGTTCGTCTGGCACGAGCTCTGTGACGGCTACCTGGAGATGGTCAAGCCGCTGTTCTCCGGAAGGGACGGCGATTCCCCCGGCCGCGAGGGGGCCAGGGCGGTGCTCCTGCGCTGCCTCTCGGACTCCCTGGCCCTCCTCCACCCGTTCATGCCTTTTGTCACGGAGGAGATCTGGGAGAAACTCGCCGGAAAACCAGGGACGCTGATCGTGGAGAAATACCCGGAAGCCGACGCCTCGCTTCGAGACGAGGCGGCCGAGAGGATCGTCGAGGCGGCGCGGGAGGTGATCACGCGCGTGAGGAACTTCCGCAGCGAGCGGGGATTCTCCCCGACGGAGCCCGTGCGGCTGTCCATCGATCCCGACTCTCCCGACCGCGCCCTTGCGGGCGAGGTCCGCCCGCTCGTCCCCCTGTTGAAGCACCTGGCGAGGCTGTCGGACCTCTCCTTCGAGGCGCCGGGAGCGCAGGCGTTCCGTGACGTCGTGGCCGGCTTCTCGGTCGGCCTCTCGGTGGCCGAGCGCGCCGGCTCCGGCGACTCCAACCGCGTCGCGAAGCAGGTCACGGCACTCGACGAGGAGATCGCCGAGCTCTCGGCCAAGCTCCACAATCCCTCCTTCCTCGACAAGGCCCCGCGGCCCGTCGTGGACAAGGTCCGCCGGCGGTTGGTCGAGCTCGAAGAACGGCGCTCGGCCCTTTCCTCGGGAGGGTCGTGATTCCGTTCGCGGGAGGAGAGCTCGAGGCCCGGCGGTGGCGCGCGTTCGAGAACCTGATGTTTCTCGAGGAGACGCAGTCGTCCAACGACCTCGCCGTCGAGCTGATCGACATGTACTTCGAGGAAGACGAGCACTTCCCGACGACCGTGCTCGTCGCCGAATCGGAGCCGGGCGCCCACGGGCGCCGGGGAAAGTGGATCGCTCCGCCGGGCCGGGGCCTCTACTTCACCTTCGTGCGGCAGGCCCGGCCCGGGGAGCCGATCTCGCTGATGCCGATCGCGGTGGCGAGGTGGCTGCGAGACGCCCTGCGCGAAGCCACGGGCGCCCGCATCACGCTGAAGTGGCCCAACGACCTCTACGTCGGCCGGCGAAAGGTCGGCGGGATCCTTGCCGAGGCACGCACGCAGGGGGACGACACGTACGTCGCCGTCGGCGTGGGACTGAACGTTCTCGGGTCCGCCGGCAGCCTCGAGGTCGAGGGAGCGACGACCCTCGAGGAAGAGACCGGACGGGCATTCGCCCTCGCTCCTCTTCTCCAATCCGTCCTCGACAGCCTGGACGCGGAGCTCGCCTCGCCGCGCTGGGCCGAGGAGGTGCACGCCTGGGAGCGGGCGTCCGTCCACCGGCCGGGGGACCGCCTGACCGTGCGCAAGGACGACCGCGACATCACGGGCCGCTACGTCGGGCTCTCGCCGGAGGGTTTCCTCCGGCTCCAGACCTCCGCGGGAGAGACGATCGTCTCGACCGGGATGCTCGCGAAATGGTGACGGCCGGGAGGAAGACTCTTCTCGCCGTCGACGTCGGCAACACCAACACGGTCCTCGGGCTCTACGACGGCGGCGAGCTGCTGCGCCACTGGAGGCTGACGACCCGGCGCGAGGAGACGGCCGACGAGATCGCGCTCTCCGTCCGCGGGCTGCTCGAGGCCTCGGGGCTCGAGGAGCCGCCGCGGGACGTCATCGTCGCGAGCGTCGTTCCGTCCCTTCGTTTTCCCCTGCGCCAGGCCCTGCGGCAGATCTGCGGGCAGGAGCCGCTCTTCGTCGAGCCGGGAGTCAAGACGGGTATGCCCATCCTCTACGACGTGCCGCAGGAGGTGGGCGCGGACCGGATCGTCAACGCGGTCGCGGCCCACGCGAAGGTCGGCGGGCCTTGCATCGTGGTGGACTTCGGGACGGCGACGACCTTCGACGTCGTCACGGAGAAGGGGGAGTACGCCGGCGGCGTCATCGTTCCCGGCATCTCGATTTCCGCCGAGGCCCTCTTCGAGAGGGCGGCGCGGCTCTGGCGCGTAGAGATCCGCCGGCCGGACAAGGTCATAGGGAAGACCACCGCGGGATCCGTCCAGTCCGGGCTCTACTTCGGCTACCTCTCGCTGGTGGACGGGATGGTGGACCGCATCGCGAAGGAACTGGGGCGAAAGCCCCACGTCATCGCCACCGGCGGGCTCGCGGAGCTCTTCGGCGGCGGCTCGGAGAGGATCGAGGAGATCGATCCGCTGCTGACACTGAAGGGCCTCCTCCTGATCCATGAGCGAAACCGAGGAGGATAGGAGCTACTACCAGGCGGCCGAGGCGGCCTTCATCCGGCGCCGCGGGACTCCCTTCCTTCTCTCGCCGCGCGACTACGCGCTCCTGAAGGAGTGGCGGGCGCTCGGAGTTCCTCTCGAGGCGATCGAGCAGGGGATCGACCAGGCGTTCTCGCGCCGCGAGGAGCGGTCCGCGGTGGGGAAGGTCAACTCCCTCTCCTACTGTCGCGACGCGGTCCTCGAGGCGTGGGAGCGGCGGTCGGAGACGGCTGTCGGGCGGGGCAGCTTCGGGCCCGGTCAGGAGGCGGAGGTCGCTCCGGCCGTGCGAGCTCTTGCGGACCGGATCCGCGACGTGGCCTCGCGCCGCCCCGACCTCGCGGCGCCCCTCCAATCCGCCGTCCGATCGCTCGAGAAGCTCGCGAGCTCCGGCCGCGCCGCCGACACGATGGAGGCGTCGCTCGCGAGGCTCGACAAGCGCCTGGCCAAGGAGATCGCCGAGGCGCTCCCCGAAGCGGACCGCGGGCGCCTGGACCGGGAAGTCGAATCCTCCCTCTCTCGCGCCGGCCTCCGCATGGACGCCGAGACCGCGAAACGCACCGTCAGCGCCCTGACCCGGAGAAAGCTCCGCGAGATGCTCGACCTCCCACGCTTGACCCTTCTCTAGACAGGGGAGGGGCAGAGGAGCAGCCGAGGGGCGGAGGGGATTTTCCAGCGATCTCCTCTGCTCCTCCGCACCTCCGCTCCTCCCCTTGTCTTACGATCGCGAGCGTGATTCGCCGCGTCACGATCACGAACCTCGCGCCGACGGGGGAAGGCGTCGCAAAGACTCCGGAAGGCGTCGGGTTCGTCGCCGGCGCCCTCCCCGGCGAAGACGTCGAAGCGGAGGTCCTCGAGACCCGCCGGAAGTTCTGGAGGGGCCGCGCCGTCTCGATTTCCCATCCCTCGCCGCTTCGCCGGCTCGGCCCGCAGGAATCCTGCGCCGGGTGCGACTGGGCCTACTTCGACGTCGAAGCCGCCCTCCGCGCCAAGCGCGAGCTGTTTCTCGAAACCATGGAGCGGATCGGGGAGCTCTCGCCGGCGCTCTTCGGCGAGTTGCCGATCGAGCCGTCGCCGCTCGCTTACCGCCTGCGCAGCCGCTTCCACGTCTCCGGCTCCGGCGAGACCGCCGCCGTCGGCTACTTCGCGCCGCGCACCCACCGTGTCGAGACGGCCGAAAACTGCGAGGCGCTGTCCGTCCCGCTTCGGGCGCTGCTGCCCGGCCTGCGGGAGGCGATCGGGGCGAGCTGGGCGAGGTTGACCGAGATCGCGGTCGTCGAGGACCTCGACGCTTCGCGGCGGCTCGCTCGGGCGACGCTCGCGGCCGATGCCGACCGGCGCGAGGCCAACGCGGCCACCGCGGCGATCACGCCCCTCTTCGACGGCGCCGCGGTTGTTTCCTCGGGCGGCGTGGTCCTGGGCCGGAGCGGCGAGCGGCGGTTGTGGGTCTCCGTCGGCGGTCGCGATCTCTCCCTGACGCCGGCCACCTTCTTCCAGGCGAACCGGCATCTCGTCGGCTCTCTCTACTCGGAGGTCCGGCGGCTGGCGGGAGCGAGGCCGCCCGGGCAGGCCCTGGACCTCTTCGGCGGCGTCGGCCTCTTCGCGGGGGCGCTCCTCGACGCCGGCCACGAAGTCGTGACGGTCGAGGCGAGCCACGCGGCCGTCGAGCAGGCGATCGCGGCGAGGAACCGGTGGAACGCCTCGCGATGGACGGTCGCCCACGGCGAGGCGTTCGAGTTCCTCGAGCGCCACCGCGAGGAGCTCGACGTCGTCGTCGCCGATCCGCCACGGGCCGGGCTGGGGCTGCCGCTCGCCGGCCTGCTCGCGCAGCGCGCCCCCGGGTTGCTCGTCTACGTCTCCTGCGACCCGGCGACGCTCGCTCGGGACCTCGCCGCGATGACCTCCTCGGGCCTTTCCATCGCCGGCGCGAGGTTGTACGATCTTTTTCCGCTCACTCATCGGGTCGAAGCGGTCCTGGCGCTCTCCTCCGGCGCGGATTGAGCGAACCAGCTCCCCCTTCCACGGCGGCCCCCGCGGCCGCGGCGGCGGTGTTCTTCACGGGCGGAATCCTCCTGGGCGCCCGCGCGATCTCCGGCGAGCTCGAATCCGCCGTCCTCGCCGGATGCTGCCTGCTTCTCCTCGCCCTGCGCCGAGGCGCCCGGCCGCGAACGGCGTTGTCGCTCGCCGCGGGCGCGCTCCTGTGGGCGAGCCTGGGGTTCCTCGATGGGCGGGCCCGGATCGCGCGGCCCGCGGAGGAAGCCCGCCGGACCTTCGCGGAGCTGCCGGCGAGCCGGGACCGCGCCGACCGCGTCGAAGGCGTCCTGACCGAGTTCTGGAGCGGCGCTCCTCCTCGCGCGATCGGCCGGATGCGCGCCGAGCGGCTCTGGACCGGCGGAGCCTGGCGGCCGTTCCCCGCCGAACTCTTCCTCTTCGTCTCCGGTCAGGGCGCCCCGGAGCTGCGCGCCGACCGCGGCGACCGGGTCGCCGTCACCGGCCGCCTGACGCCCGAGGACCTTCCCGCCTCGGAGCGCGACATCGCGATGCCGTGGCCGCAGTACCGCCTCTCCGTCAAGAGCGAGGTCTTGATCGAAGCCCGGGGAGAGACCGCGGCGTCGCTCCTCTCCCTTCCGAACCGTTGGCTGCACTCCCGGCTCCCGCCGCGCGGCTCCCGCGGTGAGCCCTTCGAGAGGGACGTGCGGGGACCCCTCTGCGCCCTCCTGCTGGGACGGACGTCGGAGCTCGACCGGGGCATGGTCGCTCGGTTCCGGCGCGGAGGCCTCTACCATATGCTCGTGGTCTCCGGCCTTCACGTCGCGCTCGCCTGCGGTCTCGCGATGTACGCGCTGCGCTCGCTCGGGGTCCGCGGGAAGGTCCGGGACGGCGTCTTCCTCGCCGTCGTCCTCGCCTTCGTGCTCGTCGGAGGCGGGCATTCTCCCGCCGTCCGCGCCGGGACCGTGTTCGGCCTTCACCGGGTGACGCGCCTTCTCGAGCGGCCGATCGGGAACCTCCAGGCGATCGGGCTCTCCGCGCTGCTTCTCTTCTCGTGCGATCCCGCCCAGGTCTATTCGATCGGGACCGTCCTGACGTTCGCGGCCGTCCTGGGGATCGCGCTCCTGGCGGGGCCGATCCGTTCCCGGCTTCCCGCTCGCCCGCGGGAGCTCTTCTCGGGCCTCGCCGCGGCGCTGGCCGCCCAGGGCGCGACCGCGCCCGTCCTCCTGTGGCGCTTCAACGTCGTCGCGGCGGGAGCCTGGCTGACCGCGCCGCTGTCGATCCCGCTGCTGGGCGGAATGATCGCGCTCGGGACCCTGGTGCTCGCCTTCTATGCCGTCGGCTGGGCGCCGCCGCCCCTCCTCCTGCTCTTCGAGCTCGGCACCCGCGCCATGGAGCTCGTCGCGGAACGGATCTGCGGCGCGTCCTTCCTCCGTCCGACGCCGCCGCTTTCGGCCGTCCTCGCGGTCGGCGCGCTGACGGCCGCCGGCGCCTGCGCTCTTCGGCGCTGGAAGGGATTCTGCTTCGGTTCCGCGGCCGCGCTCTTCCTCTTCCTGGCGATCCGCCCAGGCCCCGCCGGTCCAGGCAGGGGCTTCTCCATCGAGGCGCTGGACGTCGGCCAGGGCGACGCGCTGCTGCTGCGGTCCGACCGGCGCGCGATTCTGGTGGACGGGGGCGGCCCCTTCGACCTGGACCGGAGGGATTTCGGAAGGACACGCGTCCTTCCCAAGCTCCTCGACCGTGGAGTGACGGCCCTCGACGCCGCCGTCCTGACGCATCCGCATCCGGACCACGCCCTGGGCCTCTTCGCGGTCCTGGAGGAGCTGCCGGTGGGCGAGCTGTGGCGGTCGAGCGGCGAGGACGAGGCGGACCTCTTCAACGACCTCCAAGCCGTCGCGGCATCGAGGCGGGTGGCGGTCCGCGTCCTCGAGACCGGAGAGCGCCTCGAGCGCGGAGGCTTCTCGATGACGGTGGTCCATTCCGGGGGCCGGCGTCGCAAGGTGGACGCGACCAACAACCAGTCGCTCGTTCTCTTCGTCGAGAAGGACGGCCGGAGCGCCCTGCTGACGGGAGATGCCGGGGCGGCGACCGAAGAGGCGCTCCTGCGAGAGGACCGTATTCCGAGTGCGGACATCTTGAAAGTCGGCCATCACGGCAGCCGCGGCTCGACGACGCCCGGCTTCCTCGAAGCGGCGTGCCCGAAGGCCGCCGTTCTCTCCTGCGGGAGGGAGAACCGCTTCGGCCACCCGGCGCCCGAGACGCTGGCGGTCCTCGCCGCCGCCCGCGTCCCGCTCTTCCGGACCGACCGGCTCTCAGACGTCCGGATCGACCTCTTGCCCGCGGCGACGCGGCTCTTCTGGAGGGGCCTGCGGTGACGGATCCGAGGCTCCCGCTCCTCGTCATCCTGGGCCCGACCGGCGCCGGAAAGAGCGCCGCCGCCCACGAGATCGCCCGCCGGAGAGGAGGCGAAATCGTGTCGGCCGACGCGTTCGCGGTCTATCGCGGCTTTGACATCGGCACGGCCAAGCCGACGCCCGAGGAGCGCCGCGAGGTTCCGTATCACTTGATCGACGCCGCCGATCCTGTCGAGACGTTCTCGGCGGGACGCTGGGCGAGAGACGCCCGGGAGACGATCGAGGGAATCTCGCTCCGTGGCCGCCTGCCGATCGTCTGCGGCGGAAGCGGCTTCTACATCGAGGCGCTTCTCCGGGGACTTCCCCCGGGCGAGGCCACGGACCCGGCCCTTCGCGCCTCGCTCGCGGGGTGGGGAAAGAGCCGCCCGGACGAGGCCCGGCGCTTCCTGGCCGTCAACGATCCGGTCTCCGCGGCGAGGATCGCGCCCGGCAACCTCCGCTACGTCCTCCGCGCGATCGAGATCCTGCTCTCGACGGGGACCGCCGCGTCGGCGAGGCGGCGGGAGGGCGAGCGATGGACCTCGCGGTGGCGGGTCGTCAAGCTCGGCGTCCGGCCGGCGAGCGAGGACCTCTATGCTAGGATCGCGACGCGAGTCCGGCGGATGCTGGACGCGGGTTGGGACTCCGAGGTGCGGCGCCTGCTCTCGCGGGGGATCTCTACGGAAGCGAACGGTTTCCGGGCCATCGGGTATCGCGAAGTGGCCGATTGGGTCTCGGGACGTGCGGAGAGGGAGGAGACGGAGCAGAAGATCGTGGCGGCGACGCGGGCGCTCGCGAAGCGGCAGCGGACCTGGTTCGCTCGTGAGGCCGGAGTCGAGTGGGTCGAGCCCGAACGGGCCGTGCCGGCCGCCCTCGAGAGGCTTTCGGAGATTCGATTCGGGGAAGGAAGCGGGAGGACATGAACAAGGCTCCGATCAACGTCCAGGACTCGTTCTTCTACAACCTGCGCAAGGACAACGTCGTCATCACGGTGCGATTGACTTCCGGCGAGGACCGCATGGGAAGGCTTCGCCGCTTCGACAAGTTCGCGCTCGTGCTCGAAGTGGACGGGCGCGAGGAGATGATCTACAAGCACGCCATCGCCTCGATCCGCTCGGAAAATCTCCCTCCGGGGGCTTGAGGGCGGGCTTTGCCCGCGATCCGGCCGGCTCGAGGCCGCTGGAAGACCGGCTTCGCCATCGCCGCGACTCTTCTGGCCGCCTCCTGCGCCTCGACGACGAAGGCGCCGATCCCCAGGCGCGACAGCTTCCCGCTGGACCCTCGTGAGGAGCTCGCCGGCCCCTTCTCCTCCGAAGTCGTGAAGGGCTGCGTCGCGCTCGCCGAGGAGGACGCCGCGAGGGCGGAGACCGCCTTTTCCGCGGCCCGCTGGGGAGGCACGCAGTCTCTTGCCGCTGAGATCGGCTGGGTCGAGGCGGTCGTGATCGAAGGCCACGCGGGAAGAGCCCTCCCGGTCTGCTCGAAGCTCCTCGAATCCGGAGATCCCACTCTTCCGCTCCTCGTCGGATGCGGCGAGGCGCGCGCGGCGGAAGGCGATGCGCCGGGAGCGCACGACCTCTACAGCCGGGCGGTGACGCGGGTCTCCGACCGGTTGGGTCTCAACGCGAGGGCCGAGGAGCTGCGGATCGCGGCGAAGGAGGCGTGGCTCTCGCGAGCGAGCGAGGGCCTCCGCAAGTCGGAGTGGGAAAGCGCCCGCGAGGCGGCGGCCGAGGCCATCGCGCTCGCGCCCGAGTCCTCGGAAGCGCGGATCACGGCGGGCGACATCGAGGCGAAGGCGGGGGAAAGAGCGGCAGCGTTGAAGCGCTACCGCGAGGCGATGGAGATCGAGCCGCGTAACGCGGCGGTGCTCGAGAAGACCGGGACGCTGGCGCTGGAGCTCGGCGACTACGGCCTGGCGATCTCCGCGCTCGACCGCCTGGCCCGGGACAACCCGAAAGCGGCGGGCCGCGCCGCCGAGGCGCGCCTGGCTTTCCGCGTCGCCAACTGGCCCTCCGCGGAGAGAGAAGCCGCCCGCGCCCGCCGGCTCACCCGGGCGGCGGCGGCGGAGCTGGTGTGGTGGATGCTTCCGGAGGTGCGGGAGGCGCGAGTCGGATCCGGAGTCATCGCGAGCGACGCGGTCTCGCGCCGCGACAGCCGGGCGGTGACGAGGGCCGTGGCGCTCGGGCTCCTCGACGTGGACCAGGAGACGCACCGCGTCAGCCCGGACTCGGCGCTCACCCTCGCTGCCGGATCCAAGCTCCTGGTCCGGCTCGTCGGGATTCTGAAGCCGCCGCCGGGTCAGCTGGCCTGCCTGGGAAAATCGCCCCGAACGGGCAGCCCGACCAACGCCGAGGCGGTCAAGCTGGCCTCCGCTTGCGGTCTGCTCACGGAGAAGGACGGTCCCGTCGTCTCGGGCCCGGCCTTCCTCAAGGCGCTCGACCGGATCCGCTCGCTGGTTTCGGAGGAGGCCGTGTCGTGACCGACGCTCCCAGGCGCCTGCGCGGGCCCTGGACGCTGCCGAACTTCATCACGCTGCTCCGGCTGGCGGCCCTGCCGTTCTTCCTTTTCTCGATCGCAGCGGGGCGGCTCGATGTCGCCTTGCTGATTTTCGTCGCGGCGGGGATCTCCGACGGGATCGACGGCTACCTCGCGCGCCGGTTCGACATGAGGTCCGCTCTCGGCGCCTACCTCGATCCGATCGCCGACAAGCTACTGATGATGAGCTCCTACCTGTTCCTGGCCGTGCCGTCCTTTCCCGCCGCGGTGAAAGTTCCGGTCTGGCTCGCCGTCCTCGTCATCTCGCGCGACCTCCTGCTGCTGACCGTGGCGCTGCTTCTCATCCTGACCTCGGGCCACCGCCAGTTCCCGCCGACTTGGCTCGGAAAGGTCACGACCGTGACGCTGATCCTGACGATCCTCTTCGTCCTCTGCGCGAACCTCTGGAGCTGGCCGATGGCCATCGTCCAGATCGCGTTCGGGGCCGCCGCGACGACGACGGTTCTGTCCGGGTTTCATTACGTGTACCTCGTCTCCAAGTCCCAGGGGGAGCGTTGACGCGTCTGACGATGCTCTCCCGGCCCGGCTGCCACCTCTGCGAGGAGATGCGGCGGCAAGTCGAGGAGATCCTGGCGGGCACGGAAACCTCGTGGGAAGTCATCGACGTCGATTCGGACGAGGCGCTCGCGAGCCGCTTCGGCGAATCGATTCCCCTGCTCTACGTCAACGGGAAGCTCTTCGCGAAGACGCGCCTGCCGCGGATGGCGGCGGCGCTGAGACTGCGGAGAGCCGCCGGCCGGGGCGCCTAGGGTCGGAAACCGAGCGTCGGAGGGCCGGGCCGGACGGGCCGGGACGAGAGGGCGGGATGGGCGCGATCCGTGACTGAAGGGACCGTCGCGCCGTTGCCGTAGAGCCACTGGATCGCCTGGATGTCGTCGGTCTGCGGGGTCGAGGGGGTCGAGTTGGGGATCACGGAGGTCATCACGGCGGAGGATCGCTCGCTCGAGGACGTCGTCGAGTGCACGCTTGCTCCCTGATCGGAGTGTCCGAGGCCGAGCGTGTGCCCGACCTCGTGGAGAACGGCGCTCCGGAAGGTCCGCCAGGAGTAGCAGCCGCCGGTGACCTTGCGCATCCAGACGTTGCCCGAGGTCACCGCCGCGTAGTTGCCGTCCCCCTTGTAGCTGCCGCCGCTCGATCCCACTCCCGGTCCCCCGAGGCCGATGACGCCGCCGCTCGTGCAGGACAAGGGCTCGGACCAGTAGCTCCCGTGGCTCGAGACGTCGAGGTTGACGACCACGGCGGCGGAGCCGGCGGTCGCGCTGTAGCGGACGAGGGCGCCGGCGACTCCGCTCCACTGGAGCGCTGCGTTGGCGACGGACTCCGTCCCGTCGGACCCGTCGGAGAGACCGCTCTGGGTCCCGCTCGCTAAGACCCGCGCCTCGGGGGAGCGGCCCGTGTCCCAGAACCAGCGGTAGAGGCGGTTGGTCCCCTCGGACCCGCCGAGGTTGACCCACGACGGAGCGAGCGATCGCGGAGCGCGTGTCTCCGCCTGCGGCTCGGCATAGACGACCGGCGGGAAGTCTGCCCCGGCGCTGGTTGCCTGGAGCGCCGCGACGAAGGATTCGGCGTCGCGAAGCGCGGGCCCGGAACCCTGTCTCTGCGGAACCGCGCCTCCGCGGCCGGAGAGGACGTCGTCCTCCCGCGCGCCGAAGACCGGCCGCACCGCGAATCGCCGCCCGCCGAAGTCGGAGACGACCTGGAAGCTCGACAGGCCGAACTCGGTCAGACGGAAGTGGCCGGGCTGTTCGTCGTCGAGCGGCGCGAGGAAGAGGATGACTTCCTGCTCCGCCGAGAACACGGGAGTCCCAGGGATCCGGTAGGACAGGCCGTCCACCTCTCCGCCGGGAAGCTCGATGGAAAACTCCTCGCCGGGCACGCGTCCCTTGAGGACCTCGAGGGGCTGGAAGCGCGTCGCCGTGATGACGATGTCGCGGCCTTCCACCGCGGCCGCCCGGGGTTGGACGGCGACGACGCGGGCGCGGACGACGACCGGCGCTCCGGAGGCGAGGTCGGCGTCCGGAAGGGGCAGGTAGCTCGCGCCTCGCGCGGGTAATGGAGAAACAATGGCGGCGATCAGGACGACGAGAAAGAGCAGACGGGCACCTGGAGTCATCCGGGGGTTCCTCGAGAAAGAAAGAGTGGAAACTCCTCGTTAATCCTAGAAAGCGTCGGTCGCCTGGATCGGCTGGAAGGCCGTTCCCTGCGGGTTGACGTAGACGCGCACAGCGCCCGTCTGCGTGTCGGTGACCGTGATGATCGCGTTGACGTTGGTCAGGCCGCCGGCGAAGACCCAGAACTTCCCGTTGACGGCGCGGCCGTCCACCACCTTGATGACCATCTCGACGTTGTTGGCGGAGAAGAACCAGAAGTAGCCCGTGTCGCCCGTCAGGGAGACGGCCTGGCCTGCCCCGGACCTGCCGTCGGTCGTGTTCCAGGTCACGCGGACCTGGAAGCGCCCCGAGTTCAGGCAGAGCGTCGTCGAATCGGCGTTGCAGGCCGCCTGCGCCGCGAATCTTCCCGCGGCCAGCGACGAAACCTCGGCCGCGGCCTTCGCGGCCGCCTCAGCCGTTGTCGCGGCTTCGGGTCCCGAGGGGGAAAGGAGGCTCTCCTCGGGCGCCATCGAGAAGGCGTCGGTCGCCTGGATCGGCTGGAAGGCCGTTCCCTGCGGGTTGACATAGACACGGACGGCGCCGGTCTGCGTGTCGGTGACCGTGATGACGACGTTGACGTTGGTCAGTCCGCCGGCGAAGACCCAGAACTTCCCGTTGACGGCCCGCCCGTCCACGACTTTGATGACCATCTCGACGTTGTTGGCCGAGAAGAACCAGAAGTACCCCGTGTCGCCCGTCAGCGCGACGGCCTGGCCCGCGCCGCTCGTCGAGTCGGGCTTCGTCCACGTGACCTGGACCTTGAAGCGGCCGGAGTTCAGGCACAAAGTCGTCGAGTTCGCGGCGCAGGGAGCGTTCGCCCCGGGGTAGTAGTACTGGATCGCCTGGATGTCGTCGGTCTGCGGGGTATCCGGGTTGGACGGGGGGACGACGGAGTGCATGACCGCGTTGTTCCAGTCCGTCGAGGAAGTCGTCGAGTGGGTGCTCGTTCCCTGGTCGGGGTGGCCGAGGCCGAGCGTGTGACCGAGCTCGTGGAGGACGACGCTGCGGTAGACCGCATTCAGGTAGCCGGTGCCGCAGGTGACCTTCCGGATCGAGACGGTCCCGGTGGTCGGCGCGTAGTAGTTGTTCTCGCCCTTGAAGATCTTGGGCCCGCTCGAGGGCCCTGGGCCTCCGAGGCCGAGGACTCCACCTCCGCATCCGATGGCCGTCGTCCACGTCGCGCCGTTGTCGTAGCTCGAGAGAGCGTCGAGGAAGACGGTCACGTTGCCGGCGGCCGTCGCCTCACTCGGAACCGCACCAGACGGGGAGACGGTCGTGCTGCTGCTCACACCGCTGTAGCGAACGTCGGAGCCGGCCACGGCGTGCCACTTGTCCACGGCGTTCTGGACCCCCGCGATGGGGTCGGCGCCGCCCGTGAGGTTGGTCTGGGTCCCGGAAGTCGAGATGACTCCGTTGGGCGACGCGCCCGTGTCCCAGTACCAGCGGAAGAGGCAGGGCTGGCCGCCGCAGTTGCCGGGCTCCGGTCCGCCGATGTTGACCCAGAGCGGCTTCACGCCCGGAGACGAGCGAAGGGCGCCTTCCGGCGCAGCGTAGACGACCGGAACGGAGGGATCGCCGGCGGCGGAGGCACGCAGGGAGCAGAGAAAGGAATCGAGGTCCCGCGCGGGCGCCGCTCCGGCCCTCTGGACACGAGCGGCGGCCTGGTCGGGGCTCGGCCCGCGGCCGGCGAGGTAGTCGTCCGAGGCGGAATCGAACGCCGGTCGGACGGCGAACCGGCGACCGGAAGCGTCCACGAGGATGTCGAACTTCGAGAGGCCGAATTCGGTCAAGGCGAAGACCCCCGGACCGGCCTTCTCACGGGGCTCGAGGAAGAGCAGGACTTCCGCGTCCTTCGCGAACTGCGGCGTCCCGGGCACGCCCCAGGCCACTTCGCCGACGACGCCGCCGGGAAGCCGCACCTCGAAGACGCTCGGGATCTCTCCCTTCAGGATCTCGATGACCCGGAGCGTCGTGACGGTGAAGGGATGGTCCAGGCCGCGGATCGTCTCGATCCGCACCTCCTGATCGACCACGCGGGCTTGAACGATCACGGGCGAGCGCTCCGCCAGCTCCCTGTCCGGAAGAGGCAGGTATGTGGCTCCGCGCAGCCCGGAGGCGACAGCCGCAGACACCGCCAGGCCCAACCAGAAACGCCGCGACCGCAGTGCTTCTCTCATGGAGGTTCTCCTGGGGAAAAACTCAGTATGTGAGTTGAGGCGGATATTGTAAGCCTGCCCCGACCGCCTGTCCATCTTCGCGTCGGAGACCTTCGCTCGACCTCCCGGCTTCGAGGGCCGCCCCTCCTTAAACCTCCGTCGCCCGGCGCCTCGTCTTGTTGTTCGCGACCTGCTCCGGCCCGAGGTCCAGGGCCTTCGGCCGCGCGCCGCTACCTCGCGTTCCTCTGAGAAAAGCCTCCGGGGCCCCCGCGGCCTTCATCGCCACTGGCCCGCGCCGCGAAGAAACCATCCCGCGTCCCGACTCTCATTTCCCGGCGTCCCTGCCCCGCGAGAGACACGGCCGCGCGAGGCCGAGAAGCAGAGAAGCGAACTCACCGGCCGAGCAGTCGCACCTCGCTCTGAGGAAATGGAATGTCGATGTTCTTGCCGCGGAACCGTTCCACGATCGCCTGGTAAACCTCCAAGCGGGCCGGACCATAGTCGTCGACCTTGACCCACGGCAGGATCGAAACACTGATGAATGAGTCGCCGAGCGTCGTGATGCCGACGACCGGCGCAGGATCCTTCAGCACGCGCGGGTTTTCCTCCAGGATGTCGTGAACGACGGAAAGTGCTTGACCGAGATCCGCGCCGTAGGCGATGCGGACGTTGAGACCGAGCTGCCGAACAGCGCCGTAGTTGTGAAGGATTTCGCCGATGATCTTGCGGTTCGGTACCGTGACGACGGAACGGTCGGCGTGTATCAGCCTCGTCGAGAACAACTCGATGTCGGTGACCCGGCCTTCGACGCCGAGCAACTCGATGTACTCGCCGACTCGAAACGGCTTGGTGAAGATGATGGTCAGGCCGGCGACCAGGTTGCCAAGCATCCCCTGCATGGCGAGCCCGATCCCGACGCCGACCACACCCAGAGCGGCGACGATCGGCGCGATCTGGACCCCGAACTTGTCCAACGCGAGGACGACGGCCATCGCAAAGACGAGGAGCTTGACGGCCCGGACGATCAGCTGGCGGATCGGAGGCTCCAGGTTCTTCTTCTCCAGCCAGCCTCTCGAGAGCTTGCCGGCCCAGGCTGCCAGCAGTGCCCCGACGATGAGAATGACGACGGCGCCGAGAATTTGAAAGCCGTAAAGGACGAGGAAGTTCTGGGCAGCCCCGCGAGCCTTGTCGAGATCCATCGCAGTCGACTCTACACGATCAGCCTCCGATCCCGGTCCCCGCCGGCCTGCCCGAGCGAGAACAGGGGCCGGTTGCTTGATTGCCATGTCGTCTGACTGCCTTCTCAGGGTGGAAGATGAGTATCCCGGTCTGGGCTTGAGCACAGAAAACCCGCTCCCGCGCGGCGCGAACGCGAGTCGCCGTCGCTTCTCTCGCGGACCACCTCGGCATCGCACTCGAATCCGGATCAGGAGACCCCCGGCAAGGACTGGGGCTCGCTTCTCTACTTCGCCTTTCCAAGCTCCTTCACGTAAGCGACGAGCACCGGGTACTCTTTGTCGGGGATGATCCCCTCCCAGGTCGGCATCTTGACGCCCGGCTTGATGAGCCCGGGATTGCGGATCCAGGCGATCAAGTCCTTGTCGTTCGGGTAGTGCTGGGCCGCCTGGCGCAGATCCGCGAGGGCCGCGCCGGTCTCGCCGTGGCAGGACACACAGCCATACTTGTTGTACAGCTTCTTGCCTTCGCTCGCGTCGGCCGTGACGAGGTGCTCGGTCCGGGCGACCGCGTTCTTCAGCTTCGGCACGGACTTCAGGTAAGCGTACAGCGCCGCGGTGTCCTCCTCTGTCAGCTCGGGCATCATCTCCATGGGGTAGACCAGGACCTTCTTGTCGGGCCGGACGCCCTCGCGCACGGCGCGCGTAAAGTCCGCCTCGGACCATTTGCCGATGCCGGTCTCCTCGTCGAACGTGATGTTCGCGGAGCGGACGATCGCGCCGGTCTGGTCTCTCAAGGGGTTCCCGCCACCCATGTACCCGGCGGACTTCTCGGGCTCGCGCTCGTTCATCGTCTTGAAGTCCCTGGAATGGCATGAGTAGCAGCCGAGGGCGTCACTCAGATAGCGGCCGTACGCCACCTTGTCCGAAGCCGGCGGCGCGGAGATCCGCTGGTTCGGGAAGGGCAGCGGCTTGAACAACGTGTGCGCCAGGAACTTCGTAAGGAACGTCGGCTGCGTGCGCCCCGGCGGGTGGTCGGGCGACGCTCCGACCAGCGGGTCGTCCGAGCGCACGAAGGCCACGATGCTCTCCAGGTCGTCGTCGGAGAGGTGCGGAAGCTTTACCATGTAGGGCGGAACGTACTGTCCGGTCCGGTCGACGCCGGTGCGCAGAAAGTAGATCAGCTCCCCGTCAGTCCAGGACCCAATGCCGGCCGTCGAGTCGCGGGTGATGTTCTTGGAGAAGACCAGGCCGAACTCGGGCGGCGAATCGGCCATGCGCTTGCCCGTGAGCTTGCGCGTCGTCGGATCCATGTGGCAGGACGCGCACAGCAGGCCAGCGAACTTCTTGCCGCGGGCGACCTTGTCCGGGGTGACGTCGACTTTGACCTGGACCTTTCCGGGCGCGTACCGCGGGATCCCGGTCAGGGCCACGTAGAGCAGGAAGGCGCCCACCGCCAGCACGGCCCCCAGGGCGCCGAAGAGCAGGAACTTGAGCGGTTTCCTCATCGCGGTACCCCCGGAATCACTTTCGCCAGAGCCAGCCGAAGGTGCCTGCCGTCAGCATTCCGTACAGGAGGCCGTGGAGAGAGAACGCGAGCCGGCGGGCAGGGCGCGTCCCACGACGTATGCGGCGAAGACTCCGACGACAACACAGTAGAGGCCTGCGTTCATCCATCCGTTTGACCCATTCGAGCCGTCTCCTGGGCGATCTGGTGAGGAGCGTATCACCCGGGGCAAAAGCGTTTTTGCAGGAAGCTGCAAAACCTCCATGCGGCGGTTCAAATCGCCCGGCGCCTCTTAGCAATACTGCAGGAGGGTCCGCGTGGTCATCCCTCGCGAAAAGCACTGATCGGGTCCACTTCCGTCGCGCGTCGGGCTGGGAGGTAGCTGGCTAGAACGGCAATGGCAAACAGAAGCAGAGGCACGATCAGAAACACAGCCGGATCATGGGGGCGCACCCCATAGAGCAAGCTTGCCATCACGGACGCAGTGGATGCAGAAACGACCAACCCGGCAACGACCCCCACGCCAGCAAGCGCGACCCCCTTGCGTAAGAACATTCTCAAAATGTCCCACCGCTGCGCGCCCAGGGCCATGCGGATACCGATCTCGCGCGATCTTTGGCCGACCATATAAGCCAACAAGCCGTAAATTCCGATGGCGGCCAGAAGCACCGCCAATCCAGCAAATCCGCCCACCAGATCGGCAGAGAAACGACGTGAGGCCAGTGACCGATCAAGGACGTCATTCATGGAAGAAACACCAAATACCGGCAGGCCGGGATCAATGCCCTGGGTTTCACGCCGAATCTGTGGTTCGAGCAGGCTCGCGGGCAGAGACGTTCGCAACACCACGCTCAGACGCTTGTTGGAGTCTTGATAGGTGGAAACGTAGATATGGGGAGCGCCATCGATATCGAGACCGTCACTCTTGATATCCTTGACAATACCTACGATGGTCGTCCATGGCTTGGTAGGGTCTCGTCTGAACCGCACTCGACGGCCCAGCGGATCGCCGCTTGGCCAATACTTATGAGCGGTGCTTTCATCAATGATGGCCACCAGCGGTTTGCCGTCTTCATCGCCCTCTGTAAATGAGCGGCCGCGTAATAGCGAGGCCCGTAACACCTTAAAGTAATCGGGGCTTATCTGAATTCTCTCAGCGCGCAGATCCTGCAAGGACTCGACCGGTCTATCTTCAATTGCAAAGCCTTCGTTCGCTATGCCACCGACCGCGTTGGGGTTGGCATTGGTGCTCGGGAGAACTGAGGTGATCGCCGCGAGTTCCACTCCCGGAATCGCCTTCAAGCGCCGCAACAACTCACGATCAAAGGTGGCTCGGCGAGGTACATCGAGATACG
>DATFQY010000135.1:0-25348 GCA_035263845.1 Thermoanaerobaculia bacterium | reverse complement strand
CGGGGCGATGAAGCGGGGACAGGCGATCGCGGTGTACAGCCCGCTCTACAAATTCCTGACGGGCTTTCTGGTCCGGATCACGCCGCGCTTCGCGCTGCGTCGGCTGCTGCACCGCCTGAACACGTGACGCTCATGTCGAGGCTCCGAGTCAACGCATTTGGAATCTCCATTGAGGGCTATGGCGCCGGTCTTAACCAGGACCTGGCCAATCCGATGGGCACCGGAGGGATGGCGCTGCACCAGTGGGTATTCGGCACGAAGACGTTCCAGAAGATGGCTGGCGACTTCGCTGGACCGCTGATCGGTGACCAGGTCGGCCGGGAAGGCGTTGACGACGACTTCGCCGCGCGCGGTTTCGAGAACATCGGCGCCTGGATCATAGGCCGCAACATGTTCGGGCCAGTGCGTGGCCCCTGGTACGACGACAGTTGGAAGGGATGGTGGGGCAAGAACCCGCCCTACCATGTACCCGTCTTCGTGCTGACGCACCACGCTCGCGCGCCGATCACGATGGAGGGAGGAACGACCTTTCTTTTCGTGACCGACGGCATCCATGCCGCGGTGGAGCGCGCGAAGGAGGCGGCCCGGGGCAAAGATGTCCGGCTCGGAGGCGGCGTCGCCACCATTCGCCAGTACCTGACCGCCGGGCTGATCGACGAGATCCACCTCGTCATCTCCCCCGTTCTTCTCGGCAGGGGCGAGCACCTCCTCGCCGGCACCGACCTCGTGAGCCTCGGCTACCGGTGCACGGAGCACGCCTCCACGGACCACGTCACCCATGTCGTCCTGGCGAAATGAGCGGACTCAACGCGCGGGCGTGGCAGGGACTGGTCCTCACGGTCGCGGCCATGGCTCTGGCCCTGTTCGGCTCCGCGGGGACGATCCGTTATTGGCAGGGATGGACCTACCTCGCGGTCTTCTCCACCATCTCTACGGCGATCACTCTTTACCTGATGAAGCACGATCCAGCGTTGCTGGCCCGGCGATTGAAGGCCGGGCCGACGGCGGAGCCCACGACGCGCGAGCGCATCATCATGACGCTTGCGTCGCTTGGATTCATCGGGCTCCTGGTCGTTTCGGGTCTCGACCGCCGGTTCGGCTGGTCACATGTGTCCCCGGCGCTCGTCATCGCCGGGGACGTGCTGACGCTCGTCGGGTTCGGGATCATCTTCCGCGTGTATCTCGAGAACTCCTACACCTCCGGAACGATCGAGGTCCAGCCCGGCCAAACGATCGTCACGACCGGCCCGTACGCCGTGGTGCGCCACCCGATGTACGCGGGCGGCGCATGCTACATGCTGGCCATGCCGCTCGCGCTGGGGTCGTGGTGGGGGTTTCCCGTCTTCGCCTCGTTCCTGCCGGTGCTCGTCTGGCGTCTCCTCGACGAGGAGAAGCTGCTCTCTCGGGACCTTCCCGGCTATGTCGAGTATCTCCAACGGGTCCACTGGAGAATGATTCCCGGGCTGTTCTGAGGCAACGAAGCGTGCCATCGCGACCCATGAACCGATGTCGCATTGCACGCGTCACATTTCGAGGCCCCATCCGGTCTTACTGCTGAAGACAGGAGGCGCGCATGATCCGATGGGCATTGCGCAGACTGATTGACAAGTTCGAGCGGGACTGGGACTACGACGCCAGTTACGTCCGCGACATGATCGACGCGAGCCCGCGTGCCGCGTGGCTCTTTTCCCGGGTCAACGCCCTCGGAAGGTTCCGGCGTGACCTTCCCGTCGAGGCCTGGTGTGCCGCAGGCATTACCGCCGTATGCCACGAGGACTGCGGTCCGTGCACGCAACTTGCCGTCGCAATGGCGGAGCGTGACGGTGTCAGTCCTGCGGTTCTCCGCGCCGTGCTCTCGGACAGCCCCGACGCGATGCCGCCGGACGTAGCCCTGGCATGGAAATTCACGCGTGCCACGCTCGCACACGATGCCGCGGCCGACGAGCTTCGCGAGGAGATCGTAAAGCGCTGGGGGCGCCGAGCCCTGGTCAGCCTGGCTTTTTCGATCACCGCGGCGCGAATCTATCCAACGGTCAAGTACGCGCTTGGCCACGGCAAGGCCTGTATGCGCGTCGTTGTCGGCGGCTCGCCGGTGATGTTCGATCATGGCCGGGCACCGGCGCCGCCGGATGCGACGGTGCGCACGGCGTGAGATCCGGGGGCAGGATGTCGAATCCGGCTGAGAGCCTCGAGCCATACCGCCGGCGCTTGCTCGGTCTTGCATACCGCATGCTTGGATCGATGACTGACGCCGAGGACGCGGTGCAGGAAACGTACTTGCGCTGGCACGGGGCCGACCGCGACAAAGTGTCGGATCCGAGAGCATTCCTCATGACCACGACGACGCGGATCTGTCTCAACATCCTGACCTCGGCGCGCGCACGGCACGAAGAGTATGTGGGCCCATGGCTGCCGGAGCCGGTTGTCGATACGGCAGCGCTCGCGCCCGACAGCTGCACGGAGCTGGCCGAGGATCTCTCCTACGCGCTGCTCTTGACGCTCGACCGGCTGTCGGCGCTCGAGCGGGCCGCCTTCCTGCTCCACGACGTGTTCGATTTCCCGTTCCGCGAAGTGGCCGCGGCTCTGGAGCGGAGCGAGGCGGCGTGCCGACAGCTTGCTGCCCGCGCCCGCGCGCACGTGCGCGACGTCCGGCCACGCGGTACGACCGCGCCGCCGGCTCGTCCGGGCAAGATCGATGCGAAACATTCGCAGCTCCTGTCCGCATTCATCGCTGCAACCTGGGCCGGTGATCTCAATGCAATCACGCACTTCCTCGCGAGCGACGTGCGCATCGTGACGGACGGCGGCGGCAAGGTGCGGGCCGCGCGGGAAGTGATCGAGGGCGCCGATCGCGCGGCGCGGTTCATCTCGGGCGCCACGCGCCCACACCCGGGTCAATGGTGGCGCGAGGACTTCAAGCTCCGCTTTGCGATCGTCAACGGCCTGCCCGGGATCATCGTCGACGCCCCCGAGGGACCGGTCCAGACGGCGGCGATCGAGATCGAGGGCGACGTCATTCGGGCGATCTACGTGGTGCGCAATCCGGACAAGTTGCGGCACCTGGCCGCCGTGGCGTCGCCGCACCAGAGCGGTCGCGGTTGACGGAATGCAAGGAGACACGATGGCGAAACAGACATTCCTCACCCGGATCCTGCTGGCGTGCGGCGTCGTGGCGGGTTCGTTGTACGTGGCGGTGGCGATGGCCCAGGCGCTGACCCGCGACGGCTTCGACCTCGCGCGGCACCGCTTCTCCTGGCTGACCGCCGGGGACCTCGGCTGGATCCATCAGTCGAACATGGTGCTGGCCGGGGTGCTGACGGTGCTGTTCGCGGTCGGCGTGCGCCAGGCGCTGCGGACGGGCCGGGGTGCGGTCTGGGGGCCGCGCCTGCTCGTTCTCTTCGGGATGGCCTACATCGTCGGCGGCCTGTTGACAGCAGACCCGGTGGCCGGCTTTCCGCCCGGCACCACGCCGGAGATGGTACACACCACCTGGCATGGGGCAGTCCAGAACGCCTCGCGCGGCGCCAGCACTCTCCTGCTGATCGCGGCGAACCTGGCGATCGCAACGTGGTTCGCCGCCGAAAGAAACCGGGGCTGGGCCTGGTTCTACGGAGCCGGTTTCCCCGTGGTGCTCGCAGCCCTGACGTCCATCGGCTTCGTCGCCATCGGCGACCGATCTGCCTTCGCCCTGGCCATTCTCGCGACGCCATGGATCCTGATCACGGCGCTGGCCATACACCTGTACCAACGTGAAGGAAAGCGACGGAATCACATTCCGGCGGGCCTGGGAACGAGGAGCAGACTGGTGAAACCGGAGATGAGCGCCAAGGCAACATCTTTTGGAAGGTGAGGAGGAGGAGCCAAATGTCCGCAAGAACACCACCGCGACCCACAAGAAGTCCAAGGGGTTCATGGACGAGGAACGAGCTGCGATGCAGGAGCGTGCCCAAGAGTTGAAGAGGGAAACGCGCCGCGGCCCGCGCGCTGACCAAGCGGACGGGGAAAACGACGTGCTCGCGAAAATCGCCGAGATGCCGGAGCCGGATCGCGGCATGGCCAAGCGGCTCCATGTGATCATGAAAACCAGCGCACCAGCCCTCTCACCGAAAACCTGGTACGGGATGCCAGCTTATTCCAAAGACGGCAAGGTCATCTGTTTCTTCCAAAGCGCGCAGAAATTCAAATCGAGGTACGCGACGCTCGGCTTCGGTGACGCGGCGAACCTCGACGAAGGCGCCATGTGGCCAACCTCCTTCGCACTGAAGGTGTTGACCGCCGCCGAAGAGGCAAAGATCGCCGGGCTCGTGAAGAAAGCGGTCAGCTGAAGACTGGATCTTGCCACTGGCCCGGCCCCTAACGGGGATCAATGTCGCCCAGTCGCTGTTCGCAAATCCATCTGGGAGCGCGACGCAGAGTACAACCCGCTTTGGCAAGTTCGGAGCGGCATGAAGCCGGTGAGATCTAAGCCGTTAACCGATTCCCGACAGGAGGCCATCTAGCCGACTCCGTAGGTGAGGCTGACGCGCCCATCTGGAAGCTGTTGAGCCTTCCGGAGCTCGAGCCCGCGGCGGCGTTCCGCGGCCGCAAAGAGCGCCTTCCCTCCGCCGGCGATCAGCGGATAAACAATGAGCCGGAGTTCATCCACCAGCCCGGCATCGACGAGGCTCGCCGTGGTTCGAGCACCCCCAACGAGATAGATGTCCTTGCCGGGTTTCCGCTTGAGGGCGGCAATCTCTTCGAGTCCCCGGACGAACCTCGTCTTTGGCCAGATGGCCGAAGTCAGCGTGCTCGACAACACGTAATGCGGAGTCTGGGTGGCAAAGGCGGCGTACTTGATCTCGTCCGGCGTCGGCGGCCGGCCAGCCCAGTGGGGCTTGTCAGGCTCATTCTTTACTGCGATCCAATACCCTTCGTACTCGGGGTACATGCCTGCCCCGATCACACAGGCGTCGATCTGCGGCGTCAGGCCATAGTCGTCAGACCACGCTTCGACCCAATCCGCGTAACCCTCCGCTCCCCCGATCTTGGCATCGACAGACGTCTTCATTCCAGCGATCAACTTCCGCATGACAACCCCCGTTCCACTCGCCTCATGCAGCGCCAGTCCTGTTCTCCGGCGTTAGTCGTCCAGGCTCCCCATGCTCAGGTTGACGACCGTTCCGGTGAGCCCGCTCGCCTTGTCGGAAGCGATGAAGGCAGCCGCGTCGGCCATCTCCGCGAGCGTCGTGAGCCGTCTCGTATGGGTCCTCGCTGCTACGACTTCGTAGAACTTCTCCTTTGTGATTCCCATTGCCTCGGCGTAAAGCCTGAAGCCCTCCCTGATCCTGTCTGTTTCCGGCATACCCTGGGGCCGCAGGCCGACCACGCGAATGCCGGCGGGCGCTAGCTCGGCCGATAGGCCTCGAGTGAGCGCCTCCACGGCCGCCATCGCCGGACCGGCGCCTCCCGTCAGCGGGGTGCCCGCGCGCGAAAGAGTTGCGGTGACCGTCATGATCACTCCCGATTTGTTCGAAACCATGTGCCTTGCGGCCAGGCGCGCCGTCAGAAAGTACGTCCTCGTGTAGGTCGCGATCGGCAAGCAGAACTGCTCGACATCCAGCTCGACCAGCGGCGCCCGAGTCTTCGGATTCGGGATGCCGACCGCGTTGAACGAGATATCGACGCGACGTGCCCTGTCGACAACGGACTGCAGGTGCCCGCTCACGGCCTGTTCGTCGAGGGCGTCCACTTCCGCGGCCTCGGCGGATTCTCCGGCGGAAGCGATTTCCCTGGCGACGGCTTCGACCGGCGCCCGGTGGCGCCCCGTGAGAAAGAGCCTGGCTCCCTCGCGAGCGAAGGCGCGTGCGACGGCGCCGCCGATCGCGCCTCCGGCGCCGTAGATCACCGCGTTCTTGTTCTCGAGCAGCATGGATTGCTCCGATCTCTCGAAGATTTACTTCGAGCGGCTCTTGAACAGCCGCTCGTCCACCGGGATGACGACGACGGTGAAGGGCGTGCCCGCGTCATCGCTGACCTGGGGGAAGGGACTTCCGAACTCGTTGCCGCCGACCATGGAGTTGTCGTAGTAGGGCGCGAAAACCATCATGTGCGGGCGCCACGCGCCGATTCCGGGACCCAGGTGCTGGTGACTCGACCACATGTACGCGAACGTGACGGAGTCCCTGCGCGGTAGCTCGCCGTGGACATAGGCCGACTGGAGAGACTCGGCAATCTGGTCGGGGCTCTTGCCCTCCATGGCAAGTCTGGTTCGCAGTTCGTAGTACGGCATCGCCGTCCGCGCCGCCGGCGCGGTAAAGCAGATCGGAGCGTGCACCGTCGGGTCGTAGACGAGGTCGCGAAACTGGGCCGGCGTATACGTCGGCGCGCTGAAACCGCGCATGACCATGCATACGGCCCCGTTGTCGCCCTCACGCGCCACTACGAATCCGGACTTCGTCAGGACCTTGATCGTCGCGTGGTCGGCGAGGCTCGCCGGCGCGGCGCTCGTCGCGAGCGCGATTTCGACGTCGCGCGGCATCATGTATTGATCGATCGGCGGGTACTTCGGCGCCTGGCCTTTTACGACTGCCGCCTCGAAGCTCGCCGCCAGGAGAACGGCCAGAAATGAAAGGGTCTTCATATCTACCTCCATCCTCTAGTACGGACGCCGGGCGAGGCAGGATACGCGCGGCAACGTCCCGTTCTACGAGGGCTTCGCGACGACAACCGATGTCGCCGAGGGGAGAATCCAGGGCGCGTGGAAGTAGTCGACGATTCGTGTGATGCGTTCGCCCGCGATGTCGAGGTGAACCAGCGAATGCGCCGTCCAGCGGTCGTCGGCGCGGCGAAGGAGAATGACCTGCGGCGCGCCGTCGACTTCTCCCACCGCCAATCGCCATTCGAACGGGAAACGCTCGTAGTTGCTGAAATAGGGTGCAGTCTTAAATGGGCCGGAGTATCGGTCCGCCACCCGGACGCGCGCGTCCGCGGCGATGAGCTCGCGCACGCCATCCCAGTCGCGCCGGTTGAATCGCTCGACATAGAGATGGAGGATCCGCTCGTCGGCGGCGCTCTTCGCGCGCGGTGAGGTCTCTCTCCCGGACAGGGTCGCGAGCTTGGAACGGCCCCGATTGAGCGCGGCCTTGACGCCGCCGACGGTGGAATCGACCAGCTCCGCGACCTCTTCCAGTGAATAGTCGAAGACATCCTTCAAGAGCACGCAGGCGCGCTCCATCGGAGGGAGCAACAGCACGAGATGCTCGACCGCCCGGCCGACCGCCGGCCCGGGAGGATCGGTCGGCGCGACGGAATCGGGCCCCGCCGCGGTGGCTTCCGATTTCTTCCGAGCTTCCCGGCGTCGGAGGAGATCGATGCAACGGTTGTGCGCGATCCGGAACAGCCAAGGCGCCAGCGGGCGCCGATCATCGAAAGTGTCCAGCTTGCGATAGGCCTGGAAGAGCGCGTCCTGGACGACGTCCTCCCCGTCCGAGACCGATCCGGTCATGCGCGAGCAATACCGATGGAGGCTCGATCGAAGGTTGCTGATCGTCTCGAGAAACGCCAGGTAGCGCGCCTCGAAACGACCGGAGACGTTGGGATCCGCAGACCCGTCCATACCGATGAATACGCGGCAAACGACCTGCGAGATACGTGTGAACGATTCGCGCTAGACGGATCTCCGCGGGTACGTCAGACCTGAGTCCGTCCCACGACCACCGGGGATCCGCAGCCCGGCCGGAACATCAGCCGCGTCCTTGTGGTACCTCGCCATCGTTGTGGTCGTCGCCGATGCGAAGTAATCGTGAAGGGCGCGTCGGAGGACGGGATCGTGAGCTGCGGGAGGAAACCGTGACTGAATGCGTGCGCCACTATCTCGTCCGCCAGGACCCGCTCGTGCCACGCCTCCGCCAGCCACCTTCACGAAGGGCGGAGCGTCGATTTCTCGACACTCTGCCGAAAATTCCTCACACAGCCGAACCGTCGAACGTCCTTCCGGATCTCCGGCTTTTCGCGCAGACCACTCCCGACAAACGGGTTAGACGGAGAGCCCCTCCGGTTCGATCCTTGGCACGGACCCTGTAATTCCCCGGTCGCGTCGTCGATTTCGGGGGTTTCGATCGTCGACAGGGTGAAAGGGACACGGGATGTCACAGAAATGCGTTGAGCTGCTGCTGGGAAGGATTCTGACGGACGAGGATTTCCGCCGGGAGTTCTTTCCGATCCGCGACTTCAGCTTCGCGATGGCCGCTTCGCATGGACTGGAGCTGACGGCGGTTGAGAGAAGCGCCCTCTCGAAGCTGAAGGGGCGGCGCTTCGATTTCATCGCCCAGACGCTCGACCCGCGGATCGCCCGCTCCGGCGTCTCGGTCTTCCAGGGAGACGGGTGCGCCTCGCCTCGCAAGACGAGCGCCGGAGAGGTTTCATGAAGACTCTTTTCGCGCTCTCCGCGTTCCTGGCCGCGGCGGCCATGTCCGCGCAGGAACCGGCGACGCTGCCGCTCTCGCTCCAGGAGGCGACGCGGCGGGCGCTCGAGCGCAACACGGCGCTCGCGGTGGAGCGGGAGAATCTCGCGCAGGCGGGCTTCTCGATCTCGGGCGCGAAGGGCGCCTACGACCCGTTCCTGGAAGCCTCGGCGGGATGGCGCAAGCACACCGACCCGGTCAACTCGACCTTCTCCGGCGCCCCGGCCGGGAGCCTCGCGCCCGAGAACGAGTCCGCGGTTGCATCCACTTCCGTCACGCAGCTCCTGCCGAGTGGCGGCTCCGTGCAGCTCTTCTCCAACTGGGGACGGGACACGACCGACAACACTTTCGCGATCCTCTCGCCGGCCTACACGACAGGCTTCGGCGTTTCGGCCCGCCAGCCGCTGCTGCGGAACCTCACGATCGATCCGGCGCGGGAGGCGATCCGGGTCGCCTCGGCCGAGCGCAATGCGTCGGCGGCGCGCCTCTCGGCCGTGGTCGCCGACACGATCGGCCAGGTGGATGCCGCGTACTGGAGCCTCGTCTCGGCGCGCCGCAACGTCGCCTCGATCCAGAGCTCGGTGGACCTCGCCGAAAAGCAGCTCTCCGAGACGAAGATCCGCGTGGACGCCGGCGCGCTGTCCAAGACGGACATCGCGCAGCCGATCGCCGAGCGAGAGCGCCGCAAGGGAGATCTCGCAGTGGTCCGGCAGCGGGTCGAGGAAGCGGAGAACACGCTGAAGATCCTCGTGCTCGGAGACCCTGGCGACCCGGCGTGGAAGACCGAGATCGTCCCGACCGACGAGCCCGAATCGAAGACCCGGGCGGCCGGCCTCGGCCAGGCGCTCGACGCCGCTCTTGCGAAGCGGCCCGAGATCTCCGAGGCCCGCTTGCGCCACGAGCGCGTCGAAGTCCAGGTCGAAGCTCGCAGGAGCGACCTAAAGCCCCGCCTCGACCTCGTCGCGGCCTACGGCCGGCGGGGCCTCGCCGGGCGTGCGAACCCCAGCGCCGTCGGACCGGGCGGCGAGCCCGTCGTCGTGCCGGGCCCGATCGAAGGCGGATGGAAGCGCTCCTACGGCACGATCCACGACAACGAGTTTCCCGACGCCTCGGTCGGCCTTGCCTTCTCGCTGCCTCTCGGGAATCGCGCGGCGAAGGCGAGCCTCGCGATCGCGAAGTCCGAGCTGTCGCAGGCGGCGACGGGCGTCACCGCGGCCGAGCAGCAGGTGCAGGCGGAGGTCCGAAACGCGGTCTTCGCCCTCGAATCGGCGCGCCAGCGGGTCGACGCGGCGATCGCCGGAAGGTCCGCCGCCGAGACGCAGCTCTACGCCGAGCAGGAGCGCTTTCAGTCGGGCCTCTCGACGAACTTTCTCGTCCTGACGCGGCAGAACGACCTGACGGCCGCGCGGGTCACCGAGACCCTGGCGCTGACGGACTACCGCAAGGCCGAGACGGAGCTCGCGCGGGCGACGGGAGAGCTCCTCGAACAACGCCGCATCGTCATCGATCACCAGTAACGGAGGGTTGGACTCATGAAGAAGCGGATGATTCTGATGCTGCTGGCCGCGGCCGTTTTCATCACGGCCATTGGCGCGGTCAAGTACAACCAGGTCAAGAAGGCCATCGCGCAGCACTCCTCGTTCCAGCCTCCGCCGGAGGCCGTGACGACGATCGTCGCGAAGAGGGAGGAGTGGCCGGCGAACCTCGCCGCGATTGGCACCGTCGCGCCGGTTCACGGGGTGGTGGTCAGCGCGGACCTGCCCGGGATCGTCGAGAAGATCCAATTCGACTCCGGCAAGACGGTCCGCGAGGGCGCGGTCTTAGTCGAGCTCGACACCCGCCAGGAGCGCGCGCAGCTCGCCGCGGCGGAGGCTCAGCAGAAGCTCGCGAAGCTGAACTTCGAACGCTTCCGTGGGCTCCTGGACAAGGGAGTCATTCCCCAGGCCGATTTCGACCGCGCGCGGGCCGAGGACACCCAGGGCGACGCCCGCGTCGGCGAGATCCGGGCGACGATCGCCCGCAAGACGATTCGCGCGCCGTTCTCCGGGGTCCTCGGGATCCGCCAGATCAACCTGGGCCAGTACCTGGCGGGAGGCTCGCCGATCGTCGCGCTCGAGTCGCTGGACCCGATCTACGTGAACTTCTCGGTGCCCCAGCAGAGCGCGGTCCACGCCGAGGCCGGCGGCGAGGTGCGCGTCACAGCCGACGTGGCCGACGGCGCCGCGCGGAAGAGGGAGTTCACGGGCAAGGTCACCGCCGTGGACTCGGTCGTCAACGAGGCGACTCGCAACGTGCAGATCCAGGCGACGCTCGCGAACCCGGAGGCGAAGCTGAAGCCAGGCATGTTCGTCCAGGCCGAGCTCCTGCTCTCCGCGAAGACGGCGGTCATTGCCCTTCCGGCGTCGGCGATCAACTTCGCGCCCTACGGGGACTCCGTGTTCGTCGTCACCGACCTGAAAGGGCCCGACGGCAAGTCCTACCGCGGTGTACGCCAACAGATCGTCAAGCTCGGCGCCGGGCGTGGAGACCAGGTCTCGGTTGTCTCGGGCCTCGAGGCCGGTCAGGAGGTCGTAACCTCGGGAGTCTTCAAGCTCCGCAACGGTGCCGCGGTCCAGGTCAACAACAAGACCCAGCCCGGGAACAACCCGGCCCCGAGGCCGGAAGACAGCTAAAACGAGGTCTGACATGAAATTCACGGATCTGTTCGTCAAGCGCCCGGTCCTGGCCGTCGTCGTCAACCTCGTCATCTTGATCGCCGGGGTACAGGCGATCCGCTCGCTCTCCGTTCGCCAGTTCCCGCGGAGCGACATCGCGGTCGTGAAGGTGACGACCAACTACGTCGGCGCCAACGCCGACCTCGTGCGCGGCTTCATCACGACGCCTCTCGAACGGGTCATCGCGAGCGCCGACGGCATCGACTACATGGAGTCCTCGAGCGCGCAGGGGCTCTCGACGATCACAGTCCACCTGAAGCTCAACTACGACACCAACGCCGCGCTCACGCAGGTCCAGTCCAAGGTCGCGCAGGTCCGAAACGACCTGCCCCCCGAGGCCGAGGCGCCAGTCATCAACCTGGAGACCGCGGACACGCAGTTCGCGTCGATCTACATCGGCTTCTCCTCGAAGGACCTCGACCAGAACCAGATCACGGACTACTTGACGCGCGTCGTCCAGCCCAAGCTCTCCGCGATCTCGGGCGTGCAGCGCGCCGACATCCTCGGCAGCCGCACCTTCGCCATGCGGGTCTGGCTGAAGCCCGAGAAGATGGCGGCCCTCGGGATCTCTCCGTCGCAGGTCCGCCAGGCCCTGGCCAACAACAACTCGCTTTCCGCGCTCGGCAAGACGAAGGGCTCGATGGTGTCGGTCAACCTGATCGCCAACACGAACCTCCAGACGGCCGACGAGTTCCGACGGCTCGTCGTCAAGGAGGACAAGGGCGTGATCGTCCGCCTTGGCGAGATCGCCGACGTGGTGCTCGGCGCCGAGAACTACGAGTCCGACGTCCGCTTCAACGGGCAGACGGCGACCTTCATGGGCGTCTGGGTCCTTCCGACCGCGAACACGCTCGACGTCATCAAGCACGTCCGCGAGGCGATCCCTGACATCCGGGCGCAGCTCCCCGTCGGTATGCAGGTCGGGATTCCCTACGACGCCACGGCGTACATCCAGGACGCTATCAACGAGGTCTTGAAGACCCTGGCGGTCACGCTCGGGATCGTCATCGTCGTCATCTTCCTGTTCCTGGGGTCCTTCCGGTCGGTCCTCATTCCGATCGTGGCGATTCCCGTCTCGCTGGTCGGCGCCATCTTCCTGATGATGATCTTCGGCTTCACGATCAACCTGCTGACGCTTCTGGGTATCGTGCTCTCCGTCGGCCTCGTCGTGGACGACGCGATCATCATCGTGGAGAACGTCGAGCGCCACATTCACCTGGGCGAGAAACCGTTCGACGCGGCGATCCGCGCGGCGCGCGAGCTGCGGGGCCCGATCATCGCCATGACGATCACGCTCGCCGCGGTGTACGCGCCGATCGGGATCCAGGGAGGCCTGACCGGCGCCCTCTTCCGCGAGTTCGCCTTCACGCTGGCGGGCGCCGTGATCATCTCCGGCGTCGTCGCGCTGACCCTGTCCCCGATGATGGGCTCGAGGCTTCTGAAAGCCGGTGGCTCGGAGCACGGCTTCGCCGGCATCGTGAACCGTCGGTTCGAGAAGATCCGGAGCCTCTACGGACGCCTCCTGGCCGGGACCCTGAACTACCGGCCGGTCGTGTACGTCCTGTGGGTGATCGTCACCCTGCTCATCATCCCCTTCTACATGTTCTCCCAGCGCGAGCTTGCGCCCCACGAAGACCAGAGCGTCGTCTTCGGCGTCCTCCAGGCCGCGCCCAACGCGACCATCGACCAGACCAAGCTCTTCGCCGAGCAGGTCCACGACGTCTATCGGTCCTTCCCGGAAGCCGAGAGCATCTTCCAGATCACGGCGCCCAACGGCGGGTTCGGAGGCATGGTCACCAAGCCCTGGAGCCAGCGAAAGAAGACCACGCTGCAGCTCCAGGTCGAGGCAGCCGGCAAGTCCTCGACGATCCCGGGCGTCCGCGTCATTACGTTGATCCCTCCAGCCCTGCCAGGGGGCGGCGATTTCCCGGTGGACTTCGTCGTCGCCTCGACCGCCGAGCCGCAGCGCCTGACGGAGTTCGCCAACACCCTCGTCGGCAAAGCGTTTCAGAGCGGCATCTTCATGTTCGCCGACTCGGACCTGAAGTTCGACCAGCCGCAGACTGAGGTCGTCTTCGACCGCGACAAGCTGCGGTCCCAGGGGGTGGACCTCGGGCAGGCGGGCCGGGACCTTTCGACGATGCTGGGCGGCGACTACGTCAACCGCTTCTCGATCCAGGGTCGCAGCTACAAGGTCATTCCCCAGATCAAGCGGGCCGAGCGGTTGACACCCGAGCAGCTCGAGCAGATCTACGTCACCGGCGCCGACAACAAGCTCGTTCCGCTCTCGACCTTCGCGTCGCTCAAGGCGACCACCGAGCCGCGGGAACTCAAGCGCTTCCAGCAGTTGAACGCGGTCCGCATCCAGGGCGTCATCCCGCCGGGGGTTCCGCTCGACCGGGCCCTGAGGGTCCTCGAGGACGAGGCCGCGAAGAGCCTGCCCAAGGGATTCACGGTGGACTACGCCGGCGAGTCGCGGCAGCTCCGCACGGAAGGCGGCAAGTTCCTCGGCACGTTCCTGCTCTCGGCCATCCTGATCTACCTGGTGCTCGCGGCCCAGTTCGAGAGCTTCCGGGATCCTTTCATCGTGCTCGCGGGCTCGGTCCCGCTCGCGCTGTCGGGCGCGCTGCTCTTCTCGTTCCTGGGCTTCACGACCTTGAACATCTACAGCCAGGTCGGCCTGATCACGCTCGTCGGACTCGTCGCGAAGAACGGGATCCTGATCGTCGAGTTCGCCAACAACCTCCAGGAGGAGAAGGGGCTCGACAAACTCCACGCTGTCATCGAGGCTGCGGAGACACGGCTGCGGCCGATTCTCATGACGACGTCGGCCACCGTGATGGGCCACTTCCCGCTGGTTTTCGCCACCGGGCCGGGGGCGGGAGCGCGCAACTCGATCGGCATGATGCTCGTCACCGGGATGATCATCGGCTCGGCCTTCACGCTCTTCGTCGTGCCGGCGATCTACGTGCTGGTGGCTAAGACCCACCGGGCCATCGACACCGATACCGACGCCGAGCCGAGGCTCCGCGTTCCGGAGGCCGAGGACGCCCGCGTCGCGGAGGCGGTTTAAGACCGAGGAGGTCGCCATGAACTCGAACCCGCTTCGCATCCTTCTCCAGACGACGACGCCGGAGCGTCCCGACGACTGGTCGATCGCGAGCTTCTCGATGCTGCGCAAACACCTGGAGACCGGCGGCGCCGGGCAGGGATGGCCGGTCGCGGTCACGGCCCGTAACCGCGAGGCCTCCGGCTCGGGGAGCGACCCGGTCCTGGCCTCGATCGACAAGTCCGACTTCGACGAGCTCTGGCTCTTCGCGCTCGATTCGGGGGGCGGCCTGACCGCCGAGGAGGCCGCCGCGATCGCCCGCTTCCGCCGCCGCGGCCGGGGACTCGTGACCGCCCGCGACCACCAGGACGTGGGCTGCTCGCTCTGCTCGATCCGAGGCGTGGGGCCGGCCAACCGCTTCCACAGCCTCAACCGCGAGACCCAGCCCTCCCGGCGGAAACGCGACGACCAGGACACCGCAACCATCTCCTGGCCCAACTACCACTCCGGAGACAACGGCGACTTTCAGAAGATCGAGGCGGCCGAGCCGGTCCACCCGCTCCTGCACGATCCGGAGAACCGGAAACGAGTTCTGGAGTTCTTCCCGGCCCACCCGCACGAGGGGGCGGTCAGCGCCCCGCCGGACGACGACTCGGCGCGCGTCATCGCCATCGGCCGCAGTGCCTCCAGCGGCCGGCTGTTCAACCTGATCGTGGTCTTCGACGGCAGCGCCGACCGGGACGGCAAGCCACTGGGACGCGCCGTCGTCCACTCGAGCTTCCACCACTTCGCCGACTACAACTGGGACCCGGTGGCTGGCGCTCCCTCGTTCGTCACCGAGCCGGTGGGTTCGGGCATGGCCACGAACCCGCAAGCCGCCGCGGACATCCGCGCGTACGTCGGCAACCTCGCGAGGTGGGTCGCGCCGGCGCGCCGCGCGCAGTCCACCAGCCAGTGGAGGTTCCCGGCGCTGACGCTCGAGGAGGCGGCCCGCAAAGCGTGGGTCCACGAACGCTTCTAGGCGGAGAATCTGCCGGACAGGAGGTGCGATCTTGAAGATGACTCAACTTTTCCTCGATCAGCTCGACGCGGAGTCTCCGCGGACGCGCCGGGCGCTCGAAGCCGTGCCCGCGGGACGCGACGACTGGAAGCCGCATGAGAAGTCGATGCCGTTCGGAAGGCTGGCCGGGCTCGTCGCCCGGATGCCCTCCTGGATCTCGATGATCCTCGAGCGCGACGACCTGGACTTGAAGCCCCAGGCCGGCTCGAACTTCGACCAGCGTCCGCTGCGCACCGCGGCGGAGCTGGTCGCGGCCCACGACGAGGGCGTCGCTCAGGCGCGCAAGGCTCTCTCGGCGACGACCGAGGAGCACCTGCTCAAGCCGTGGCGGCTTCTCGTCGCCGGCAAGGCCGTCAGCGAGGACCCGCGCCACGTGGTCTTGCGCGACACCTTCATGCACCTCTCCCACCACCGCGGCCAGCTGACCGTCTATCTCCGTCTAAACGACGCTCCCGTCCCCTCGATTTACGGCCCGACCGCCGACGACGCGCGATTCGCGTAAGACGATGCGGATCGGAATCGTCGGGGCGGGGATGATCGGCTCGACGCTGGCGAAGCTGTGGGCGGACGCCGGGCACGAGGTCCGCCTCGCCTCGCGCCACCCAGAAGAGCTTCGGCAGGTCGTGCGCAGCCTCGGAAAGAACGCTTCCGTGGGAACGGTCGAGGACGCCGCGAAGTTCGGGGACGTCGTGATGCTGGCGGTCCCTCTCAAGGCGATTCCCGGCCTTGCGAAGGACCTCGCGGCGCATCTCGCCGGGAGAGTCGTCCTGGACACCGGAAACGCCTACGAGCAGCGAGACCGCGACGCCGCGCGGGAGGCGATCCGGCATCCCCGAGGCTCCGCCGGATGGGCAGAGGCGATGTTCCCCGGCGCGCGATGGGTCAAGGCCTTCAACACGGTGTATTTCAAGACCCTCGAGACCGAAGCGCGCCGAGAAGGAGACCGCGTCGGAATTCCGCTCGCCGGCGACGACCGCGAGGCCCTGGAGACCGCGGCGCGCCTCGCCCGCGACGCCGGCTTCGATCCGGTGATCGTCGGCGCGCTCGATCGGGGACGGGAATTCGAGCCGGGAACGCGCCCCTACAACACGGGAATGAGCGGCCGGGACGTTCGAAGGATTCTCGGGGAGGAAGGATAGGACCCCGGTTCTAGAGGCGGTTCAACCCGTCCAGGCCGGCGACCTTGTAGGCTTCGGCGAGGGTCGGGTAATTGAACGTCGTGTCCCGGAAGTATTCGATGGTGGCTCCGAATGAGAGCACCGCCTGCCCGATGTGAATGATCTCGGCGGCGCTCTCGCCGATCGCATGGACACCCAGGACCTTCAGGGACTTCGGGTCGAAGAGGATCTTCAGGAGGCCGACGTCCACGCCGAGCATCTGGCCCTTGGCCAGCTCCTCGAACTTCGCCTGTCCGACCTCGTACGGGATCTTCGCCGCCGTGAGCTCCTGCTCGGTCGAGCCGACCATGGAGATCTCCGGGATCGTGTAGATCCCGTAAGGCAGGAACTCCTTGCGGCTCGATTCCGGGCCGCCGAACATGTGGCAGCTCGCCAGGCGGCCCTGCTCCATCGAGGTCGAAGCGAGCGATGGAAAACCGATCACGTCTCCGGCGGCGTAGATGTGCGGCACGGCCGTCTGAAAGTGCTCGTTGACCGCGAGCCGGCCTCGGGAGTCCGCCGCCAGGCCCGCGGCCTCGAGGTTCAGGAGATCCGCGTTGGCCTGCCGTCCGACCGTGTAGAGCAGGGCGTCGCCGTGGACCTGCTTCCCGCTCTCCAGGCTTGCGACGACCCGGTCCCGGCCGTCCACTCCCACCGAGACGACCTTTTCGCCGAGTCGGAAGGTCGCGCCGCGCTGCCGCATGAAGTAGTACAGCGCCTCGACCATCTCCCGGTCCACGAAGTCGAGGATCGTTGGGCGCTGCTCGATAATCGTCACGCGGATGTTGAGAGCGGTCATCATCGAGGCATACTCGAGGCCGATGACTCCGGCCCCGACGACGATCAGCTCGCGCGGGAGGAGCTCGGATTGGAGGAGCTGGTCGGAGTCGAGAATGCGCCGCCCGTCGAGCGGCACGGTGGGGCTCTCCGCCGGCCGCGTACCGCACGCGACCAGGACGTTCCCGGCCCGCAGCAGCACGCTTCCGTCCTGGGTCTGCACTTCCACAGCGTGGGGATCGAGGAAGCGCGCCGAGCCGTGGACGGTCGTGACGCGGTTGCGCTTCAACTGCGCGCGGACGACCTCCATCTCCCGGCCCATGACCTTGCGGACGCGGGAGCTCAGGTCGCCGACGGAGATCTCGTCCTTGAGGGAGTAGTCGCGGCCGTAGAAGGCGCGTTGCCGGTATCCCGACAGGTACAGGATCGATTCCCGCAGGGTCTTGGATGGGATCGTCCCGGTGTGGAGGCAGACTCCCCCGATCCTCTCCTTTCGATCGACCACCGCCACGCGCTTGCCGAGCTTGGAGGCGGCGATCGCTCCCTTCTGCCCCGCCGGCCCCGAGCCGATGACGACCAGGTCGTAGGCGCTGGACTCCACGCGGTAAGACTGCGTCAGGGTTAATGAAGTCGGCCTGAAGATCGCATTCAGACCGCGGGAATCCCTCACGGCGTGGCGGAGCGGGATTCTTCACGGCGCTCTTACATCGCCTTCTCGGCCCCCTTCGGGCCGGATGGCAGGATCGCCCTCCTTTCTCTTTTTGGAGGATTCATGATCACGACGGATCCCAGCGCGACCGATCTCCGCGAGCCCAAGCGCCTCTACAGGCTGGTCGAGCCTTCCTACGACGACATCCGGGCCCACGACCCGGCCGAGTTCCTCTCGGCCGCAGTCGAGCGCACCCTCGAGCGCTTCGGCGAGGACTACGGAATCGAGGAGGCGGTCGCCGCGCGGCGCGAGGGACACGCGTGGGTTCCGGTGGGGAGGGGGCCTCGGGCGCTTCTCCAGGGGCTCGAGGCGCTCGATCCCGAGGAACGCGAGCTGCTCCAGTCCAACCGCGTGGTCTTCGGAACGCGGCCGTTCTTCTCGGCCGTCTGGCTGCTCGGCTCGCGGCGGGAGTGGTCGGCGGTCTTCCGGCTGTCGCGGCCGCCGGAGGAAGAGGCGGCGCTACTCCTCCAGATGACGCGCATCGCCGTCGCGCAGCGCGCCAGCGAGACGGTCTGGGCGAACATCCTCGATCGGTCCCGCGAGATCCAGCGAAGCCTCCTTCCCGACCCTCTGCCGGCGTTGAAAGGTTTCGACCTGGCCGCCCGTTCGGATTCGGCGGAGGTCGTCGGCGGCGATGTCTTCGACGCGATCCGGCTGGGCCCCGACTCCCTGGGCCTCATGATCGCGGACGCCTCGGGCCACGGCTTTCCGGCCGCGCTCGAGGCGCGCGACGTCGTGGTGGGCCTGCGAATGGGCGCCGCGGGGCACCTGAAGATCGATTCCACGATCGAACGGTTGAACGAGATCCTCTGCTCCTCGACTCTCTCCTCACGCTTCATATCGCTCGTCTACGGCGAGCTCGAATCCGGAGGGGAATTCGATTACATCAACGCCGGACACCCCGCTCCGATGATCCTCGAGCCGGGCGGCCGGGAGCGGCTGACGAACTCGGGCCGCGTGCTCGGAGTTTCCTTCGGCTCGCGGTACCGGGTGAGTCACGCGCAGGTTCCCCCGGGCGGAATCCTGCTGCTCTACACAGACGGGGTGACCGAATGCCCGTCGCCCCTCGGCGAGGAGTTCGGAGTCGAGCGGCTTGCCGGGATCGGGTCGGTGCTCGCCGGCTCGAGCGCCGCGCACATCTGCACCGCGATCTTCGAGGCGCTCGGCGAGCACGCCGCGGGCCTGCCGCTGCCCGATGACGCGTCCGTCCTGGTTGCGCGGCGCCTCGCGTGATCTCGAGACAGACCGGCCAAGAAAACGCGCGGGCCATGGGGCCCGCGCGTCGGGATTGCGATTGGAATTCGCTTCAGCCGCGGGGATGCGGGACGATACGGATGTAGGGCTTCGTCTCTCTCCAGCCCTGGGGGTACTGCTTCTTGGCGTCGTCGTTGGAGACGGACCCCGCGATGATGACGTCCTCGCCCTGCTTCCAGTTCACCGGTGTCGCGACCTTGTGCTTGGCGGTCAACTGGAGCGAGTCGATGACCCGAAGGACCTCGTCGAAGTTGCGCCCGGTCGTCATCGGGTAGACGAGGATCAGCTTGATCTTCTTGTCCGGACCGATGACGAACACGTTGCGCACGGTCTGGTTGTCCGCCGGGGTGCGGCCCTCGCAGCTCCCCTCGAGGTCCGCCGGGAGCATCCCCCACGCCTTCGCGACCTTCAGCTGCGGGTCGCCGATCATCGGGAAGTTCGGCGCGTGGCCCTGCGTCTCCTGGATGTCAACCGCCCACTTCGAGTGAGAGCTGACCGGGTCCACGCTGAGCCCGACGATCTTGACCCCCCGCTTGTCGAACTCCGGCTTGATCTTGGCCATGTAGCCGAGCTCGGTCGTGCAGATGGGTGTGAAGTCCTTCGGGTGCGAGAACAGCACGCCCCAGGAATTCCCCAGCCACTCATGGAACTTGATGTGCCCTTCGGTGGTGTCCGCCTCGAAATCAGGTGCCGTATCTCCGATCTTCAGTGTCATTCGCCACGCCCTCCTTGACGTTCCTTGGAACGCGGATCATCTCGCCAACCTTCCGGCGAATCAATCCCCGGAGCAGGGAGCGCCAAGTCGCTGAGGTAGGCTGGCTTCGCCGTGTCGAATCGTCTCAGCAACCACGCCCGAAGGGCCGGCGCGGTCCTCTTCGCGGCGCTGGCGGCGTCCTGCGCGACCGACACCTCGTCCGCGAAGAAGGCCCGTCCGGCCGCCACCGTTCCGGCGCCGACTCCGAAGCCGCAGCCGGCGCCCGCTCCGGCCATCTCGCCCCAGCTGCTGGCGAAGATCGAGGCGGACTTCGTCCGGATCCCGGCCGGGACTCTCCCCTCGCGGTACGAGAGCCGGGGCAAGCGCCCCGAGACGAAGGTCGCCGCCTTCGCGATCGGCAGGCACGAGGTCACCCAGGAGCTCTGGACAGCGGTGACGGGAGAGAACCCGAGCCGGCACCGGGGCGATCCCCAGCTCCCGGTCACCAACGTGTCGTGGAACGACGCTCAGAAGTTCATCGAGAGGCTGAACGAAGCGAAGGGATCCCGTGTCTTCCGCCTGCCCACGGCGCGCGAGTGGGAGCTGGCCTGCCGCGCCGGCGCCCAGGGGCATGTCGCGGCGCAGTCGAGCGAATCGTCGCTCGACCTCTACTCCTGGTGGGGAAGGAACTCCGGCAGCCGCTCCCATCCCGTCGGAACGCGCAAGCCCAACGCCTTCGGCCTCTTCGACATGCTCGGCAACGTCGCCGAGTGGTGCGAGACGGCCGAGGACCCCAAGGCGAAGGACATCCTCCGCGTCCACGCGGGCGGCCACTTCCTCGACCAGAACCTCGTCGGGCAGGACTGCAGCACGACCGCGTGGCTCGCCCAGGACGCGCGCGAGGAATGGACCGGGTTCCGCCTCGCGAGAACGGCGAAGGACTGAGCCCCCGCGAAAAAAGGCGCCCGGCTGGTCGCCAAGTCGGCCGTAACGGGAAACGCTCGGCGTCAGAACCGGGCGAGGTTCAAACCCGAGACGATCCAGAAATTGATCCCGTCGCTGCAGACCCCCTTGGACGTCGCGGGGAGCTCGACGAAGCCGAGCGTGGTCAGGTCCGCAGCCTTCCAGAGCGAGACGAAATCCCCGCCGCCGTTGGTGACGAGCACGCGCTGGCCGTCGAAGGCCGCCGCCTGAGGGAAGGCCAGGCCGTTGCCCGTGAGCGTGTCGAGCACGGTCCCGGTCGAAGCGCGAACGACCGTGACGGAATTGGATCCCCGGTTGGGGACCCAGATGTTCGCTCCGTCGAAGATGGGCGCTGTCGGCTGGATGTCGACCGTGACCGTCTGGAGGATCGCCCCCGCCTGGCTGACCTTGAAGAGCGCGTTGAGGGCCTGATCGGTGACCCAGAAGTACGTCCCGTCGAAGAGGGCGCCCGCGGGCTGGGAGAAACCGGTCGTGACGGTCGTCGCGGACCAAGGGATCGTCGCGCCCGGCGTCACGATCGAGACGGAGCCCAGGCCCGGCGAGAACCCGATGTTCGCCGTGAGGATCTTCGCCCCGTCGAACGAAGCGGCGACCGGATCGATGCCGAGGTTGCTCGCGACCGTCGTGACGGCTCCGGCCGTCTGGGCCGGATTGATCCGGTAGAGGAGCCCCGGGTTGGAGCTGCCGGTGACGAAGATCCTCCCGGGCGCGACCATCACTCCCCAGTTGTTGAAGGCGCCGGTCCAGGTTTCCAGGAGCCTCCCGTCGCTGGCGCGGATGCGGGCGACCGTGGAACTGTTGTTCGTCACCCAGAGATCCGCCCCGTCCGACTTGACGTTCACTCCGGGCGACCCCAGCGGGATCTGCTGGATGCTGTCGGGATTCTTCGAAGTCCAGAACTGGTTGAGCGCCGCCCGCCGGCCGGCTCGAGTCAGCGCGGCGTCCACCGTCCTCGAGACGAACGCCGCCATCTGGAGGCGGTTGACGTTGCTCGAGGGATCGAAGGTCGTCGGCGAGGTCCCCGTCGTGATCCCCAGCGTGAAGAGCTCCAGCACGAATGCGCAAAAGACGTCGCCGGCGACGTCGGTGAAGTTGCCGCAGGTGCCGAGAAGGACGCTCCCGGACCCGAAGAGCACGCTGGCGGCGCAGGCGGACAGGGCGAGCGCCCACCGGGCCAACACGGGCTGTTTCATGGGAACCTCTCTTTTGGGCAAATCTTGTCTCAGCCGCCGGCGAAGCGGAAGGGAAATCGTGGATTCGGGGGTTGGACTTTAGTCCAAGCGACCGGCGAGAGATCATAGCGCCGGAGGAGCCCATGTCCGCTATCGGCTGGATCAACCTCGCGGGTTACGTGGCGTCGCTTCTCGTCTTCTGCACCTTCTACATGAAGACGATGATTCCGCTGCGGACCGTCGCGATCTCGAGCAACGTGGCCTTCCTGACTTACGGCCTCGCGGGCCACCTGTATCCGGTGGCGATCCTTCACGCGATCCTGCTCCCCTTGAATCTCGTCCGGCTCCGGCAGATGCGGTCCTTGATCCGGAGGGTCCGCGACGCCGCGCGCGGGACCATCTCCTACGAGTGGCTCCTCCCCCTGATGTCCCACGAGAAGTTCCACGCCGGCCACGTCCTCTTCCGGGCGGGCGATCCCGCGAGCCTGATGTACATGGTCCTGGAAGGGACGATCCGACTCCAGGAGCTGGGCGTCACGGTCCCGCGAGGCGAGCTCCTCGGCGAGATGGGGCTCTTTGCCCCGGACCACCGGCGGACGGCGACCGCCGTGTGCGACACCGCCGTCGAGGTGGGCGTGATGAACGACGAGAAGGTCCTGCAGCTCTACTACCAGAACCCGGAGTTCGGCTTCTACCTCTTCCGCCTCGTCGTCCAGCGCCTCCTGGAGAACGAGCGCCTTCGGAAGGCTCCCTCGCCGGCCTAGAAGCGGAAGGTCAGGCCCGCGTTGAAACCGTGGGCGTAGAAGCTCGAGCCCTCGAAGTCGAAGGACGGCTGGGCCGGCCCCTTCGGATTGAGCGCGACCTTGCGGGTCCACGAAACGCTCTGCGTCGTGTTGATGTTTCGGTTCACCTGGTCGCCGGGCCGGGCCACGTTGTTCGTGTAGAGGAAGGAGTAGCCGGCCGAGACCGAGAGCCACGGCGCGATGGAGTACGCCCCGCCGACTTCCAGCTCCGGGAGGATGCCGAAGACCGTCCGGGAGCGGCGGCCGATGTTGGACGGCAGAGCGAAGTAGCCTCCCACGAACCGCTGGGTCGTCCCGGGCGTGCCGCTGAAATCGTCCGTCGTCAGGGAGCCGTCGATGTCCACCCTCTGGACCATGGCTCCGAGCCCGACCTTCAGCGCGCCGTTGGCGGAGAAGCGGTCCCAATCCCATTTGCCTCGCACGCCGGCCTGCAGCCCGTAGAAGTTGTTTCGCGCGTCGAACCGGTCCGTCGTCAGCCAGATGTCGGCCGGCTGCGGCGGATTGAAAGGGCTGCTCGTCGCGAACTGGAACTCCTCGGACAGGTTGAGCCAGCGGAACCCGCCCAGGAACTGAAGGCCTCCGCGGTCGTTGCGGTTGCGCGTCCCGTAACCGTTGATCTCGACGCTGGTGAGGTTGCGGGATAGCCGCTCCGCGGCGGTACCGGCCTGGCTGGGCGAAAGCGAGATGTTCGTGACGCTCTCCGCGTTCTTGTTGACGTCGAAGTAGGGAAGCAACAGGTTGATCGAGCCCGGCTGCCCCGACGACGAGACGCTCTTGCTCGCCGCGAGCGTCCGGAAGGAGAGAAGGCTGACCTCCAGGCCCGAGCTACGGTCGCAGGCGTAGCCGAAGGTCAGGCGCCAGCCGTCCTGCCGGCGGTTGGTGAGGTCGTCGTTGCCGAGCAGGACGTGGGTCGAGCTGCCGCCGACGATCCCGTCGGTGATGAGCGGAAGCGGGACCGGGCTGTTCTTGAAGGCCCAGTTCAAGTACTCGAGCTTCAAGGTGATTTCCGAGACCGCGAGGGGATCCTGGTACTGAGGCTGGGACGAGACCGCGGTTTGCGCCGATGCCGCCGCCGAGGAAAGCCCGAGGAGCACCAGGGTCCCCGCCACCGTGTTTCGCATGCCTTTTCTCCCTTGCTTCATTTGAGTGACGGCGTGTTGATCGTCACCAGCGGCTTGTCGCACCACGTATTGCTTGTACGGATCGAACAGCTCTTTGTTCGCCAGAGCGTTGGTGCGGCTTCCGTCATTCTGGTCGCGGACAAAAAACTCCCAATCGGCGTTGCCGCTGGCGGGAGTTCCCTCGAAATTCCGGTCGCGCTTGAATATAAGAGGACAACGGGTTGTCAAGCAAGCTCACGGCGCGATTCTTGCGAGCCGCGAAGCCGCGCGGAAGGAAGGAGGATCCATGCGGCGAATCGCGATGTTCAACCGGGTCTCGGCGGACGGGTACTTCGCTGCGGAGGACGGCAACCGGGACTGGGTCGTCCCGGAGCCGGAGATCGACAAGGAGGCGGCCGCGGGAATCCCGGAGAACGACACCGTGGTCTTCGGCAGGAAGACTTACGAGATGTTCGCGAGCTTCTGGCCGAAGTTCGTCGAGGACGCGCGCGTCACGGACCCTCACGATCCGGGCCGGCGCTCGCCCGAGATGGAGGCGATGGGAAGGTTCCTGGACGAAGCGAGCAAGATCGTCTTTTCCCGAACGCTCCGGCAGGCGAACTGGAAGAACACGCGGATCGAGCGCGAGCTCGTCGCGGGAGAGATCGAGAGGCTCAAGAAGGAACCGGGAAAGGGCATCCTCGTTTTCGGCAGCGGCTCGATCGTGTCGCGGCTGACCGAGCATGGACTGATCGACGAGTACCGGTTCGTCGTCTGCCCGGTCCTCCTCGGCCGCGGCAAGCCGCTTCTCCGGGAGATTTCGAAGAGGCGGAGGCTCGTCCTCGCCGAAACGAAGAAGTGCCCCTCCGGAAACGTCCTCCTGCGTTACGAGAGCGCGAAGCCCTAGCGCCTCAAGGAGCGGAGGAATCCGACAGGAAGTTCAGCAGCTCCTCCGAGACCCGGTCGGGGAACTCGTGGACGAGGTCGTGGGCGCCCGGATCGAGCACCGCCAGTCGCGCTCCGCGGATTCGCCCGGCCAGGCCGCGGGAGTGCTCCGGCGGCGTCAACGGCCCCGGTTGTCCGGAAGGACCAGGCGATACCGCTCGGCGAGCGCGGGCGCCACGGGGTCCCAGAAGGAGTGGTCGCACCCGAACCCGGCGAGCAGGAGCAGCGCGTCCCCTTCCCCGCGCGTCTCGTAGAAGAGCTCGATTTCGTCGAGAGAAACGGTCGGGATGCCGGCCTCCAGTCCCCGGTCACAGGCCGCCGGGGTAGAGCTTCACGTTGAACCCGTTAGCCAGGAACTTGGACATCGCGCCGCGGCTGACGTTGAGGTTGGGCTGGTAGGAGTTGTCCGGGAAGCCGGAGATCACGTCCTTCGCCCAGAGGAAGTGCGTGTGGCGGCAGAAGATGTCCGACGTCGTGATGTCGATGAAG
>DATFQY010000134.1:0-3446 GCA_035263845.1 Thermoanaerobaculia bacterium | reverse complement strand
GGTGTGTAGCCGGGGAGAGACACCCTGTCGCCGTCGGTATCGCCGCCTAGCCTGGATTCCCACGGACCACTTTGGAGTTAACAAATCTGACCAAGCCGCTCAGGGAGCTTGGGGCCCGGTCTTACTTTCCGAGCCTCTTGGTGTCGAACCGCTTCAGGAGGCTGGGCTTGTTGCTGTGGCACTGGCGGAGTCCCTGGATCCGCGTCTCAGCCTCCGCAGTGCGGCCCGACCGTTCGGCCAGGTCGCGCAGATCCACGAGTAGACCGACGGCGCGGTCGTAGTCCTTGGGGCGCTTCGTGGCGATCAGTTCTTCGACCTCGCGCCAGGTCGCCGGCTCGCGGCGGCCCAGCTCGTCGAGGTACTTGGCGCGGGCCGCGGCCTGCTCGCGCTCGCGGCGTGCCCGCTCCCTGGCGTCCCGCTCGGCCGCCTTACGAGTCTTCTCTTCGACCAGAGCGTCGCGGGCGGCCAGCAGTTGCGCGACCGTCCGACGCCCGGCGTCGAGCGTAGGCCGCGCGTCCTTCGGCACGGTTGCTTCGCGGAACCGCTGCGACAACTCGGCACGGAGCACGAGGTCCCCTTCCTCGCCGAGGAAGCGCAGCAGATAGGCATCCTTGTCGGAGGCGGGAAGCCCTTTGATCCAACGGGCCAACTCGGGGCGCGAGGGCTCGGCGGGGGGCTCGCCGACGCTGCCGGAGGCGGCGGCCTCGATCAACTCGTCATCGACCCGCAGGAACGTCGCCAGCGCCCGTAGCGGTGCCGAGAGCTGCGCCAGGCCGGGAGGGACGGGGGGCTCGAGCCGGTCGTCGCCGTCAGGGTCCTCCTCATTCCAACCATCCTCGTCGTCCCAGCCGCGGGACCGGAGTGAGGCGAGCCATCCCAGGTAGAGGGCCCGGGAGTCGCCACGCATCAGCTCGGCGCGGAGCGAGATCAGTGAGGACATCCAATGCTCCCCCTCGGTCCACTCGTCGCCCTCCTCGTCCCCGGACGAGAATTCAAGCACGATGTGCTCCTTCTTGGCCTTGAGCGAGAGGGTTTCGCCGTCGCAGTAGGTCGAGGCCGCCTCGGCGTCGAGGAAGCGCCGGGGGATGCGGAACATCAACCGGTGCGTGCCCCAGTTGGCGACATAGACGAAGGCATCGAAGTAGCGGTCCATCAGGGTCGCGGGGTTGCCCTTGAAGTCGCCCCAGTGGTACGTATTGGTGAAGCTCGTCGGCGTGATCTCGGCCCGCGTGGACAGGGCCCGCAGCTCACCCATCTCCTTCTGGCTGAGGGGGCGGTCGATCGCGCGGAACTCGTAATACTGATATTCGCTCATGGAGGAACCTCGGGGGTCTCCCGGAAGCCTCGCGTTCAGGGCCGTCGGATCCGGGGTGTTAGTCGGGGCCTGAACTCCACGCCGGCCTATCCAAAGACGAAATGCAGCGACTTGTCCCCAAGCCAGGGGACCTTCACCTGTGTCTTGTCGAGCCCCGCGGCCAGGAGCAAGGGGTTATGTGCCCGCTTCTGGAAGCGAATCAGGACGTCGGTCTCGCCGAGCGTCACCGTCGCGGTGGCATCGACGAAATCTCGGAACAGGTGGCGCGATTTCGCGGACTCGTATCCATTGCCGACCCGGACGGCCAGAAGGCGGTAAAGACTGCTCGCCATCAACGTCAGCTGCAGGTCGCAGTTGACCTTCAGTGCGACCGCCGAGGACAGGGCGTCCATGTGGAAGAAGTCGATCCCGTCCTCGATGTTGTTCTCGATCAGCATCCGCTGCGCGTAGCGGCCGATCAGGTGGGAGGCGGACCGGGTCAGTTGGTTGGTCAAGAGCAGAGTCGGCGCCTCGTGTCCCAACTCGGTAACGGTCAACTGGCGGAGCGGGCCGTCGTAGTCGTTGAGAGTGATGCGGTGGTCCAGGACGCGCGGGGTCTTGTAGGCACGGGAGGTACTCTCCAATTCGACCCGCCGCCAGGCCGATGTCGGCGTCATGGCGACCTCGTCGAGCAGCTTCTGGGACCGTCGCCGCAGGGTGATGAACGGGATCTTCCTCCGGTTCAACTCGTTGAGATTGGCGTAGGTCGTCAGCTTGGAATCGAAGATGAGTTCCTCGGGGTAGCGCCCGGTCCGCTGCTTCCAGAACTCGACGAAGCGCAGGATCTCGTCGTTCTGCCGATCCTTGCGCACCTCCCCGTTGGCATAGCAGAAGACGCGGGTGTCGGCGTCCTGTCCTGGGCCAGGAACGCGAGCATCCCCTTCTGCCGCCGGCTTCGCTTCGAGACGTAGTGCTTCTCGACCAAGGCGTCGTCGCCGTGGAAGGGGATCGTGTGGAAGTCGAGGTCGAACGATGCCCCCCATTTCAGGCCCAAGCGGCCGACCGTCTCGAACCAGTCGCGCATCAGCTTTGGGTAGCAGGACGACTCGACGCGGCAACTGTATTCGGTCAAGAACGACCGCTTTGGGACCACGTTCAACCCGGCGAACAGGGCCAACCCCTCGTCGAGCACGGCACTCATGACATGGCTGTGGCGCGCGTTGCCGAAGAGCTTCAGCGCCAGCAGCGACCGCACGGCGCACGCGGCCGGGACCATCTTCGACCCGGGAAAACCGCCCCGCGCGAGGAGCTTGTCCAGGTCGGCCGAGATCAGCCACGGCAGGAACAGGAACAGGCCCCCGAACTTGGTGCGGAAGTGGCGTGGCGTCAGGTCGAGCCGGCGGACGTCCGCGACATCGGCCACGACGGGACGAGGGTGGTCGGGCCGCTCGTCGTCGGCTCGCCGCGGCAGCTTGGCGAACCCCTCTTCCTCCAGGATCACGGCGACCGCTGCCGGACTGAGTTTCTGCCCCTCGCGGGCCAAGGCGCGGCTGATGTCGTGGACGGAGAGGTTTTGCTTCCGGAGCGCGACGACTTGATCGCGAAGCCGTTTTTGCTTGCCCGGCGGTCGGCCCTCGCGAGTGGTCGGGACGAAGAACTCACGAGTGGGCTGATTGCGGAACTGATGGACGAGGACCCGAAAGCTCCCCGGTGTATAGCCGAACCGCAGGGCAGCTTCGGCCGATGGGACACCATCGACGAAGAAGGCCCGCAGGGCCTCGTATTGTCGGTGGGTGGAGTTGGAGGGTTCCAAGAACCGACGCGCCAGTGTTAGGCGATCTCTGGAATTATGGCCCATACTCCCACGACGTCATCCCGAATCGCCATTGTTCATTGATGCGATGATGGATATCAGGAAACGCTTGGAATACAGGGAAAATCCGGGAACTCAGCAATGAATCTAGATCGGTCTGATGATTTGGTTGAGGTCGTGGCGGCCGTGTCTATCGTTCTTGGACGGCGATAACGAAGCCGATCGAGGAAACAGCCTGATTTTAAGGGGAGTCTCGATCGGCATCAAGCCGATTTGTTAGCCAGTTTCCCCTCCGTGGGAATCCAGGCTAGCAAACCGCGTGCTCAGCTTATTTCTGGG
>DATFQY010000133.1:0-13500 GCA_035263845.1 Thermoanaerobaculia bacterium | reverse complement strand
CGTCCCATCGGAGGACCGGCCAGGCCGATGCCCGGAAGGCCCGGCGGACCGATAGGACGGCCCGGCGCCCCCGGAGCGCGCGTGGCGCCGCCGGCGGCGGTCGAGCGCGGTCCGGTCAAGCGCAAGAAGGATGACAAGGAGGAGGCGAAGAAACCCGCCAAGAAGGGGGGCGCGAAGCCCAAGATCACCGTCGCTGACGAGGTGGATCTGCGGGAGTTCGTCGGGGCCTACGAGGAAGACACGTACTCCGACATCACGCTTCCCTTGATCGAGAAGACCGCGGAGGCGGAAGAGACTCCCGCGGCCCCCAAGCCGGTCTCCAAGTCCGCCCTTCGCCGCGCCGCCAAGGAGACGCGGACCCACGACTCCGGCAAGCTCCTGGAGTTCAAGAAGCCGCTCCCGACGGGACCGGTCTTCCTCTCCGAGGGCGTCACCGTCAAGGAGCTCTCCGAGAAGCTCGGCGTGCTCGCCAAGGACATCGTCCGGCTCCTGATGGGACGGGGCGTGTTCGCGACCGTCAATCAGACGCTCGACGCGGAAACGGCGATCCAGATCGCCAAGGAAGTCGGCGTCGAGGCCGCCGTGGTCTCCTTCGAGGAGGAGCTGGAGCTTTCCCGCTCCCAGCCCGAGTCGGCGGCCGCCGCCGCGTCCGCTCCCTCGACCGCTCCGAGAGCCCCGCGCGCGCCCGTCGTGACCGTCATGGGCCACGTCGACCACGGAAAGACGTCGCTGCTCGACGCGATCCGCCAGACGAAGGTCGCCGAGGGCGAAGCCGGCGGCATCACGCAGCACATCGGCGCCTACCGCGTCGAGGTCAACGGCAAGCCGATCGTCTTCCTCGACACTCCCGGCCACGAGGCGTTCACGTCCATGCGGGCCCGCGGTGCCAAGGCGACGGACATCGTCGTCCTCGTCGTGGCGGCCGACGACGGCGTGATGCCGCAGACGGTCGAGGCGATCGACCACGCGCGCGCCGCCAAGGTGCCGATCGTCGTCGCGATCAACAAGATCGACAAGCCCAACGCCAACCCCGACCGCGTCAAGAAAGAGCTCGCCGACAAGAGCGTGCTGCTGGAATCCTGGGGCGGCGACGTCCCCTCCGCCGAGATCTCGGCGCTGAAAAAGCAGGGGATCGAGCACCTCCTGGAGCTGCTCCTGATCGTCGCGGACCTCCAGGAGCTGACGGCGCCGCTGGCCGAGGAGGCCCGCGGGGTCGTGCTCGAGGCGCGGCGCGAGGCGGGGCGCGGCAACGTCGTGACCGTGCTCGTCCAGTCCGGGACGCTTTCGATCGGGGACGTCTTCTTCGCGGGCTCGGTCTTCGGGCGCGTCCGCTCGATGCACGACGACCGCGGCGCCAAGGTCTCCGTCGCCGGGCCGGCGACGCCGGTCGAGGTGACGGGGTTCGAGGATCTGCCGCAGGCGGGCGACACGTTCCAGGTCGTCGGGGACGAGGCCAAGGCCCGCTCGATCGTCTCCTTCCGCCAGCAGAAGGACCGCGACAAGGCGATGGCGGCCTCCTCGAAGGTCTCCCTCGACCAGCTCTTCAGCCGGATCCAGGAGGGGCGGATCAAGGAGCTGCCCCTGATCCTGAAGGCCGACGTGGCCGGCTCCGTCGAGGTGCTGTCGCAGTCGATCCGCAACCTCTCCAACGAGAAGGTCAAGATCTCGCTGCTCCACGCGGGCGTTGGCGCGATCAACACCAACGACGTCCTGCTGGCTTCGGCCTCGGGCGCGATCATCATCGGGTTCAACGTTCGCCCGGAGAAGAAGGCCGAGGTCGAGGCGGAGAAGGCGGGCGTCGAGATGCGCCTGCACACGATCATCTACAACGTCACCGACGAGATCAAAGCGGCCATGGAGGGCCTGCTCGAGCCGACCCTGAAGGAAGTCCAGCGGGGCCGCGCCGAGGTGCGCAACACCTTCAAGGTCCCGAAGTTCGGAGTCGTGGCGGGTTGCTATGTCACCGAGGGCTCGATCACGCGCAACTCGCAACTTCGGCTGCTGCGCGACAACCGCGTCATCCACGAGGGCAAGGTCGGGTCGCTGCGCCGCTTCAAGGACGACGTCTCCGAAGTCAAGCAGGGATTCGAGTGCGGCATCGGGCTCGACCGGTACCAGGACATCAAGGTCGGCGACATCATCGAGGCCTTCCAGGTCGAGAAGGTCGCCGGCGTGATGAACGCGTAAGGAGCCACGGGGACCAGGAGCGGGAGGGCGCAAGGCCCTCCCCTACAGGACTCGGGACTCGACGAACCGATGGTGATTGCGTACGCGGTCTTCGACCTGCATCTGCCCGGCTGCCGAGGACTGAAAGAGAAGCGGATGATCGTGAAGAGTCTCAAGAGCCGCATCCGCAACGAGTTCGAGATTTCGGCCGCCGAGGTCGGAGACCAGGATCTTCCACAGCGGTCCCGGATCGGAGTGGCTGTGGTCGGACCCGATCAGCAACCTCTCGACGCGCTTCTCCAGGACGTGCTCCGCTTCGTCGAAAACAATCTGGACGGCCAGCTTCTCGAGTATCGAAATGAATTCATCCATGTCTGAGCTCCGAGTCCCGGGTTCCGAGTCCCGAGTCCCGACACTCGTCCCGACCCGATGAAGAAAGAGACTCGCCGCAGCCAGCGCGTCGCCGACCTCGTGAGGGGGGAGCTCTCGAACCTGCTTCTCCTCGAGGCGCACGACCCCGCGGTCAAGGGGGTCACGGTCACCGCCGTCGAGATGTCGCCGGACCTCCAGTCGGCGCGCGTGTACTTCTCCGTGCTCGGCGGCGACGCGGAAAGGGCGCGCGCGGCGGAGGGGCTGGCGCGGGCGTCGGGATACCTACGCCGCGAGATCGGGCAGAGGTGCGGGCTTCGCTACACGCCCGAGCTCCACTTCGTCGCCGACCGGTCGCTCGAGCGCGGCGCCCGGGTCGAGGAGCTTCTGGCCCAGGTCCTGCCGCCGAAAGAGGAGTCTTGACGGCGCCTTCGGCCCTCAAGCGCGGGACCCTCTTCCTCCTCGACAAGCCCGCGGGCCTGACATCGCACGACGTCGTCGAGCGGGTCCGCAACGCGATCGCCTTTTCGAGGGTGGGCCACAGCGGAACGCTGGATCCCATGGCGACCGGGCTGCTGCTGCTCTGCGCCGGCGGCGCCGCGAGGCTCCAGGGATTCTTCACGAAGATGGACAAGTCCTACCAGGGAACGATCCGGCTGGGACGCTCGACGACGACGTACGACCGCGAGGGAGAGGCCGTCGGCGAGACTCGCGACGCCAGCGGAGTCGGGCGGGAAGAGATCGAGCGGGCGGCGGACGCCTTCCGCGGCGAGTTTCTCCAGTCGCCTCCCCCGTATTCGGCCAAGAAGGTCCAGGGACGGAAGTTCTACGAGATGGCGCGTAAGGGGGAGGCCGTCCCGCTCCTTCCCAAGAAGGTCGTCGTGTCGGATCTCTCCTTCGGGGAGCCGCGCGACGGCATCGTGCCTTTCTCGATCACCTGCTCGTCGGGAACCTACGTCCGGTCGATCGCGAGCGACCTCGGCGAGAAGCTGGGCTGCGGCGCGCACCTGGATTCCCTGCGCCGGACGTCGATCGGCGCCTTCCGGGTGGAAAACGCCGTGTCGCTCGAGCGCTTCGAGCAGATGCCGCCGGAGGAGCGCCTCTCCGCACCCCACGCCGTCCCGCTGGAAGAGGTCCCCTTCCCCTTCGCGAAGGTGCCGCTCGCCTCGCTGGAGGTCTGGAAGGTCCGCAAGGGCCAGGCCGTTCCCGTGCGCGAGCTCGACGCTCGCGAGGGGGACTGGGTGACGCTCCTGGGGACGGCCGGCCAGATCGTCGCGCTGGGCCAGGTCACTCCGATGGGCGCCGGCAAGGTCAGCCTGGTGAAGCCGAAGATCGTCCTTGCGGACTGAGCCGACTGGAACCGGGGTCGTAAGTTGTGTTAGGCTGGCGGTTTATAGAAAAAGTGTGAAGAGAAAGAGTAGGAGTAGAAGAAAACGATGAGCGTCACCCAATACGAGACCGAGAAGCCCGGTGTCGTCGGGCAGTATCGGCTCCACGAGACCGACACCGGCTCCCCCGAGGTCCAGGTCGCCCTTCTGACCAACCGCATCACCTACCTGACCGAGCACTTCAAGACCAACGCCAAGGACCACCACTCCCGGCGCGGTTTGATGAAGCTCGTCTCGCGCCGCCGGCGGCTGCTCACCTACCTGAAGGACGAGAGCCCCGAGCGTTACGCGCGATTGATCGAGCGGCTCGGCCTGCGCAAGTAGTAAACCCGCGGCGTTCAACGAGGCGGAGTCCCGGCCGCGCAGGCCGCGCGCTCGACCCTCCTCGCCCGCCGTTTCGCATACGAGGACCAAGATGGCACACCACAAGACATCCCTTCCACTGGGCGCGAGACCGCTCGAGATCGAGATTGGCAAGCTCGCCAAGCAGGCGGACGGAGCCGCGGTCGTCCGGTACGGCGACACCGTCGTCCTGGCAACCGCCGTGTTCGCCAAGGAGCCGAAGGAGAACGCCGACTTCTTCCCGCTGACCGTCGACTACCGCGAGAACACCTACGCCGCCGGGCGGATCCCGGGCGGCTGGTTCAAGCGCGAGGGACGGCCGACGGAAAAGGAGATCCTGACCTCCCGCCTGATCGACCGCCCCTTCCGACCCCTCTTCCCCAAGGGGTTCACGCACGAGACCCAGATCATCGCCTTCGTCCTGTCCGCCGACGGGCAGAACGACCCGGACGTGCTGGCGTTGAACGCCGCGTCCGTGGCGCTGACGTGCTCGCTCGTCCCGTTCTACTCGCCGGTCGGCGCGGTTCGGGTCGGCCGGCTGGACGGGCAGTTCGTCCTGAACCCAACCAACGCCGAGCGCGAGAAGTCCGAGATCGACCTGGTCGTGGCCGGCACCGAGGACGCCGTCGTCATGGTCGAGGCCGGCGCGAAGGAAGTCTCCGAGCGCGTCATGATCGACGCGATCTTCTTCGGCCACGAGGCGATCCGGACGATCGTCGCCGCGCAGAGGGAGCTCCAGCACCGGGCCGGCCTCTCGGCCAAGCCCGACTGGTCGGCGGCCGAGGCGTATCCCGCGGAGGTCTTCCACAAGGTCCGCTCCGAGTGGGAAGGCCCGATGATGGGCGCGATGACCCTTCCCAACAAGATCGCGTCCTACGCCGAGGTCAAGGCGGTCAAGAAGGCGATCGTCTCCATGGTTCCGGAGGAGGAGGTGGAGAGGAAGTCCCACGTCGCCAAGGCCGCGGACGACCTCGTCAAAGTGCTGACACGCGAGACGATCCTTTCGAAGGGCCAGCGGCTGGACGGCCGCCGGTTCGACCAGATCCGGCCGATCTCCTGCGAGGTAGGGCTCCTTCCCCGCACGCACGGCTCCGCTCTCTTCACCCGGGGCGAGACGCAGGCGCTCGTCACCGCGACGCTCGGCACCTCCGACGACGCGCAGATCGTGGAGGAGTACGAGGGAGAGAGCGAGCACACGTTCCTGCTCCACTACAACTTCCCGCCGTTCTCGGTCGGCGAGACCAAGTTCCTCCGGGGCCCCTCGCGCCGCGACATCGGCCACGGCAACCTGGCGAGGCGCTCGCTCTCGCCCGTCCTGCCGAACGAGGAGAAGTTCCCCTACACCGTCCGGGTCGTGTCCGACATCCTGGAGTCCAACGGTTCCTCCTCGATGGCCACCATCTGCGGCGGAACGCTCGCGCTGATGGACGCCGGCGTCCCGATCAAGGCGCCGATCGCGGGCGTCGCGATGGGCCTCGTCTCCGACGGGGACCGCTTCGCGATCCTGACGGACATCGCCGGGCAGGAAGACCACTACGGCGACATGGACTTCAAGGTCGCCGGGTCGGTCGAGGGAATCACCGGCCTCCAGATGGACATCAAGATCAAGGGCCTCCGCCGCGAGATCGTCGAGCGGGCCCTCGAGCAGGCGCGCGAGGGACGGCTCTTCATCCTCCAGGCGATGTCCTCGGCGTTGGAGCGTCCGCGCCCCAACATCTCCCCCTACGCGCCGCGGATCTTCACGATGCAGATCCCGCGCGACCGCATCCGCGACGTCATCGGCTCCGGCGGCAAGACGATCCGTTCGATCATCGAGTCCACGGGATGCAAGATCGACGTCGAGGACTCCGGACGCGTCTCCATCGCGTCCTCGGACGAGGCCGCCGCCCTGAAGGCGATCGAAATCATCGAGAGCCTCACGCAGGAGCCCGAGATCGGCAAGGTCTACCGCGGAAAGGTCCGCCGGGTCGAGCCGTACGGGGCCTTCGTCGAGATCCTCCCCGGCCAGGACGGGCTCGTCCACATCTCCGAGCTCGCTCCGTATCGCGTCCGACAGACGACCGACGTCGTCAAGGAGGGCGACGAGGTCACCGTCAAGATCATCGCGGTCGATCCGATGGGCAAGATCAAGCTCTCCCGCAAGCAGGCCCTCTCCAAGGAGGAGCTGGAGCAGGAGATGGCCCTGGCGCCCGTCGCCGCCGGAGAGGACGAGGGCCGCGACGAGTTCCCCAGAGGCTCCCGCGGACCGGGAGAGCACCACGGCCATCCCAACCGCCCACGCGGGCCGCGGGGACCCCGCCACTAAGGAACCGTCTCACCGTGTCTTTCAGGGGGAGCGCAGCTCCCCCTTTTGGTTTGTGGGGAGCGCAGCTCCCCCACCGTGTCATTCCGAGCAAGCGAAGCGCGGAGGAACCTTGGTGGACTCGGCGCGTTGCTCGGAAAGATCCTTCGCTGGCCTTCGGCCTCGCTCAGGATGACGGACAGGCCTGCCCGGCCGCACCGTCGCCTTCACCCTCGAACAGCCCCTGCTTCTAGGGCAGTTTGTCCTCGTCGAGACCCAGCATGTGGCCGATCTCGTGGACGACGGTGTCGCGGATCTCGTGGACGGCCTCGCCGCGCGTCTCGCAGCAGCGCAGGATCGGGCCGCGGAAGATGGCGATCTGGGCGGGCAGGTGGGAAACCGTGGAGCCGCGCTCGAAGTAAGGAACTCCGCGGAAGATCCCGAACAGCTCCTCGTCGTCGGGAGTCTCCGTCTCTTCATAGTCCTCCTCGAAGGGCTCCTCCTCGACCGCGATGACGATGTTCTCGAGGTACTTCCGGAACTGGGCCGGGAGGCCCTCGAGCGCTTCCTCCACGTACTTCTCGAATTCCTGCGGGCTGACGCGGCGGGCGCTCATGGCCGGAAAGCGTCGGTCCCTCCGTTGTCGAGGGAGAGCCGTTCCTGGTCGAAGAGCAGCTCGAAGTTGGCGGTCGTGGCGGCGGCGACGGTTTCCAGGTCGGCGTGCTTGACCTCGGCGAGCTTCTTCGCGGTCTCGACGACGAAGGCCGGCTCGCAGGGCTGGCCGCGGTGAGGGACGGGTGCGAGGAACGGCGTGTCGGTCTCGACGAGCATCGCGTCGAGCGGCAGTCCCACGGCGGCCTCGCGGATGTTGTCGGCCGCGCGGAACGTGATCATGCCGGAAAAGGAAAAAAGGTATCCGAAATCGAGGGCCTTCTTTCCGTACGCCGCGCTCTCGGTGAAGGAGTGGAAGACGCCCGGATGCCCGCGCGGCGGAACGCGGTGAAGAAGCTCGAGCAGCTCCCGGCCGCTCTCTCGGTTGTGCAGGAGAAGCGGAAGATCGAGGCGGCGGCCGAGGTCGAACATCCACTCCAGGACCTCGAGCTGCTTCGCCCTCGGCGAGTGGTCGTAATGAAAGTCCAGGCCGACCTCTCCGATGGCGGCGACGCCCGGGCGGTGTGCGAGGGCCTCGAGCGCCGGACCGTCGCGCGCCGGATCGAAGTCTTTCGCCTCGTGCGGGTGCACGCCGACCGCCGCGAGGACTCCCTCGTGGCGCGAGGCCAGCTCGATCGCTTTCTCCGAGTCCGCGAGCGTCGTCCCGGGCACGAGGAACCGCGTCACCCCCGCCGCGCGCGCCCGCTCGATCAGCGCCGGGGCCGCCAGCGGGCTCGAGTCGAGCTGCAAATGACAGTGACTGTCGCAGAGGCCGGTCACGCCGTCACTTCACGCGGCTGCCCGGCGGAACGTCGTCCGAAACGGCGAGGAGGGATGGCTCGCCGGATTCGCCGACCGTGGCCGCGAGCACCATGCCGTTGGATTCGACCCCCATCAGCTTCGCGGGCTTCAGGTTCGCCACGATGACGACATTACGGCCGACGAGCGCCTCGGGCTCGTAGACTTTTCCGATCCCCGCGACGATCTGGCGGCGCTCGCTCCCGAGGTCCACGTCCATACGCACGAGCTTGTTGGACTTGGGGACGCGCTCGGCCGCGAGGATCTTCGCCGTCACGAGCCTCATGCGCTGGAACTCCTCGATCCCGATCTGGCCGTCGGAGGGCGAGACGGCCTGCGTCGTCTCGGCCGGCGGCGGCGTGGGTTTCGAGGGGGCGGGAGGCGTCTCGGTCATGGTCTTCTCCTTCTGCTCGAAATAGGAAGCGGTGTCGGCGCGCGGAAAAAGCGCCGGCGCGTCGGGCATCGGAAGCCCCGCGGGCAGGAGGCCCCACTCCAGGTCCCGGGGAGCCGGATCGCGGCCCGGCATCCCGAGGGCCTCGAAGATCTTTCGCGCGGTGCCGGGCAGGAAGGGCGACAGCATCACCGCCGCGAGCCGAACCGATTCCGCGGAGCCGTAGAGGATCTTCTTCAGGACCGGAGAGGCCGCGCCCCTCTCCTTGCGGACCTTCCAGGGCTCACGGGCGACGACGTAGCCGTTGATGCGGGTCAGGAACCGCCAGATCGCCTCGAGCGCCCGGTTGAACGAGAAGTCTTCCATCGCGGCGCGCCACTCCGGCTCGTGGGCGCGGAAGGCGGCTTCCAGGTCCTCCTCCGCCGCGGCGACGTCGGGTGTGCCGCCGAAGGATTGCCGGCAGAGCGCCGCCACTCGGGAGACCGTGTTGCCGAGGTCGTTGGCGAGGTCCGCGTTGAAGCGGGTCAGGAAGGCCTCGTCGGAGAAGCTCGCGTCCTGGCCGAAGGTCATCTCGCGCAGGAGGAAGTAGCGCAGCGCGTCCGGGCCGAACTGCGCGACGAGGGCGTCGGGCCGGACCACGTTGCCCACCGACTTGGACATCTTCTTCTCGTCGCGCAGCCACCAGCCGTGCGCCCAGACCGTCGTCGGCAGAGGCAGGCCGGCGGAGAGGAGGAAGGCCGGCCAGAAGATCGAGTGGAACCGGAGAATGTCCTTGCCGACCAGATGGATCCTCCGGCCGTCGGGGTTGTCCCAGAACTCCCGGTAGAGGTGTTCGTCCTCGGAGCCCAGGCCGAGCGCCGTGACGTAGTTGGCGAGCGCCTCGAACCAGACGTAGACCACCTGCCCCGGGTGGCCCGGAAACGGGATCCCCCACTTCACTTTCGAACGCGAGACGGAGATGTCGGTCAGGCCGCCCTTCAGAAACGAGATCATCTCGGCGCGCCGCGTCTCGGGGCGAACGAACTGCGGGTTCTTCTCGTAATGCTCGAGCAGCGGGCCGGAGTACTTCGACAGGCGGAAGAAGACGTTCTCCTCCGACTCCCAGGCGCAGGCGGTGCCGTGAATCGGGCACTTGCGCTCCTCGCCGATCTCTTTCTCCGTATAGAACGCCTCGCAGCTGGCGCAGTACCACCCTTCGTGCTTCGCGGTGTAGAAGTCGCCGGCCGCGGCGATCCGCGCGATCAGGGCCTCGACGCCGGCCCGATGGCGCGGCTGGGTCGTGCGGATGAAATCGTCGTTGGAGATGTCGAACTTCTTCCAGAGGGCGTGGTACCGCGCGACGACCCGGTCGGCCAGCGCGATCGGCGTGACCCCCTGCGCGGCGGCCGCCTTCTCGATGTTCTGACCGTGCTCGTCGGTTCCCGTCATCAACCGGGTCTTCTCCCCCAGCAACCGGTGGAAGCGCGTCGCCGTATCCGTCACGACCGTCGTGTAGATGTGCCCGATGTGGGGCAGGTCGTTGACGTAGTAGATCGGCGTCGTCGCGTAGAACGTCTTCATGGGCGAGGAGAGTCTACAGTCGACAGTCGACAGGTGACCGCCGAGGAAGCCCCTCACATGAGGCCGGCCTCGCGGAAGGAGACGCAGCCTTCCCGGCCCACGACGACGTGGTCGAGGAGGCGCAGGCCGACGGAGTCGGCGGCGGCGGCGAGGCGGCGGGTGAACTCCCGGTCCTCGCGCGAAGGCGAAGGGTCGCCGGAGGGATGGTTGTGGTACAGGATCACGCCGGCCGCGTTGGCGAGGAGGGCGCGCTTCAGGATCTCGCGCGGCTCGACGACGGCCCGGTCGAGCGTGCCGCGGTAGATCTCCGGGTCGTCCTGCAGGAGGCGGTTGCGGGCGTTCAGGAAGAGGGCGCCGGTTCGCTCCTGGGTCCCGTCGCCGCGGGCGCGCCTCAGGTAGTCCTTGACGAGGGACGGCTCGTTCAATAAGTCGCGGCAGGAGATCGCGCCCGCGGCGAGACGGCGTCCGACCTCGAGCGCCGCGACCAGGAGCGCTCCCTTGGCGCCCTTGATTCCCCTCTCGCGGACGAGCTCGGCGCGCGTCAGGGCGGCGAGGCCGGCGAGGCCCCCGTGGGTGGCGAGCAGCCGGCGCGCGCGGTCGAGGGCGCTCTCGCCCCGCGAGCCGGAGCCGAGCAGGAGCGCGAGCAGCTCCTCGTTGGAGAGAGCGGCCGCGCCCATACGGGCCAGCCTTTCCCTCGGCCGGTCCTCCGGCTGCAGGTCTTTGATTTTCAGGACGCTTCGAGCGGTCAGTTCGGTCATGACGATTGGCCGGAAGAACCGACCGCGGGAGGGACGAGGACTCCGAGATAATCGCACACCGTGGACGGGAACTCCAACTCTTCGGTGCGCGGCCTGCTGATCGCCCTGGGAGCGATGCTTCTCGCGGCCGGGCTCCTCTGGCCGTTTCTCTCGCGCTACCTCGGGCGGCTGCCGGGCGACATCGTCGTGCGCAAGCCCGGGTTCACGTTCGCCTTTCCCATCGTGACCTGCATCGTCATCTCGATCGTCCTGACGCTTCTCCTGACGCTCTTCCGGCGCTGAGACCCTTCGAGGACAGGAGCCGCGAGTAGAGGGCTTCGATCCGGTCGAGCCGCACCTCCGAGGAGAAGCCGGTCTCCACCCGAGCGCGCGCCGCCCGGGCGAGCCTCGACGCGAGCGCGGAGTCGGTCAGGAGCCGGCGAACGGCGGCGGCCGTCGCGGGGACGTCGCGAGGCGGAACGAGAAGGCCGGAGTCTCCGTCCACAACGAGCTCGGGGTTGCCGCCGGCGGCGCTCCCGATGACCGGGACGCCCAGGGCCATCGCCTCGCGCAGCGTCCCGGTAATCCCGAGCCCCTCGTAGGAGAGGTCCGCGACGATCTGCGCCGCAGCGAGAACGTCGGGCATGTCGGAGCGGAAACCGATCGGGAGGACGCGGTCCTCGATCCCTTCCTCGCGGGCGAAGGCTCGGACCTCGGCCCTCTTGGCGTCGTCCTCGCACGCGACGATGGCCGTTCTCAGCTTCGGGAAGTCCGGCGCGAGCAGGGCCGCGGCGCGGATCAGGTCCTTCCACCCCTTCCACTCCCGGGCGCCGACCTGGAGGAGCAGCGTGTCGGCGGCGGCGAGGCCCCATTCCCGGCGCACGCGCGCGCCGTCGGTCTTGCGCGGGTCGAAGCGCTCGAGGTCCACGCCGGCATAGACGACGTTGACCTTGTCGGGCGGGAGCTTGCCCGAAGCGACGATCACCTTCTTGATGTCCTCGCAGACGGTGACGACGGCGTCCATGCGGAGGTGGAACTTCAGCCGGTTGAAGGCGTCGAGGGGGAAGGAGACGCCGCGGTTGACGACGAGGACCGGGCGGCGCCTGCAGAAGAAGGTGGCGTAGAGGGCGATCGAGTGGGCGATCCCCTTGTGAACGTGGACGACGTCCACGGCGCGCTCGTCGAAAATCCGGGCGAGGCGCCGCGCGCTGCCGAAGTCGAACTCGTGCTTCAGGGGCAGCGCGATGAAGTCGAGGCCTTCCTCCCGGGCCTTGGCCGGCACGTCCCCCTGCTCCCGTGAAACGATGGCCACTCGGTGCCCGCGACGGGCGAGCCCGCGAGCGAGCTGAAACATCTGGACGACGCTTCCCGTCGAGAAGAGCCCTTTTTCGAGGATCTGGAGAATCGAGAGAGGACGCGAGGCCTTCACCGGCTTCTCCGGTGCCCACCGCATCGTGGGGGCGGGCCTTGCGCCCGCCCGGCGCCGTCGTGAAGAGGTGTTGCGACTCCGGCGGCCTCGTCCCTCTCGACGTCGCGGCGCGGTTGAGAGGGGCGGGAGGGGGCAAGCCCCTCCCCTACGGCACGTTGGGGACGAGGAGAGGACGGAGCACCGGTCGGGCTAGTCTCCATCGGGCCAGTTGCGGGTGGCGGCGTCGGGGACCAGGACGATCTTGCCGAACTGCTCGCCGTGCTCCAGGCGCTCGTAGGCTTGGCGGGCGCGGGAGAGGGAGAAGGTGCTGTCGATGCGGGGCGGCGCGAGCTTGCCGGCGGCGACCGCCGAGAGCATCGTCCGGAACTCGCTGTCGTTGGCCATCGTCGAGCCGAGGATCGAGAGGCCTTTCCAGAAGATCAGGCGGATCTCCTCCTTCGGGTTGGGCCCCGTCGTCGCGCCGCAGGTCACGATCCGGCCGCCGTTGGCGGCGCACTTCAACGAAGTCATCCAGGTCTTCTCGCCGACGCAGTCCACGACGAGGTCCACGCCGCGCTTGCCCGTCAGGGACCGGATCTCCTTCGCGACGTCCTGCTTCGTGTAGTCGAGGACGATCTCGGCCCCGGCCTCGGCGAGGTGCCGGGCCTTCTCCTCCCCCGAAGTCGTCACGAAGACGCGCGCGCCGGCGAGCTTCGCGATCTCGAGGACCGCGCCGCCGACTCCCCCGCCCCCTCCGTGAAGGAGGACCGTGTGTCCCGGGCGCGCCTCCCCGCGGGTGAGGACCAGGCGCCACGCGGTCTGGTAGACGAGCGGAAACGCGGCGGCCTCCTCGAAGGACAGCTTCCCCGGAATGGGAAAGACGTTGCGCGCCGGCACGACCACCTTCTCGGCGAAGGTGCCGGGAACGTGCTCGCCGACGATCTGGAACTTCACGCAGAGGCACTGCTCGCCCCGGCGGCAGAACTCGCAGGCGTTGCAGTAGAGGCCCGGCTGGACGAGCACGCGGTCCCCCGGGGTGAGCCCGGCGACGCCCTCGCCCACCGCGTCCACGACGCCGGAGCCGTCGGCTCCGGGGATCTGCGGTAGCGGCACTCCCGGGACGCCGTCGCGCACGAAGATGTCGAGGCGGTTCATCGCCGCCGCGCGCATCGCGATTCGAACCTCTCCGGGCCCCGGAGACGGCTCGTCCCGCTCGCCGTACTCGAGCACTTCGTTGCCGCCGTGCTTCGTGAAAAAGACTGCTTTCATGGAATTACTGAAGGTATCCCAAAGACTTGAGCTTCTCCAGGTACTCGCGATCGGTGATGGACAGGCGCGGTGCCGGCGGCGCGAGGCGCGGCCCGTACGTCGCCGTGGTCGTCCGCTCCAGGGAGTCCGCCGGGAAGAGG
>DATFQY010000132.1:0-12371 GCA_035263845.1 Thermoanaerobaculia bacterium | reverse complement strand
CTATTAGCAAGTCCCGCTATGCCCTTGCCGCCGAGGGCTCGGCCGTGGGTTTGTTATTCCCGCTGGCCATCGTCGCGGGGTATTTCGCGGGGAAATGGATCGGCGCGTGGCTTCACCTGGGCGAGTGGGCGGCGCTGGCCGGCGCGGGCCTCGGCGTGGCCGCGGCGTTCCTGAACCTGTGGCAGTTCCTCGCGCGGCTGGAGCGGAAGTGACGGCGGACGAAGCGGTTGTCCGGCGCATCCGCGTGCGGTCCGCGTGGATCGGGGCGGGCCTCGCGGCCGCCGCTTTTCTCTTCGGATGGCGGCGAGGCGTGTCCTTGACAATCTGCGCCGCCGTCGTTATTTTCAGCTTTCTCGTTTTCGAGAAATTGACCGGCCGGCTCGTCGCGCCCGGAGGGAAGGGGAAGATTCGAGCTCTGTTTCCGCTCCTGCTCGTGACGGCTGTCTCGGTCGGGCTCCTCGTAGTCGCTCTTCGCTGGAAAGGGTTCGATCCCATCGCGGGGTTCGCCGGCCTGTCGGCGGTCGTCCTCGCTATCGCCGGAGAAATCTTCGAAAGGTAATAGGTGGTAGGTGATAGGTGATAGGGGAAAACTGATGAACCGATTCCCTACCACCTACGACCTACCACCTTCCACCTCGTAGGCGGAGCTGCTTTGGAACACCACTCCATTTTGTATGGGCCGATCAACGGGCTCCTGATCCGCCTGCTGGGAGAGCCTCCGGTCGAGAAGATGTCGCCCGGGGCGGCCGCCTTCTGGTTCCCGGACGGCAAGGAGGCGTGGATTCCGGACGCCGCGATCATGACCCTCCTGCTGCTGTTCCTCTTCGCCGTCTTCTTCCCGCTGGCGGCGCGGCGATACCGGCGGGAGAAGCCCGGCGGCGTCCAGAACTTCCTCGAGATGATCGTCGAGGGCATCCGGAGCCTCATCGAGGACGTCATCGGCCACGGGGCCTCGAAGAAGTACCTGAACATCATCGGCGCCTTCGCGGTGTTCATCTTCGCGGGCAACCTGTTCGGGCTCTTCTTCTTCCTCCAGCCGCCGACCGGGGTCCTCTCGACGACGGTGGCGCTTGCCGTGATTTCCTTCGTCTACTTCAACTGGCAGGGCATCAAGGAACAGGGCCTCCTCAACTATCTGAAGCACTTCATGGGCCCGGTCCTGTGGCTGGCGCCCCTGTTCTTCATCATCGAGATGATCGGCAACTTCGCCCGGATCCTCTCTCTGTCTCTCCGGCTCTTCATGAACATCTACGGGGAGCACACCGCGACGGGCATCTTCGCCGGCCTCCTGCCCATCGTCGTTCCCTGGCCGCTGATGGCCCTGGGACTCTTTACGGCGCTCTTGCAGTCCTTCATCTTCGTCACCCTGACCTCGGTCTACATCAGCCTGGCGACCGCCCACGAGGAACACTGAAAAACCAATAGAATGGCCTAAGGAGAAGAAATCGAGATGACGACCAAGAAAGTCTTTGTCCTGGTAGCACTGCTCGCCTGTGTCGCGCTTCCGGCGCTGGCCCAGGAGACCGCCGGCGGGGGAGTCGCGCCCTCGGGCGTCCGGTGGGGGGCCATCGGGGCCGCCTTCCTGCTCGGAATCGCCGCCGCGGCCGGAGCCATCGGCCAGGGCCGGGCGACCTCGGCCGCCGCGGACGGCATCTCCCGCAACCCGGGAGCGGCTGGGGCCATCCGGACGATGACGATCATCGGCCTGGCGCTGATCGAGTCCCTCGTCCTCTACGCGCTTTTGATCGCGTTCCTGATCCGGAACCTCTGAAACAGTCCCGTGGGGGGCGGGCCCCGCGCCCGCCCCGCCCCGGTCGTCCTCAGCCGAGGACAGACTGACCCCTTTCCGAAACCAAAAAGGGGTCCGGACCGTACTTTTCCTAGGAACCATGTAAACGGGATGGGGTCCTAATCCGTAGTAACGGCGTAGGTTGCCACCGACTCCTCAGAAATTCCCAAATCGGGCGGTCCGCCGGCGGGGCGGGCAAGCTTCTTGAAACCAAAGGAGAGCATGGAAAAGGCGAGCGTGCAGGCGAAACCGGACACTTCGGGTCTGACTTCCTGGGACTTCGACTCCCAGGTAATGCCGTACCTGGATTCCCTCTACAACACGGCCTACCGGATGACCCGGAGCGCCGAGGATGCGGAGGACCTGGTCCAGGAGACCTATTTCAAGGCCTACAAGTACTACGACAAGTTCGAGAAAGGCACCAACCTGAAGGCGTGGCTCTTCAAGATCCTGAAGAACACGTTCATCAATAACTACCGCAAGAAGAAGCTCGAGCCCCGGAGCGTCGATTTCGCCGAGATCGAGGACTCCTTCGAGCGGATCGTGCGGCGGGACAACAGCGAGGCCCCGTCGGACCCCGAGGCGGAGTTCTTCACCGGGGTCCTGGACGACGACGTGCGGAAGGCCCTGGAATCGCTCCCCTACGACTACCGGATGGTCGTGATCCTGGCCGACCTCGAGGACTTCTCCTACAAGCAGATCGCGGACATCCTGGACTGCCCGGTCGGGACGGTCATGTCCCGGCTCTACCGGGGAAGAAAGCTCCTGGAAAAGGCCCTCCTGAAGTACGCCCGGCAGCATGGCTACATCCGGGGAGCCGAGCCCACCAAGATGCGCACCCGTCCGAAGGGCCAGACCGCCTAAGGGGCGATCCCGGCCCTTGCCAGGTCGGGACGAATAGCCGGAATTTCGGGGACGGTGGCGGGGTTTCCCACTCCGGCACCGATGAACTGTACCCAGGCGCGATTCCTCCTGTACGCCCATCTCGATCGCGACATCTCGCGTAGCGAAAGCGAAGCCCTTTCCCGGCACCTGGCCGAGTGCCCGCCCTGCGAGGCGAGGTCCCGCTCGGCGAGGAGCATGGCGGCGCTGCTGCGCTCCCGGCTCGACCGGGCGACCGCGCCTCCCGGCCTGATCGCCCGGATCCACCGGGGCGAGCCCCCGATCATCCGCTCCCGGACGCCGGCGTTCGTTCTCGCGGCGGCGGTCCTCGTCGCGATCCTTCCCGTCGTGGCCGACGGCCCCGGCGCGAAGCCGGCGGCCGCTCCCGCGATCGCCCTTTCCTCCGCGGTCGGCCTTCCCGGCGTCGCTCCCGCGGCGCACCTGGAATCCCACGTCGTCCTGACCGGGACGCTCGTCTGCCTCCAGTGCGAGACGCGGCACGAAGCGGGGCTCTGCCCGCTTCCGGAGTCGCAGCACGAGGCCGGCTTCTGCGCGGACAACGGAGAGGTGTGGCGGCTGATGGCTCGCGATCCGTCGGTCTTCCCGAGCTCGGTTGGGCAGACCGTCACCGTCGAAGGCATCGCTTTCCCCCAGTCCGGTTTCCTCCGCGCTTCCCGAGTCGGTTACTAACCGTCGCTCCTCACTACGCAAGGAACCTGCGGCGGGCTCCTCCTCGCCTTCGCTCGGAGACTCCTGCCGCCGCGAACGCCGCCGCGAGGACAGCTTAGAATCCGCGCCGCGTGCGTTCCGACCTGACCATCGAGGCGAGCGCCCCCGCGAGGGTCGACCTGGCCGGCGGCACGCTCGACCTCTGGCCGCTGCACGTCCTCCATCCCGGCTCGGTCACCGTCAACCTGGCCATCGACCGCTACGCGGAGTGCCGGGTGCGGCGGGGGGAGCGCGGCCTGCGCGTCGTCCTGCGCGACCGCGGCATCGAGAAGAACGCCGCCTCCGCCGCCGAGCTTCTCTCGGACCCGGCGACCGCGCTCGTCGGGTCTCTGCTCGAAGCCCTGGAGATCCGCGAGCCTCTCGAGATCGAGTTCTGGTCCGGCGTCCCCTTCGGTTCGGGCCTCGGCGGCTCCTCGGCCCTCACGGTCGCCCTCATGGGAGCCCTCCAGCGCGTGAGCCCGCGCGACCTGAGGGGCGTGGACCGGGTGGACTTCGTCCGCGACGTCGAGACCCGCGTGCTCTCCAAGCCCGCCGGCGTCCAGGATTACTACCCGCCTCTCGAGGGGGGGGCCCACGTCATCACGTTCCGGGCCGGGCGCACGACCGGCGAGCGTCTGCCGGCCTCGATCGCGCCGTGGGAGAAGCATCTGACGCTGTTCGACTCGGGGCTCTCCCACTCTTCGGGGATGAACAACTGGCAGATCCTCCGCGCCCGCCTCGAGGGCGACGAGGAGGTCACGGCCAACCTCGAGGGCGTCCGGCGGGCCGCCGCCGCGATGGCCGCCGCCCTGGGGCGCGTGGACATCCCCGCGATGGGCGCGGCCCTCGACGCGGAGTGGGAAGCGCGCCGCCGGCTTGCGCCGGTCGTTTCGACTCCGTTGATCGAGCGCGCCATCGCCGCCGCGAAGAAGGCCGGCGCGTGGGGAGGCAAGGCCTGCGGAGCGGGCGGGGGCGGCTGCGTCGTCTTCCTCTCGCGGGAGGAGCGGATCGAGGCGGTACGGAAGGCCCTCGACAAGCTCGGCGAAGGCAAGGTCGTACCCATGAAGGTCGTCGAGGAAGGTCTGCGGGTCTCCGAGTAGCTAGCGCCCCTTCATCCACACGACGCAGCGCTCGACCTCCCGCTTCATGGCCCCCGGGGACTCGGCGTGGTGCCACGCGCCGTGTCCGGGGAGAACCCACTCGAAGGGGTAGTCGAGGAGCTTCTCCATGGAGCGGGTCTGCTCTTCCCAGGAGTACCAGCAGGCGTCCCGGAAGGCGATCAGGCCGTTGCGGCGCGCGGACCAGGCGAGGTGGTCGCCGGTAAAGAGGAACTTGTCCCCGTAGAGGAGCACGGCATGGCCTCGGGTGTGCCCCGGCGTTGGTATGACGAGAAGGTCGTCTTCGATCCGGACCGGGTCGTCGCCTGAGATCTTCCGTTCGACGACCCGGGTCGAGTTGGTGACGTCCCGCTCATGGAGGATCCGCTCGCAGCCGAACCGCTTCGCGAAGAGGGCGTGATCGGCGACGTCGTCGCGGTGGGTCAGGAACATCCTCGAGATCCCGCCCCGCTCCTCGAAGTGGGAGAGGAGCCGGTTGACCGCCTTCGGGGAATCCACCAGGACGTTGCCCTCGTGGCGCTCGAGGAAGTAGCTCCAGGCGCCGAAGGAGCTCTCCGACGTGAATCCGCAGAAGGACACGTTCTCCGCGACCGTCTCGGGAAATGCTGAGAGCGCCGGCCGAACGTCCTGCCGCGAGGCCGTCCCGATGGACCCGGTCGGGCAGGCGACCAGGGCCATCAGGGCGCGCCGCCTCTCCGCCTCGCCGTCCGGCTGACGCGAAACGAAGGAATGGTCCGAAGCTTCCGCGAAGGTCACCGGCGCGATCCTCCGGCAGGCATCGCAGTCGATGCACGTCCGATCGACGTAGAAGTCCCCCGCGACGTTGTCCGGAAATCTCTTAGCCAGGCTCGCCATCGGTTCCGAAAACAGAGATTCCCGACTACATCCTCCCGGGAATCGGAATTCCGAGGAGGTCGAGGAGCCGGATCATCTCCGTCTGGAAAATACGCGCGACCGCGATCCGGCGATTCCGGACAGCGGCATCCGCTTCCTGGGCGATCGGGTTGCGGTGGTAGAACTGGTTGAAGGCCTGGGCCAGCCCGAAGGCGTGGCGGGCGAGCATGGAGGGCTCGAGGGCGGCGACGGCCCGCTCGGCGATCTCCGGCGTAGAAGCGGAGTCGAGGAGGATCGCCCAGAGATCGTCCTCCCAGGCCGCGGATGCGGCCTCCCCGGACTGCACGGCCGCCGAGATTCCCCTCTCCTCGAGCTTGCGGAAGATGTTCTGGACGCGCACCAGTGAATACTGGAGGTACGGCCCCGTGTCTCCCTCGAAGTTGACTGCCTCGTCGAAGTCGAAGGCGATGACCTTGTTCCGGCCGAACTTCAGCAGGAAGTACCGCAGCGCGCCGACCGCGATGGCGCGGGCGTCCGATTCGGCGGCGGAGGAGGCGTCCCCTTCCGCGCCTTCGCCGCGGCGGCTGGCCACCTCGGCACGGGACTTCTCGAGGAGCAGCTCGACTAAGTCATCCGCCTTGACGCCCAGCCCCTTGCGCCCCGACATCTCGACGAAGGGCTTCTGCTCGTCTTCAGCGGAGAGTCGGTATTCCTCGCCGAAGCGCTCCGCGAGCTGCCGCGCGGCCCGCGGCGAGAGCGCCACGATCTCGTAGGAGAAATGGTCGCTCGCCTCCGCCTCCTTCTCGAAGCCGAGCACGCGCAGCCCCTCCTTGACGACCTTCTGCGGGTAGGACTGCCGCACGTCGATCACGTTGATGACCCGGGCGGCCCTTCCGAACTCCGGCGCCCGTGCCGACCCCGATCCGTGCGAGGTCCGCCAGAGGGGATGCCGCCGGACCGCGTCGGGGATCTCCGCGGCCCGCACCGATCCCGACCTCCAGTCCGGCTCGAAGCGCTCGTAGTCGAAGTCGGTCCCCAGCAGGCCGAACTTCCACAGCTGGTACGCGATGTCCTTGGCCGTGTAGGTGACCGTTCCGTTGGATCGCACGAGGATCTTGTCCGGCTCCTCGAGCCCCGCGAATCCCTCGGTCTCGGCGAGCTTGAGGACCCAGCAACCCGCATGGCGCCCTTCGGTCTCGTAGATCACCGCTCCCGCCGACTTCAGCTTCTCGAAGGCGGTCTCCCAGAACTTCCGCCGCAGGATGTCGCTCTCGCGGGGAAGCAGGTCGTAAGCGATCCCGATTCGTCCCATCGTGGCCAGGTGCGCCGAGGAAATCGCCTCCGAGACGGCGGCCGCGATTCCCGCGATCTCGTTGTCCCCCGCCTCGATCGCGTGGAGGACCTCCGCGCGCCACGCCTGGGTGTCCGGGCGCTCCTTGAAGGTCCGCCCGATCTCGGCGTAGAGGTCCCAGCACAGGTAGGCGAAGCCCTTCGGGTTGGGCGCGCCTCCCGGGAGGGCCGCCGCCGAGATCACCTCGCGCGCCTGCGCCGCCGTGCCCACGCCGGCGAGGTGGACCAGGCCGGCCACGACGTCGGCGACCTGGACGCCGGTGTCGTCGAGGTAGTTCTGGACCTCCACTCCGTACCCGAGGCACCGCAGCGCTCTCACGAGGACGTCGCCGAGGAGGGCGTTCCTCATGTGGCCGATATGGGCCGCCTTGTTCGGATTGATGTTGGTGTGCTCGACGACGACCTTTCCCGCCCGGGCCGAGGCCTCGGCGGGCGGCTCGAGCAGGCCGGCGGCGAAGGGCCCCCTCTCGAGGAAAAAGTTGACGTAGCCGCCCCCTTCGACCTTCGCCCGCTCGACGCCGGCCGGGAGCTTCACCGCACCCACGATCGCCTCGGCGATCATCCGGGGGGCCTTCCGAGCTTTCTTGGCGAGATCGAAGGCCGCCGGCGTCGCGAGGTCTCCCAGCGAGACCTTGGGCGGCCGTTCCAGGACGACGGATCCGAGCTCGACGTCATAGAGGTCCCGCACCGCCGCCAGGACCGCCCCGGACAGCTCCCGGCGGACTCTTTCGAGCGTCAGTGTCGGCCCCTCGTTCATGGGCGCGGGAGTATAAGGGTCGGCGGTCGTGGCGGGAAACCGCCCGGGTTTGCGTGTTTGGGAGCAGGAGGGTCCATGAGGCTTTTCGGCTTCCGGCGGCTTGCCGCGATCTGCCTGGCTGCCATCGCCGCAGCTGCGGCCGGAGCCTCGACCTCGCTGCTGGGGGTCTGCGGGCCGTTCACCGATACGACCAACGACACGTTCTGCCCGTTCGTGCTCGAGATCTTCACGCTCGGGATCACCACGGGGACGACGCCGACGACGTTCTCTCCGTCGGACAACGTGACACGTCTCCAGATGGCGGCGTTTTTGTCACGGACGGTGGACCGGGTCCTCGACCGGGGCAGCCGCCGGGCGGCGCTGGAGATGTTCTGGAGGATCCAGAACCCGGTGCGGCTCTCGACGACCTCGGTCGGCGACCTCCCGCGCGGCGTGGCTTCGGACGGGGCGGACATCTGGGTCGCCAACAGGGACTCCGGGACGGTCTCCCGGGTCCGGGGAAGCGACGGGAGGTTGCTGGACACCTGGACAGGCGCGACGAACGCGGACCAGTTTGTCGTGGCCATCGGACGGGTCCTCCTGACGGGACAGACCAGCCCGGGAAGGCTGTACCAGGTACGGGCGGCGCAACCGGCGGGAGCCGTCTCGACGGTCGCGAGCAACCTGGGCGACGACTCGATCGGAATCGCTTTCGACGGGGTCCGGATCTGGACGGCCAACTTCTCGGGGCCCTCGGTGTCGATCGTGACTCCCGGACTCGTCGTCCCCTGGACCGTCACGACGGTGGGGACAGGTTTCACCGCTCCGACCGGCGCACTCTTCGACGGCTCCAACGTCTGGGTCACCGACTTCACCGTCGGGAAGCTGTTCAAGCTCGACGCCGCCGGGGCCATCCTGCAGACGGTGACCGTGGGCACGCAGCCAGCCTTCCCGGTGTTCGACGGGGGAAACCTCTGGGTCCCCAACATCGGGTCCTCGTCGGTTTCCGTGGTCCGAGCGGCGACCGGCGTCGTCCTGGCGACGTTGACGGGAAACGGGCTGAACCAGCCGCAGTTCGCGAGCTTCGACGGCGAAAGGGTGCTCGTCACTTCTCCCGCGGGCGACATGCTGTCGCTCTGGAAGGCGGCCGACTTCTCGCCGATCGGCTCCTACGCGACCGGCATCGGGAACGGACCGACCGCGGTCTGCAATGACGGCGTCAGCTTCTGGGTCGCACTGTCCGGCGTGGATGCGCTGGCGAGGTTCTGAGAATGCGTCTTCGTCGTTTCGCCGCCGTCCTCACCGCGGTCCTTGCTCTCTTCGCCGGCGGCGCGGCGGGCCTGCTGGGAACCTGCGGTCCCTTTACCGATATGGCGAACGACTTGTTCTGCCCGTTCGTGCTGGAGATCTTCTACCTGGGAATCACCACCGGGACGACGGCGACGACCTACTCACCCGGCGACAGCGTCTCCCGCCTCCAGATGGCGGCGTTTCTCTCCCGGACCGTGGATTCCGTCCTGCTGCGGGGAAGCCGCCGTGCGCGATTGAACCAGTTCTGGACGACCCAGGCGGCGACCGCCCTCGGAGTGACGGAGGTCGGGTTGACCCCGCAGTTCGTCAAGTCCGACTGCACGGATCTCTGGGTTTCCGACCCCGGCCTCCAGATCGTCGCCCGCGTCCGTGGAAGCGACGGCGCCGTCCTGGAGTCCTGGACCTCCGGGATCAATCCGAGGGGTGTCCTCGTGGCGAGCGGACGCGTCTTCATCGCCGCCAACACCAATCCGGGACGCATGTACATGATCGACCCGAGCGAGCCGGTGGGCAGCGTCACCACCGTTTCGACGGCGTTGGGGGTTTTCCCGCAGACTCTCACCTACGACGGCTCGAACATCTGGTCGGCCAACTCCGGCGGATCCGTTTCCATCATCACCCCCGGCGGGCCGCCGCCCTGGACCGTGACCACCGTGACGGCCGGCTTCTCCCAGCCCAACGGCACGCTCTTCGACGGCGCCAACGTCTGGGTCACCGACTTCGGCGCGCAGAGACTCTTCAAGCTCGACGGCAACGGCGCCATCCTGCAGACAGTGACCCTCGGTAGCGGCCTGGCCTGGCCCGCTTTCGACGGGACGAACATCTGGGCACCGGGCGGGGGCTCGGTATGGGTCGTCCGGGCCTCGACAGGAGCCGTCCTGGCGACGTTGACCGACAACGGGCTCACCAACGTCCAGCAGGCCGCGTTCGACGGACGGAGGGTTCTCGTCACCTCCGGCAGCGACCACAGGCTCGCGCTGTGGAAGGCGGCGGATCTGACCGCGATCGGCTCCCTCGATACGGGTGCCGGAACCAGTCCTCTCGGGGCGTGCAGCGACGGAAAGGATTTCTGGGTCGCCCTCAGCGGGGCTGGCGGGCTCGCGAGATTCTGAGATGAGCGCAGGGAGAGTTCTCCGTGGCTTGCTCGCGGCCGCGGCGGTCCTCGCGGGCGCCGCAGGCGGATTGATCGGCGTTTGCGGCCCCTTCACCGATACCGCCAACGACGGCTTCTGCCCGTTCGTGCTGGAGATCTTCACGCTCAACATCACGACCGGGACGACGGCGACGACCTTTTCCCCGGCGGACAACGTCACCCGCCTCCAGATGGCGGCGTTCCTCTCGCGGACCGTGGACCGGACGCTCCAGCGGGGGAGCCGCCGGGCGAGCCTCGACCAGTTCTGGAAGACTCAGACGCTCCACGACGAGGCCCTCATCGCACTCGGCTCCAGTCCCGGGTTCGTCAAGTCCGACGGCGCCGACCTCTGGATCTCGGACCAGACCGACGACCTGATCACCCGCATTCGGGGGTCGGACGGCAAGTTCCTTCAAAACTGGATCAGCAGCGTCAATCCCAGCGGGCTGCTGGTGGCGATCGGGCGGATCTTCGCGGCAGGCAATCTGTCTCCCGGACGGCTCTACATGATCGATCCCGGCCAGAACGCGGGAGCCGTCACGACGGTCGCCACTACCCTGGGCGCCTTTCCCCAGGCTCTGGTCTTCGACGGCGTCAAGATCTGGAGCGGAGACTTCAGCGGATCGGTCTCGATCGTGACTCCCGGCTCGGTCGCACCCTGGACTGTGGCAACCGTGACGACGGGCTTCGACGCGGTCGCGGGAATGGTCTTCGACGGAACGAGCGTCTGGGCGGTCGATACGAACGCAGATCGGCTCTTCAAGCTCGATTCCTCCGGCGGGATTCTCCAGACCGTGACCGTCGGGAACGTTCCGGGGTTCCCCGTCTTCGACGGCAACAACATCTGGGTGCCGAACGTCCTCGACCCATCGATCACGGTCGTCCGGGCCTCGAACGGGGCGATCCTCGCGACGCTGACCGGAAACGGTTTGGGCGGGCCGTACCAGGCCGCCTTCGACGGCGAGAGGGTCCTCGTGACGAACCAGTCCCTGGGTTCCGTCTCCCTCTGGAAGGCCGCCGACCTGTCGCCGCTCGGATTCGTTTCCACGGGAGGCGGCACGCAACCCCACGGAGCGTGCAGCGACGGCGTCCATTTCTGGGTCGTGCTCAACGGCTCGGGCAGTCTCGCGCGGTTCTGAAGACCCCATCCCTCCGCTGCCTCTCGTGGGAGACTAGAGGAAACGGAGGAGGGAATCGTATGCGCATCCCGAAGTTCGTTCGCCTGCTCTTCGTGTTTCCGCTTGCCGCCGCCAGTGTTCTCGTGGGAAGCACTCTCGGGCCGGGACTGCCGTGCGGGCCATTCACGGATCTCGGCGGCACTGATCCGTTCTGCCCGTTCGTCCTGCAGATCTTCACGCTCGGAATCACGACCGGGGTCACGGCTACGACCTACGATCCGAACGCCAACGTCACTCGCCTCCAGATGGCAGCGTTCCTCTCGCGCACCGTGGACCGAACGCTCCAGCGCTCCAGCCGCAAGGCCGCGGTCGTGAAGTACTGGAGGCCGCAGAACTCCCTGGTGCTCGGCCTGACGACGGTGGGCCTCAATCCCGTCAGCGCCCACTTCGACGGCGCCGACGTCTGGGTGGCGAACGAAATCAGCGACACGGTCTCGCGTGTGCGAGCGAGCGACGGCAAGTTGCTCGAGACGTGGACCGGGGCCATCGTGGCCTCGGGAATCGAGTCGGCGATGGGGCGGATCATCATTACCGGGGGCACGGCCCCGGGCCGGTTGTACCAGATCGATCCGACCCAACCGCCGGGCGTCGTGACCACCGTCGTCAGCACGCTTCCAGGCAACCCGACCGGCATTGCCTTCGACGGAGGCCGTTTCTGGACGACGAGCTTCGACGGGCACGTCGTGATGGTGACGCCGGGTGCGATCCCGTGGTCCTTTTCCACCGTCACGACCGGGTTCACCTCTCCGAGAGCGGCGATCTTCGACGGGACGAACGTCTGGGTCACGGACGTGATTTCAGGCCCGGGAAAGCTGCACAAGCTCGCGGCCTTCGGCGCCATTCTCCAGACCGTGACGGTCGACAACGGTCCCTCCGCGGCGGTCTTCGACGGCACGAACATCTGGGTGACCAACCAGAACACCGGAACGGTCTCGGTGGTCCGGGCTTCCAACGGGGCCGTTCTCACCACGCTCACCGGTTTTACCCATCCCGCGGGCGCGGGGTTCGACGGCGAGCGGATTCTCGTCACGGACCTCGGCAACGACATCGTCTCCCTCTGGAAGGCCGCCGACCTGACGTCGCTCGGGTTCGTGTCGGCCGGAGGCGGCAACGGGCCGCGTGGGGTTTGCAGCGACGGCGCCAACTTCTGGATCACCCTGAGCAGCGTCGACAAGCTCGCGAGGTTTTAGTCGGGACGGTACAATCGGCGGGTGAGCGAGCCGGTCATCCGGTCGGTGGCGGTCAACGCGAGCGCGTTCGACGCGTTCGACGCGTTTACCCGCGTTTCGGAGCTTCTGTCCTGGTGGTGCGAGGGCGCGCTCGTGGGCCTTCG
>DATFQY010000131.1:0-2776 GCA_035263845.1 Thermoanaerobaculia bacterium | reverse complement strand
AAACAAGGACGAGGCGTTCCGCTGGCTGGACAAGTCGGTCGAAGCCGGCTGGCGCGGCTGGCCCCTGGGCACGCGAAGCCCTCTCCTCGACCCCCTCCGCGGCGACTCCCGTTTCCGCCAGCTCGAGTCCCGCCTCGACGGACTGGTCCGGCAGATGCGCCGCCGCGCCGGCGTGAGCTGAGAGAGCCACTGTCGCAGCAGGGAGAGAAGTGGCCTGCCCGGGGAGATTCGAACTCCCGACCTACGGCTTAGAAGGCCGTTGCTCTATCCGGGCTGAGCTACGGGCAGCAGGTCAATTATGGCCGAAGGGCTAAGATCGAAAGGTGTCGGAATCGCCTCTCGTGTCGGTCGTCCTGCCGGTGTGGAACGGGGCGAAGTACCTGCGGGAGAGCCTCGATTCGATCCTGGCCCAGACCTACGAGCCGATGGAAGTCCTGGTCATGGATGACGCGTCCACGGACGAGACGCCGGAGATTCTGGCCTGGTACGGAGCACGAATCCGCGTCCACCGGCAGAAGGCCAACCGGGGGATCTACGACAACGTCAACGATGGGATCGCCCTGGCGCGGGGCGAGCTGATCGCGGTCTACCACGCCGACGACGTTTACAGGCCCACGATCATCGAGCGGGAGGCTGACTTCCTGCGGGAGCACCCGGAAACGGGCGCCGTCTTCTGCCTCGACACGTTTATCGACGCGGAGGGGCGCGAATACGGGCGGCTCGAGCTCCCGAGTGGAGTCCCCGGCGGCCGGCCGCTCGATTTCTCGACCGTGTGGAACGCACTCCTGACTTACAAGAACTCCTTTTTCGTCTGCCCGACCTCCATGGTCCGGGCCGCCGTGTACCGCCAGGTGGGGGGATACCGCGGGGCGCTCTACCGCGACAGCGCCGACCTGGACATGTGGATCCGGATCGCCCGTAGCTTCCCGGTCGCGGTGCTGCCGGAACACCTGATGAGCTACCGGCACTTCCACGGAGGGGCCGCTCACCGGTACCAGCACCTGCGCACCGAGCCCGAGCTCCACTTCGCGATCCTGGACGGCTACCTGGAGGACGGCGCGAGGGAGATCTCGCGCGCGCCCGCCCTTCGGGCCCACGAGGCGCACCGCGCCGAGGACCGGCTCTTCATCGCCGTGGCGCGCTATATCCGCGGCGATCTCGGGGAGGGGCGCGTCGCTCTCGCGCAGGTCCATGCGGCCACGCTGGCGCGCTCTTCCCGCGTCCAGCGTGCGCGCCTGCTCCTCCTGCTCGGGATCCTGCGAGTCCTCTGCCGCCTGCCGCGAAGCCGGATCGTCGCGGATGCGTTTTACCGCCGCTGGCACGCGGGGAACGAGCCGAAAGGGGAGCCGCCTCCGATGCCGGGCGGGGCGGCTGTTTCCGGCCGCTCATGACCGGGAAGGCGCCCGCGGCGCTCTACATCGATCCGCCGTCGCGTCACTTCCTGGGCGATCGGCTGTTCGACTCGGGCACGGTCCCAACCGGGGGCGAGGAAATCCTCGCGCCGTATAAGCGGATTCGGGAGCACTTCGCCTCGATGGGGATCCCGGTCCACACGGTGGACCGCCTGGATGGCTCCGCTCTTTCCGAGCGCAACGTCTGCGTGTCGCTGGGAATGCTGGAGAACTATCCCCGGGTCGCGCGGCGGGGCGACACGGTCCTCGCCGCGTTCTTCGCGCTGGAGTGCCCGATCGTGGAGCCGCGCATCTACCGGGCCCTCCCTGCGGTCGAGCGAGCCTGGAAGCGCGTCTTTTCCTGGACCGACTCGGACTCGTTGCTCCCATTCACCGGCCGGCCGGTCCGCTGCGAGCCGTTTCGCTGGCCGCAGTCCTTCGACCGGGTCCACGAGGAGATCTGGAGGCGAGGAGACCGGAAGTTCCTCGTCATGATCAACGCGAACAAGCTCCCTCGGGTCGATCCGGCCGAGCTCTACACGGAGCGGCTGCGGGCGCTGGCCTTCTTCGAGGCGGGAGGCGAGATCGATCTCTACGGCCCGGAGTGGGACCAGGCGCCGTTCCGGGTTGGGAAGACCTGGATTCCCTGGACCGCGCGCCGGCTCCACCGCGCCGCGTGGAAGGCCTGGCAGCCGGTCTTTCCGCACCCGCTCTACGCCGCCGCGCGGCGTGCCTGGCGCGGGAGGGCGGTCTCCAAGCGCGAGACCCTCGGCCGGTATTCCTTCGCCCTCTGCTTCGAGAACATGGTCCTGAAGGGCTGGATCACCGAGAAGATCTTCGACTGCTTCTTTTCCGGGACGATCCCCGTCTACCTCGGCGCGCCCGATATCGCGGAGGCCGTCCCGGCGGACTGCTTCATCGACGCGCGGCGCTTCGACGGCTACGGCGAGCTGCGGGACTTCCTGCGCGGTCTCTCGGAAGAGCAGAGGGAGCGTTACCGCGCCGCCGCCCGCGAGTTCGTCGCCTCGCCCCGCTTCGATCCGTTCCGCAGGGAGGCGTTCCTCGGCTTCTTCCGCCGGATCGTGTCGGAGGAGACGGGACTCGCCGTATAGCACGGAAGGAGTAGGTCCCTCGCCGTTCGCTCGGGATGACAAGGGAGAGAGCTCTCCCTGAAGCGACCCACCTTCCCCGGTCATCCTGAGCCGTATTGAACAAGGGCAAGAGCTCTCCCTGAAGGGAACCTCTTTCCCTTGTCATCCTGAGCGGAGCGAAGGAACTACTGCGGTGAGCCGGTTGCGGCGACCACTCCGCCGTAGGGGAGCTCCGAAGTGGTCCAGCCCCCGCCGAGCGCCTTGATGAGGTTGACCGCGGCCGTCAGCCGGCGC